>JAQCGN010000032.1 GCA_027730605.1 Actinomycetota bacterium
CAAATGTCGCGCTATACCAAACCACGCTGTTATAAAGGCCAGTAAAGTTCCTGCTCCTAGGCAAATTAAAGAAGCACTAATTACTGCATCCCAACCAAAAAACGATGTAAAGGTAAAGGAGGTAGCAATAATTTGATCAACTAAATATCCTTTGATAAGACTCAACACCCCTACTGCAATTAATCCCCCAACAAGTGCACCAAAAATTGCTTCAAGTAAGAAAGGAAGTCGTAGTGCCATTTTTGATGCGCCAACTAATCGCATAATTCCAATCTCTCGTCTTCTTGCATAAGCCGTTACTCTAATTGTGTTACCCACAAGTAATGAAGTTACAACCAACATTGTTATTGCAAAACCAAGTGCTAAAGCTTGTAAACCTCCCAGCACACTAAACAAAGCACTTAGAGTTGCTCTTTGATCTCTAACTGCCTCAATACCTGGTCTACTCAAGAATTGGTTTACTACTATGGTGAATTCTTCTGGATTCGATAATTTAATTCTGAAACTTTCAGGCAATTGATCAGGTGTCACATTAGCTGATATGGGAGATGCTTTAAATCTTTCGATGAATCTGTTATATGCCTCTTCTTGACTTTCAAAAAATATTTCGGCAACTAAAGGTTGCAGTGATTCTAAATCGGTTCTAATTTGAGACTTTTGCTCTTCTGTTGCTGGTCCACCAGAACAAGAAGGAGTGTCACTTCCTGCTGTACATAAAAAGATAGATACTTCTACTTTGTCGAACCAGTAGTCTTTCATTTCACTAGCTTGCGATCCAACCAATAGCGAAACACCTAATAAAGATAGTGAGATTGCAAAGGTTGCAACAAGAGCAATAGTTAGGGTGATGCTTCTACTAATTCCTTGCCAAACTTCACCAAGGACAAATCTAACTCTTGTAATAAATGGGCTCATGAGTATCCGTAAACTCCTCGAACTTGGTCTCTGATAATGGCACCATTTGTAATTTCAATTACTCTTTTTCTCATTTGATCAACAATGCCTGCGTCATGGGTAGCCATAATTACAGTAGTTCCCGCTTTATTAATTTGATCTAGTAAGCGCATTATCTCTATGGTTGTATCAGGGTCAAGGTTTCCTGAAGGTTCATCAGCCATCAAAATAGCTGGACGGTTTACTAACGCTCGAGCTATGGCAACCCTTTGTTGTTCTCCACCTGATAGTTGTTCTGGTTTTCTATTCGCTTTATCAAGCAGTCCCACCAAATCTAAAACAACTGGAACTGTTTGTTTAATTTCGACTGGAGTTTTATTCAGAACTTGAAGTGCAAATGCAACATTCTCAGAAATTGTTTTTTCTGGCAATAATCTAAAGTCTTGAAAAACCATTCCAATATTTCTTCTAAGTTTTGGTACTTCTTTTTCTCTTAGTTCTCCTATATTGATGTCATCAATTAGAACGTTTCCACTTTGTGCTTTTTCTTCCCTAATTAATAGTCTCAGAATTGTGGATTTACCAGCTCCTGATTGGCCAACCAAGAACACAAACTCGCCATCAGCAATCTCAAAAGAGACATCATTAAGTGCAGGGTGGCCGTCTTTACGGTAGGCCATAGTCACGTTTTCAAATTTGATCATTTTGTCTCCACTTTTGAGATTATCGGTTGAAACTAGAGATACGTGTGAGACTCGCCTCGAGAGGGGCTGTGGTGTTGACTACTAACTTTGCTTACGCCAGCGAATCCCTGCTTCGATAAATCCATCCAAATCGCCATCTAATACTGCTGCTGGATTTCCGGTTTCAAATTCAGTTCTTAAATCTTTAACTAATTGATATGGTGCCAGCACATAAGAGCGCATCTGATTACCCCATGATCCAGAAGTTGAATTTTTTAATGCATCTATTTTTGCTTGCTCCTCCTGATGTCTTTTTTCTAATAATTTAGATTGCAAAACAGATAATGCTGTTGCTTTATTTTGTAATTGACTTCTCTCATTTTGACATGACACCACAATTCCAGAAGGAATGTGTGTTATTCGAACAGCTGAATCTGTCGTGTTAACACCTTGACCACCTGGACCAGAGGATCTATAAACATCTACTCTTATTTCATCATCAGAAATTTCGATTTGATCACTCTTGTCAACAACTGGAACTACTTCAACGCCTGCAAAACTTGTGTGTCTTCTACTTTGTGAATCAAACGGTGAAATTCTAACTAAGCGATGGGTTCCTTGTTCTACTGAAAGTGTTCCGTATGCGTAAGGAGCGTGCACCGCAAAAGTTGCAGATTTAATTCCTGCTTCTTCTGCGTAAGAAGTTTCATACACGTTAGTTTTCCAATTTTGCCTTTCGCAGTAACGCAAATACATTCTTAGTAACATTTCAGCCCAATCAGCAGCATCTACTCCCCCTGCTTCAGATCTGATAGTTACTAAAGCCTCGCGTGAATCATATTCACCGGAAAGTAAAGTTTTAACTTCCATTTCTCTTATTGCCGGGATTAAACTACTAATTTCATTTTTAGCATCACTTAATGCACTTAAATCATTTTCGTCAGTAGCAAGCTCAATTAACACGGATACGTCATCTAGTCGCTGCCTTAAAGATATAACTTTTTTAAGTTCATTTTGTAAGAATGAAAGCCTTGTTGTAATAGTCTGCGCATTAGATGGGTCATCCCATAAATTAGGAGCCGAAGCTTCAACTTCTAGTTGTTCAATTTCTTTTTCCATACTTTTTATATTGAGTACTTTTTCGATTGTTTGCAAAGTTGTGCTTAAGTCAGCAATTGAATCGGTTAACTCTTCATTCATAATAATTACAGTCTATTGCTTGACTAAAAATAGATTTGTGACCCACAGATTTAAAGTTCGTCCCAGCAAGACCACTCTATGCCAAAGTAACCCGATCTACCCATAAGTAGCCATTAGGTCAAACCTGTTTGGAGTGGGTTTAACCCAACCTAGATTAATCTATCCTGTTCGGAATTTGTTTAGAATTCCAACAAATTGGAACTCACAGGATCAATCTACTCCCAAAAGCTTGTTTGAAAAATTGATGATCCAAGAAATGTATTACTTAACTTTTACCAAGGAACAATTGCACGATCTTCCCAAAGAAATCCTGTGAGTGTATCTTCCTTAAGTGGCCTTGATGCAAGCCATAAAATTGTTTCAGCACCTTGTTCTGCAGTCCTTGGTGCATCAGGTCCACCCATATCTGTTTGACAGTGTGCTGGACAAATGGCATCAACTAAAACTCCTCGTTTACCACTTCCAGTTTCTGATGCAAAATTTTTTGTCAAAGCATTCACAGCTGATTTTGAGATCCGATACGGAGCAAGTCCTCCGTTTGTTCCGGGACCACTCATTCTTCCCAAACATGCTGTGACATTGATAATTCTTCCATTTCGATTCTCAACCATTATTGGAGCAAAGTTTCGTATTGAGTTAAAAACACCATTTAGATTTATTGATAAAACCCTATCCCACTCATCAACACTTGTTCTCAAAGTTTTTGCCGTTCTTTCACTCATAACACCTGCAGAATTAACTAAAATTGTGGGAGTAAAGTTTTTAAGAATTTCACTACATATTTGATCCATTTGTTTAGAATCTGCAACATCAGCAACAAAACTTGAGCTTTTTAATCCTTGGTCTTGTAACTTTTTGTTGGCTTGCGTTAAATTCTCTAAATTTTTCCCGATGAGTATTACTTCGGCACCAAGTTTTGCTAACCCTAAAGCTGCTGCAAATCCAATTCCTCTGCTTCCACCAGTTATTACCGCAACTTGGTTGCTCAAAGAACCTGGAACCAGCGGAGAATCGTCAACTACGAGGCCACCTGGATTATGTTCACCACTCATGACTCTAAGCCTGCTACGAGATGCAAAATCACGCATCTTTGACTTAACTACTACGCTAGAGATACGGCTAAAAATGAAAGAGGTCGTGACAGACAACATGTCGGGTGAAGCGCCAAAGACCCCTTCAAGTACTGGCTTTGGGCCAAATGAGTGGCTAGTAGACGAGATTTACCAACAATATTTAAATAACAAAAATTCCGTTGATCCCTCCTGGTGGGAATTCTTTAGTAATTACTCCCCAACAGATAAAAATGGAATGAAATCTGCACCAATCCAAAAAACTCCAGAACCTACAGCAAAAAAACCCGTTGAAGAAATTATTCCATTAAGAAAAATTCCAATTGAAGTGCCAACTTCAAATGATCCCACAACTGAAATAATTCGAGGTACCTCGGCAAGAGTTGTGACAAATATGGAATCAAGTTTAAAAGTCCCAACAGCAACATCAGTTAGAAGTATTCCAGCAATTTTGTTACAAGAAAACAGAACTTTTATAAATAATCATCTATCTCGTAGACGAGGTGGAAAAGTTTCCTTCACTCATATCATCGCTTACGCTGTTGCAAAAGCTGTCGGTCAAGTAAAAGAAATGAACACTGCTTACACCATGGTTGATGGAAAACCTGCAATAGTTAAATATCCCCATGTTGGTTTAGGTTTGGCAATTGATTTAGCAAAAGAAGATGGAACTAGACAACTACTTGTACCAAATATTAAGTATGCAGATATTTTAGATTTTGCCCAATTCTGGTCAATATATGACGATCTAGTCAGACGAGCTCGAGCAGCAAAATTAACTGTTGAAGATTTTCAAGGTACAACAATAAGTGTGACAAACCCAGGAACAATTGGAACACAACATTCAGTTCCAAGATTAATGGAAGGTCAAGGAGCAATTATTGGTGTTGGTGCACTTGATTATCCTTCAGAATGGCAAGGTGCTGCACCAGAGACAATTGCTCGACAAGCAATTAGCAAAGTTATTACCTTAACTTCAACTTATGATCACCGAATTATTCAAGGTGCTCAGAGTGGTGAATTTTTAAAGAAAATTAGTGATTTACTAATTGGTAAAGATAATTTTTATGAAGACATATACGCATCACTTGAAGTTCCATATAAACCATATGTATGGGCAATTGATATCGCCACGACTCATGATGAAGATATTAATAAAGTTGCCCGAGTTCAAGAATTAATTCACTATTACCGTGTAAGAGGACATTTGATTTCGGATACAAATCCTTTGGAATACGCCCAAAGAACTCATCCAGATTTAAGAATGGCAAACCATGGTTTAAGTGTTTGGGATTTGGAACGAGAATTTGCAACGGGTGGTTTTGGTGGTGTTCCGTTTATGAAACTTCGTGACATTTTAAATCGCTTACAAGATTCTTACACCAGAAGTATTGGTGTGGAATATATGCATATTCAAGAACCCGAGGAAAGAAAGTGGATTCAAGAACGAGTTGAAAAACCACATGAAAGAATGGATCGCCAAGAACAATTAAGAATTCTTCGAAAACTTAACGCTGCTGAAGCTTTTGAAAAGTTTCTTCATACTAAATATGTTGGTCAAAAACGTTTTTCACTTGAAGGTAGTGAATCTGCAATTGTTTCCCTAGATTCAATCCTGGTCGAAGCTGCAAATGACAACTTGATTGAAGTTGATATTGCAATGCCACATAGAGGTAGGTTAAATGTTCTCGCAAATATTGCTGGTAAATCATATGAAAGAATTTTCAGAGAATTTGAAGATGTATCAGCATCAGGTTTTGTTCAAGGTTCCGGAGATGTGAAATACCACTTAGGAGCTTACGGAAAATTCATCACAGAAGAAGGAACAAGTGTTCCTGTTTACTTAGCAGCAAATCCTTCACATCTGGAGGCAGTAGACCCAGTATTGGAAGGAATTGTTAGAGCAAAACAAGACAAACTTGGCAAAGGACATGATCATCCAATATTGCCAATTTTGATGCATGGTGATGCTTCATTTGCAGGTCAAGGTGTTGTGCTTGAAACCTTAAATCTTTCCAAATTACGTGGCTATAAAACTGGTGGGACAATTCACTTAATTGTTAACAACCAAGTAGGTTTTACTACTTCTCCGGCTGATGGTCGAAGTTCAACTTATGCAAGTGATATGGCCAAAACAATTCAAGCACCAATCTTTCACGTCAATGGTGATGATCCAGAATCAGTTTCCCTTGTTTCAAGACTTGCTTATCAATACCGAAAAGAATTCAAAAAAGACGTAATTATTGACATGATTACCTATCGTCGTCGTGGTCATAATGAAGCAGATGATCCATCATTAACCCAACCACTGATGTATCAAGTTATTGATGAAAAGCCAAGTGTTAGAACTCTTTACACCGAGTCACTCATCGGCAGAGGTGACATAAGTGCTGAGGAAGCAGAAACTGCTTTAGCTCATTATCAAAGTGAATTGGAAAGAGTATTAGCCGCAACTAAAGAAGACTTGAAAAAAGTTGAACCTGTTCCTGTTGATAACAGACCAACTTTTCCTGCTGAAGTTGAAACCAAAATTACCCGAGAACTTATTGATCGAATTGCGCAAACCCAAACTAATTTAAGACAAGGATTTACCCCACATCCAAGATTATGGCCTCAATTAGAACGCCGTGCCCAAATGATTAAGGATGACAACATTGATTGGGCAATGGGAGAAGCCTTAGCTGTTGGCTCACTTCTTTCAGAAGGTCACTGGGTAAGAATTGCTGGACAAGATTCAAGACGTGGAACTTTTGGTCAAAGACAAGGTGTGATTGTTGATTACAAAACTGGAAAAGGTTACAAACCCCTTAAACAAGTGGCTAAAGAAGGAACAAGATTATTCATTATTGATTCTGCGCTAACAGAGTTTGCAGGTATGGGTTTTGAATACGGGTACTCAGTAGCTAGCCCTAAATCACTTGTGATGTGGGAAGGTCAATTTGGAGATTTTGCTAATGGTGCCCAAACAATTATTGATGAATTTATTTCTTCTGGTGAACAAAAATGGCAGCAAGAATCTGGATTAGTTTTACTACTGCCACATGGAATGGAAGGACAAGGCCCAGATCATTCTTCGGGACGAATCGAAAGATTTTTAAGTCTTGCAGCGCAAGATAATATGACAATTGCGCAACCTTCAACATCTGCATCTTATTTCCATTTATTACGCTGGCAGGTATTAAATCCTCACAATAAACCTCTCATTATTTTTACCCCAAAATCAATGCTGAGAGCTAAACCTGCAACAAGTGCTACAAAAGAATTTACTGAAGGTAAATTCAATCCAGTAATTGAAGATATCAAGACTGATAAGACTAAAGTTACAAAAATTGTGATGTGTACAGGAAAAATTGGTCACGAGCTTGCTGCTGCTAGAGATGCAGCTAATCTTGAAAATATTGCAATTTTAAGACTAGAAAGAATCTATCCGTTACCAGTACAAGAAATAAAAAATATACTTTCAGGTTATTCAAATAATGCCAAAATTATTTGGGCTCAAGATGAACCAGCAAATCAAGGAGCTTATCCCTTCATAATTACCGAACTTGCTCCCCAACTAGGTCAAGTGATAACCAGAATTTCTCGTCCAGCATCAAGTGCTCCAGCAGTGGGTTCTCACACTAAACATGATCAAGAACAAGCAGATTTAATCAAATCTGTAATTGCTTAATCCCCTCAAATTAAAATAGTTTTATCCCTGTGAAAGGCTGTATATATGAAAGCCTTTGCTAGTGATAATTATGCGCCAGTTCATCCTGAAGTAATTGAACAAATTATAAAAGTAAACTCTGAACACGCAAAAGCCTATGGTGCAGATGAAGTTACCGAGAAGGCAATCAATTTAATAAGACAAACTGTAGGAGATCCAAATTGTTCGGTGAATTTTGTTTTCAATGGCACCGGAGCCAACGTCACAGGTTTACAAACAATAATGGATTCTTGGAATGCTGTTATTTGTGCAAGTACCGCACACATAAATGTTGATGAAGGTGGTGCCCCCGAAAGATTACTAGGGGTTAAATTAATTGATATTCAAACACCAAATGGAAAATTAACTCCAGACTTAATTTCAAATATTTGGATTCGCACAGGAGACCAACACACGTCTCAACCAAATGTTGTCTCAATTACTCAGTCAACTGAAATGGGAACTGTGTACACCCCAGCAGAAGTAAAAGCGCTAGCAGATATAGCGCATAAAAATAATTCTTATCTGCATATGGATGGAGCACGCATCAGTAATGCTGCTGCAAGTTTAGGTGTATCAATTGCAGAATTAACTAGCAAAGCAGGAGTAGACATCTTTTCTTTCGGTGGAACAAAAAATGGACTTATGGGTGCTGAAGCTGTTGTATTTTTCAAACCTGAATTAAATAAAAAATATCCTTGGATTAGAAAATCAGCCATGCAATTAGCAAGCAAACATCGATACTTGGCAGCTCAGTTTATTGCACTTCTCACAGACGATCTTTGGAAAAAGAATGCTGATAAAGCTAATGCTATGGCACAATTACTTCGTTCAAAAATTGAAAATAATCCAAAAATCAAATTGACTCAAGAAACACAAAGTAATGCAATTTTTGCTATTTTGGAACCAAATCACACACTTGAATTGCAGAAAAAGCACAATTTTTATGTCTGGAATGATCACACTGGTGAAGTTAGACTTATGTGCTCATGGGACACAACTATTGAAGATGTAGAAAATTTTGCAAAAGATATTAATTCAATTTGTAAATAAAGGCCAATATCTAAATAAAACTATTCCTTTAACTAAATCTTTCGGTACCTCACCAAACAAACGAGAGTCATCACTTGAATGCATATTGTCTCCTTGCAGCCAATACCCCTTAGAAGTTACCGTTAGAACCCTTTTGATAACTAGTAAATCTTCCCTATCGGGTCTTTGTGCAATCACTATTTGATTTCTTTTTGCCTGGCTAGATTTTCTAATCAGCACCAAATCCCCAGAGCGGTAAACAGGCAGCATTGAGTCGCCTTGAATTCTTGCCACCATCAGTCCGAAATTAGCCACCATCTCATTGTGCTAAAGGATCGATTTCAAGGTAATCTCAGGAATAAGCAACCTAAGGAGTACTAATGAGTTTCTGGTCACCAAAGACAACTGTTTTTGCACATTGCGATCTACCCTGTGGTGTGTATGACCCAGCTCAAGCAAAAATTGAAGCTGAATCGGTCAAAGCATGCATGGTTAAATACAACGATTCTAAAGATGCAGATTTCAAGAGTCGTGCTGTAGCAATCAAAGAACAAAGATCCCATTTGGTCAAAGAACATTTGTGGGTTTTGTGGACTGACTATTTCAAACCAGCACATTTTGAAAAGTATCCACAACTTCATGTTCTATTCAACGAAGCAACAAAACTGGCAGGAGCTGCTGGAACCAAAGGCACAAATGATGTCGCGGTGGCAGATAACCTACTTGGCAAAATTAAAGAAATAGATACTATTTTTTGGGAAACCAAGAAAGCTTAGTAAACATAAATAATTTAAGCCCTAGTTAAAACCTAGGGCTTTAATTATTTTTATAAAATTTATGTCTATTAAATGGTATTAGTGCAAGTGTTAAAGCAAGAATTGATACACTAATCAAAATTAACCCAAATAATTTAGCAATTAGACTAGGGGCCTCTAAAAAAGGCCATCCTATAATAATTGCAAATAACTGAATGAGTAAAAAAGGTGTGTAAGCAAATCTTTTTAGTTTTTGAAAACCTTTAGCAACAAGAATAATCAAAATTATAAATATCAAATAAACGATATTTTCAGTGATAAAGGTATCTATTCTTTCAATGTCCCTAGTAACAAGTGCACTAGTTGCTGCCCAAATTGTATAAACCGCAAGTGAAATTCCTTGTATGATTCCAATTCTATAACAGATAGTAATCGAGTTCTTTTTAAAATAATTCATAATTATCTATCTATGATGGGGAATGTGATCTAAATGCATGCCAAAAGGAAGCTCTAATCTGTTGCTTTTCATTAGCTCCTCATCAGCAAGTAAATCTCTGGTTATGCCATCTGCAACAATTTTTCCACCATTTAAAATAGCCGCCCTGGGACAAATTTCTAATGCGTAGGGTAAATCATGTGTCACCATCAAAATTGTGACATCTAAACTGAGCAAAATTTCTGATAATTCTCTTCTACTAGCTGGATCTAAATTGCTACTTGGCTCATCCAAAACCAAAATATCTGGTTTCATGGCTAACACAGTGGCAACAGCCACTCTTCTTCTTTGGCCAAAAGATAAATGATGTGGAGGTCTATCTGCAAATTCTTTCATTTTTACTTGATTTAATGCAAATTCAACTCTTTCATCTAATTCTGGACCCATAATCCCAACGTTAGCCGGACCAAAAGCAACATCATCTCTCACAGTTGTCATAAATAATTGGTCATCTGGATCTTGAAATACTAACCCAACTCTTTTTCTTACTTCAAATAAATTATTTTTCTCTACATTTATTCCTGCTACTTTAACTTCACCAGTTTCGGAAGTTAAAATTCCATTTAGATGCATAACCAAAGTTGTTTTTCCCGCACCATTTGGACCTAAGAGTGCAACTCTTTCTCCTTTATCAACTTTTAAATTGACATTATTGAGTGCTTGTCGTCCATCAGGATAGGCAAAAGTTAATCCAGTTATTTCCAATGCAGGATTCAATTTAAAATTACACTCCAAATCAGAAATACACTTAAGGCAACTAAAGGCAATAATGTTCCATTAATTAGATCTCGGCGACTTGAAAATTGAACTGTGGTCAAAGGAAGTGCTCCTGTGTAACCCCGAGAAAGCATGGCCATATGAACTCTTTCTCCTCTTTCATACGATCTAATGAAAAGAGCACCAGCAGATCTGGCCAACACACTCCACTGCTTTGGTCCTTTTGCTTCAAAGCATCTAGATTCTCTAGCAATTGCCATTCTTTTAAGTTCTTCAGTTACAACAACTGTGTATCTAATCATAAAAGACATTATTTGAACTAACAATTTTGGAAATTTTAACTTTTCTAGTCCAACTAATAATTCTCGTTGTGGTGTAGAAGAAGACAAAATTAAGGACATCATCACTCCAATTGTGGCTTTAATTAAAATATTCCACCCAGCCCACAACCCTGGTTCGGAAAGTCTCAATCCAAAAAAATCAATCCTTGGATCTGTTCCAAAAATAGGCAAGAAAAATGCAAATAATACAAAGGGAATTTCAATTATTAGTCTTTTTCTGATAGCACTGAGTGCTATTTGATTCCATATTAATAATCCAATAACAATTAGGGCAAAGCTCAAATGTGCTTGATAAAAATTACCTGGGGTAAGAACAACAACTAAAACAAATGAAAATACTGAGGCAATTTTTATGTGAGAAGGAAGTTCATGAAACCAATTATGACGATGTTGATAAACACCTTCAGAAACATGCTTATGTAAACTACCCACTAGTTATATACCTCTAACGCTTTTTAATTAAAGTGAATAAACCAAAAGATATAACTGCAGTAAGCAATACGCCGATAATTCCTGCTATCCCCACAGAAAGTCTTTCATCTTCAAATCCGGTAAGACCATAATCTGCTAGCGGAGAACTTCCTGTGGCACTATCTTTTGCTGTGTCTAAAAAACCAACCTGTTCTGCAACAAATTCAAGTCCATCTGGATTAGCACTGGCATAAAAACTAACAAACGCAGCAACAAAAAGTGATAACACTAAACCTATTTGAACAATTCTTTTGGTTGACATATTTTATCTAACTAGGGATACTTTTAATTTTGAAGCACCAAACACTAAATCTTTTCTAACTGAAAGCACTGCTGAAATAGTAAGTACAGTGATAATTGCTTCACCTATACCAATGACGGAATGTACTCCTACCATGGCAATTAACACTTTATCAAGGGTAATTGCAGCTGTTCCACCTAATGCAAATTGAAATGTGAACCCTAACGCACTAATTGGAACACTTAAATATGACGCAATTGCAGTAGCTGTTAAAAATCCGATTCTATTCTTAGGAAATATTTTTTGGAAAAACCTAAACAAGTACCAAGCACCCAGTGTTGCAAGCACTGACATGATGAAAACATTTAAACCAATCGCTGTTAATCCACCATCTGCAAAAACTAAAGCTTGCACGATTAAAACCACAGTCACCGCGAGCACCCCTGCCCATGGCCCAATCAAAATCGCTGCCAGAGCACCACCAATTAAATGGCCGCTTGTTCCTGCTGCAACTGGAAAATTGATCATTTGCATTGCAAAAATAAATACAGCTGCTAAGCCAGCTAGGGGTGCAACTTTTTCGTCTAATTGTTTTTTGGCTCCTCGTAACGCCAGAAAAACAAAAAAGCCTGAAATTACGAGAAAAAGCAAAGATACTGGGGCACTGATAAACCCGTCGGGAATATGCAAGGTAGGAATTTTCACATCTCCCCTTAGAACTCGTTATTCAAAACTATACGCTATTGCAAATACTTTGCAATAAGAAAAATGTCCGATTTATCCCCAATGTGACCAAAGTGACACCTGATTTTAGAAGTTTTTTCCTATAATAGGTTGTGCAAATCGTCACATCATGTCACTCTTGTAGTGGGGAAATAATTGGAGGTATTAAGCATGGACTGGCGTCATAAATCAGCTTGTCGCGATGAAGATCCTGAGTTATTTTTCCCTATAGGTAACACTGGACCTGCCGTTTTTCAAATTGAAGCAGCCAAAAAGGTATGCCGAACTTGCACCGTGGTTGAACCATGTCTGCAATGGGCATTGGAAACCGGACAAGATTCAGGCGTTTGGGGTGGGTTAAGCGAAGACGAGCGTCGCGCTTTGGGCCACAGCACCCCAGCAGCCTCAATCAACTTCTACTAAACCCCAACGGGTTTTAGTTATTCTCTCGCAAGCACTATCGGGGCAACTATTTCTGCTTTTACCCCTCGGGGTGAATTGGCAGAAATAGTTAACCCACCACCTAGTTCATCAACTATCAAAGTCCGCACGATCTGTAGTCCTAGTTGATCTGTTTCAAACACATCTTTACCTTTTTCAATACCTGGACCTCCATCGGTAATAACTATTCTGAGTTGGCCTCCACTTTTAGTGGCATTTATTTGCACAGGTTCAGTGGTAGGACGTCCATGTTCGATTGCATTTTGTAAAATCTCCACAACTGCCATTGCAATAGGTGTAGCAACTTCAGCAGGAAGCTCACCAAATTCTCCTTGTAATTCAATTTTTATTCCTTGCTCATTTTCAATTGTGGTTGAGGCATCTGTGACCAAGGCAATCACCTGATTTATAACTTCATCAAATGGAATGACTTCTCCTGGAGATCTGGACAAGGCTTCATGGACAACTGCAATAGCACTTACTCTTCGTTGTGCTTCTGATAGTGAATCTTTTGTTTCTTGACTTTTAGCCCTTCGTGCTTGAAGTCTTAATAAAGCAGCAACAGTTTGTAAATTATTTTTAACTCTATGATGAACTTCTCTAATTGTTGCATCTTTAGTTAATAATGCTTTTTCTCTTCTTCTTAAATCAGCAACATCTCTTACTAATACCAAAGAACCGTTCTTGTTTCCATTTTTTACAAGCGGGACACCTCTAAGTGTTACAACTGAAGTTGAATTATCTAATTCAACTTCACCACTTGCTCTACCTGAGGCAACAAGCATTATTGCTTCATCGACTGGTCCAGGTTTGTGTTGAAGTCTGGCAACAACTTTTGCTAAATCCTGATTGATTAAATCTGCAGCTAAACCTAATCTTCTAAATGCCGAAGCTGCGTTAGGGCTGACATATTCAACTTCGCCTTGTTTATTTAGGCGAATAATTCCATCTCCTACGCGTGGA
>JAQCGN010000033.1 GCA_027730605.1 Actinomycetota bacterium
CTTGTTCAGGAGTAGTTTTTTTAGAGAACCATCGCGCTATTAGATTTTCATAAGTTGCAGTATGCGAAAAGGCTTGTGCTGCCCACTTAAGTTTTTGATCTCTGGTGATGCCCTCTGTCAAACTACTGATTAAATCCGGGTAATTTTCAGGAGAAACAATTACTGATACGTTCTCAAAATTTTTAGCAGCCGCTCTGACTAAAGTTGGTCCACCTATATCAATTTGTTCAATACAGTCTTCGAAATTTGCGCCAGATGACACTGTTTCATTAAATGGATATAAGTTGACCACTACTAAATCAAATGGTTTTATATTCAAATCTTTTAAAGAATTTTTATGATTATCTTTTCTAAGATCTGCCAATATTCCTGCATGAATTGCTGGGTGGAGGGTTTTAACGCGACCGTCAAGTATTTCAGCAAAATTTGTGACATTTGAAACTAATGTCACCGGAATCTTAAATTTTGATATTTCTTCTGCTGTTGACCCAGTTGAGATAATTTCGACTCCAGCATTATGTAGTGCAACTGCTAATTCCTGTAGGCCTTGTTTATTAGAAACACTAACCAGTGCCCTGGTAATTTTTTGCCTACTCATAAATTGAATTCAACCTTTCCATTTATTACAGCAAACTTATTCTTGCTCAGCCTATCCATGGCATCGCATATCAATTTTTTCTCTACTTCTTTTATTCGCTCGTGCAATGAATCCTTTGTGTCTCCTGGTCTTATCTCAACGGTTTTTTGCAAAATAATTGGACCAGTATCTATACCTTCATCTATCAAGTGCACAGTTGCCCCTGTTTGAGTAACACCAGCAGCAAGTGCATCTTGGACTGCCTGGGCACCAGGAAAATTAGGTAACAAAGCAGGGTGAGAGTTAATAATCCTATTTTTATAGCTACTAACAATATTATTATCTAAAATACGCATAAATCCTAAACAAAATATCCAATCGACTTTATGCTCAGTTAACACCTTAATTAAATCTTTTGACCATAAATCCTTATCTGGGTAAGATTTTGGATCTATAACAATATTTTTTATGTTCAAATTCATAGATTTTTCTATGACACCAGAATTTTTTTGATCGGAAACAAGTAGCACAACTTCAAAATTTTTACTTGTGAGCGAATGCTGTACCAAAGCCTCAAAGAGTGAGCCTGTGCCAGAGGCTAATATCACAACTTTTTGTTTCAATTTGCTGTCTCTTCTTCAATTTCTTTATCATTTCTTTTATTCTTGTTATATCGAATCAAACCCACAAAGACAATAACTACGATTTGACTTACTAAAAACCAAGTCATATTTCGCTGAAAGACTTCTCTTGGAGAAACTCCAAAATTTATTAATAAATTACTACCTAATGACCCTGAACTTAAGTAACTCAATCCACTTAAAATCCCTGAGACACCTAAAGAAGTTAAGAAAGCAGAAACTATCCAGAGTGAAATTTTTTTGTTTCTGGTACTCAACGCAATTGCAAAGCCAACTAGCAAAGGAATCGCTAGCAAGTATCTTGTCCAAGACGGCAGGCTAGTTGGAATTAGGGCAAACCATGGCCATGCTGGCAATTGACTTATTGTGACAGAATTTAAAGAGATACTTGAACCTGTTCCAAGTGCAACAGTAGAACTGGTAAGCCAAGCCCACGCCCACAAAACAAAATTTGGTAACCAACCAATTCCTGAGACAACAACTGCAATAACAGCTACAACTCCTCCTAAAAGAGATGACTGCACCAGCAGCATATTTTCGTAATTTAATCCAATGGCTATTAAAATTACGACGATACCTATTAATAATGTAAGTAATGTGTATCTAAAAACCAGTTTTAAAATTCTTTGAATAATAAAATCTAGGTCATCAAATATTAATGACCAAGTTCCACCAACAGTTCCGACTGCAAATATTGACATTGAAATAACCATAATGCTGGGTTTTAGCATTACCTCAACCCAATTTATATTTTGTGGTTCAACAAAAAACCTTAAAATCGCAATTACGCCACAGTAAGAAATAGAAGCAACGCTGACTACTAATAATGAAATTAAAGTAGGTCTCTTAACATTTTCATATAAAGCAGATCTAATAGCCCATCTTGAAGATCTATACAGAGATAGAAGTGTTAGTAACAAAAATCCTAAAAATGGAAGTGATAAAACTGTAGAGTTAATAACTAGAGGAACACCTTGCATTGCTAAATATCCCCAGATCACAACTTTAAATGCTTCGGAAATAGTTGTTGTTCTATCTCCAGCAAGAATCCAAGTTGTAAAAATAAGGATTACTGAAAGTCCAAAAGTTATCAAAAAAGTCCACAAAGTAACTAATAGCCCAGCAACAACAACGCTGTGGCGTTGAACTGGTGTATCGGTCACAAAATTATTTTATTGCGGCGCGTAACAAAAGTGCTGTTTCGCTTGGAGTTTTACCTACTTTAACTCCAGCTTTTTCTAATGCAACTTTTTTTGCTTCTGCTGTTCCACTTGAGCCAGAAACAATTGCACCGGCATGCCCCATAGTTTTACCTTCTGGAGCTGTAAAACCGGCAACGTAAGCAACAACTGGTTTTTTGATGTTTGCCTTGATAAATTCTGCTGCTTTTTCTTCAGCATCACCACCAATCTCCCCAATCATCACTATTGCTTTTGTGTCAGGATCATTTTCAAATTCTCGTAAAGCATCTATATGGGTGGTGCCAATAATTGGATCTCCACCAATTCCAATTGCGGTGGTAAATCCAAGATCTCTTAATTCATACATCATCTGATAGGTCAGGGTTCCAGACTTTGAAACTAAACCAATTGATCCTTTATTTGTGATATCTGCTGGAATAATTCCTGCATTACTTAAACCAGGAGAAATAATTCCTGGACAATTTGGTCCAATAATTCTAGTTTTGCCAGATTTTTGCGCGTAGGTAAAGAAATGTGCTGTGTCATGAACAGGAATTCCTTCAGTAATAACTACAACTAAAGGCATTGCGGCATCTACGGCTTCAACAACTGCACCTTTAGCAAATTTAGGTGGAACGAAAACAACAGACACATTTGCTCCTGTTGCATTAATTGCTTCTTTCACAGAGTTAAATACTGGAATATCTTTTCCAGCAACTTCTAAAGTTTGTCCACCTTTACCTGGTGTTACTCCCCCAACAATTTTAGTCCCAGATTTAATCATTCTTTCTGTATGTTTTTTACCTTCAGAACCAGTCATTCCTTGAACAATTACTTTGCTATTTTCATTTAATAAAATTCCCATTATTTAATACCTACCGCCAATTGGGCTGCTCTTGCTGCAGCATTATCCATAGTGTCAACAATTTCAACATTTTCTGGTTTTGCTTCTCTTAAAATTCTTAATCCTTCTTGTGCATTATTTCCATCAAGTCGCACCACAATTGGCCGTTGAACATAATTTGGTCCAGATTTTAATATTTCAATTGCTTGCACTATTCCATTTGCTACAGCATCACAAGCTGTGATACCACCAAAGACGTTTACAAATACTGATTTTACTGAAGGATCAGATAAAATTATTCCTAAGCCATCGGCCATTACTTGTGCTGATGCTCCTCCACCAATATCAAGAAAGTTAGCAGGTTTTATTCCACCAAACTTTTCACCCGCATAAGCAACCACATCAAGTGTGCTCATGACTAATCCTGCACCATTTCCGATAATGCCAACACTTCCTTCAAGTTTCACATAATTTAGATCTTTTGCTTTGGCAGCTGTTTCTAATGGATCAACATTTGCAGTATCGATAAATCCTTCATTTTCACTGTGTCTAAAACTTGCATTTTCATCTAATGTCACTTTTCCATCTAGAGCAATAATTCGGTCATTGTTTGTTCTTACTAAAGGATTTACTTCTACCAAAGTGGCATCAGTTGCCACAAACATCTTCCACATTTTTTCAATTAAATTTGCTACATCTTTTTGAACTTGTGCTGGAATTCCTGCAGCCACTGAAATTTCTTGTGCCTTTGCTAAATCCACACCAATTAAAGGATCAATTTTAATCATTGCTAATTTTTCTGGTGTTTTAGCTGCAACTTCTTCAATATCCATACCTCCTGCCACACTTGCCATGCAGAGAAATGTTCTATTAGCCCTATCAAGTAAAAATGAAACGTAGTATTCTTCTTTAATATCTTCTGCTGGTGTAATTAGAACCTTTTTAACAATATGGCCTTTGATATCTAGACCTAAAATATTTTGTGCTTTTTCTAATGCTTCTGCTGGATTATTTGCTAATTTAACACCACCAGCTTTCCCGCGACCTCCGGTTTTTACCTGCGCTTTAACAACCACCGGGCAGTTAAATTCAGCTGCAGCTTTTTGAGCATCTGTGGCAGATGTGACAACTTTGCCGACTTGTGTGGTTACTCCATGAATTGCAAAAAGTTCTTTTGCTTGGTACTCGTAGAGATCCACTTTTTCTAAATACTCCTTATATGCAGCAATGCTGCTTAAATCGCTTTCTTAGCCTATTGTCTATGAATCAAACAGGCTTACTTGAGTCAAATGAAGTTCATCACTAACCCAGTGGTGTGTTACTGGTGTGACATCGGGCAAGGTTAAGGGCAGGATGAGAAAATTTAGAACCCCTAACAACCGTTGGATCTCAGGATCAGTTTTATTAATTGCAATTGGCTCAACCATTGCAATGGCATTGCCATCGAATTTTTCAATTTCATCAGATCCGGTGATTAAGGCTGATTCGTCTTTAGACATATCTGTTGCTAACGAAGATGTCGCTGCTGCTGATTTACCAATTATTGAAACACCTGCCGTTGCAAAATTGGGAGCACCGGGGACAGAGGATAAAGTTATTAGATTTAAAGCACAAGTTGCAGAAATTGCGGCAAGAGAAGTAGCTCGAATTGCTGCTGAGAAAGAAAGAAAAGCAGCTGAAAGAAGAGCCTTAAGAGCTAAGTACACAGTTAATCCTGCTCGAGCAAGAATTTCAGTTGGTTATGGCAGAAAAGGACGAATTTGGGATTTAGGTTGGCATACCGGAATTGATTTCAATGGAAATTATGGTGACTCTGTTTTTGCCGCCAGAGTAGGAAGCGTTATTTTCACTGGGTGGAGACCTGCCTATGGCAGAACTATTGAAATAAAACATTTAGATGGAGTTGTGACACGTTATGCACATTTATCTCGAATACGAGTTGTAGCAGGTCAAGAAGTTGATGTTGGTCAAAGAATTGGAAATATTGGAGCTTCAGGAAAAGCCTTTGGTGCACATTTGCATTTTGAAACTTTAGTTAATGGTAAGTATAGAAATCCTGGTATTTGGCTTTGGGGAAATGATTAATTAAAGTTTTTCAACAGGTGCATATCTAAGTAGTAATCGCTTTGTGCCATTTGAACCAAAATCAATTGTTGCTTCAGCATTATCACCACTTCCCGCAGTTTCAGTAACTGTTCCTAAACCAAATCTTTCATGCAAAACTTTATCTCCCGCATTAAGAATTAAATACTGTTTTGGTTCTTTTGGTTTACTGGCCCGAGACATAGCAGGAGCAGATCCAAAACCACCTGATGAAACTGGTTGATTCATAGGTTCTAACCTTTGCCAACTAATTAATGAGGCAGGTATTTCATCTAAGAATCTTGAACTTGGATTATAAGAAGGAGCTCCCCACACAGATCTTGTTACAGAACGTGTGACATAAAGTCTTTCCCTTGCTCTAGTTATCCCAACATATGCAAGTCTTCTTTCTTCTGATAATTCTTTTTCATTAATTTGGGACCTGGCATGAGGAAAGATTCCCTCCTCCATGCCAGTTAAAAACGTGATTGGAAACTCTAAACCTTTTGCAGTATGAAGCGTCATCAATGTAATTAATCCTTCATCATTTCCTGGTACATCATCAGAATCTGCCACTAATGAAACATGTTCTAAAAATTGTGCTAATCCGTTTTCTCCCACACTATGACTTGCTTCAAATTCTCTTGCTACAGATTCAAGTTCTGTTAAGTTTTCAACTCTGCCTTGATCTTGAGCATCATCTGAGTTAAACAAAATTTCTAAATACCCTGTTTTTTCTAAGACCGCGTGCACTATTTCAGAGGGTTTTGTGTCAGATAAAAACATATCTCTAAAAGATTGCATCATCTCAGCAAATTCAACTAATGAAGAATTAGCTTTGGTGCTTAACTCAGAAATATTTTTAGCCTGCATGATTGCTTGACCAAAACTTAACTTATTTTTTCGAGCAAAATTATCTATAGCATCTTCAGCTTTTTCACCGATTCCCCGTTTGGGAACATTAATTATTCTTCGTAATGACAATTCATCATCTAGATTAACAATTGATCTTAAGTAAGCTAAAACATCTTTAACTTCTTTTCTCTCATAAAACTTTAATCCACCCACAACTCGATATGGAACCCCAATTCTTATAAAAACTTCTTCCAGCGCACGCGATTGATTATTAGTTCTGTAGAAAACTGCGATTTGACCATACTTATAACTATTTTCTTCACGCAACCTTTCAATTTCAAGGGCGACATAAGATGCTTCGTCATGCTCGTTGTCAGCAACATAACCAACTATTGGTTCACCACTTCCAGCATCTGTCCAAAGTTTTTTTTCTCTTCTTTCTGCATTTTGAGATATGACTGCATTTGCTGCTGTTAAAATATTTTGAGTTGATCGATAGTTTTGCTCCAAGAGAATTGTTTTAGCATCGGGATAATCTCGTTCAAATTCTTCAATATTTCTTATAGTTGCACCTCGAAATGCATAAATCGATTGATCAGCATCTCCTACTACACAAAGTTCTCCTGGAGTTATGCCATCTTTAATATTTCCTACAAGTTCTTTAATCAACATATATTGAGCATGATTGGTGTCCTGGTATTCATCAACTAAAATATGTTTGAATCGACTTCTGTATTTTTTCTTTACATCGGGAAATAGTTGTAACGCTGCAACAGTAGCTCCAATTAAATCATCAAAATCAAAAGCATTTGCTCGGGCTAATCTTTGATCGTAGTCTCGATAAACTTGTGCAACTAGTTTTTCTTGCTCAGTTTCTGCTTTACTCATGTATGTTTCATGGTCAATTAGTTCACTTTTTAATGTAGAAATTTGATTTGCCATTGATCTTGGACTCAAAGCCTTGGAATTGATATCAAGACTTGCTGCCACCATTGTCACAAGCCTCAGAGAATCTGCTGAATCATAAATAGAAAAATTTGAAGTTCTTCCTAAACGACTTGCCTCACCTCGAAGAATTCGAACACAAGCAGAGTGAAAAGTTGAAACCCACATCATTCGAGCTGGGGCTCCCACTAAATCGGCAACCCTTTCTTTCATTTCTCCAGCTGCTTTATTTGTGAAAGTGATAGCCAGAATCTCTTGAGGGGAAAATGCACGCTCGCGCATCAAATAAGCAATACGTCGAGTAAGAACTCTAGTTTTGCCCGAACCAGCTCCGGCCACAATTAATAGTGGAGTTCCTTGGTGGATTACCGCTGCTTTTTGTTGCGGATTTAGATCGTCTAAAGCCGATTGAGTAACAGACATTGCTTAAGTCTAAGTTGTTACCTATGACTTCACCTGTTCTAACACCACTTGAACTTCCTAAATCTGGTTCCAAAGTTTTAGTCATTACGGCACATCCTGATGATGTTGATTTTGGTGCTGCTGGAACTATTGCAACTTTGACAAAACTTGGTGTGGAAGTTACTTATTGCATAACCACCGATGGGCATCAAGGTGGTGAAGATGCATCAATTAGTAGAGATGAAATGAGAAAAATAAGAAGAATTGAACAAAGCGCTGCAGGCCAAGTCCTGGGTGTAAATAACATTTTTTATTTAGGAAAAGATGACGGATCGATTATACCAAGTCTGGAACTTCGCGAAGAATTTGTTCGAATAATAAGAATGACCAAACCAGATATTTTAATAACTCAATCACCTGAAAGAAACTGGGCCAGAATGCCCGCCTCTCACCCAGATCATCTTGCTGTGGGAGAAGTTGCAATTCAAGCTGTTTATCCTGATGCGAGAAATCAATTTGCTTTTCCTCATTTACTTAAAGAAGGTTTGGAGCCATGGAATGTTGCAAAAATTTGGGTTATGGCACATCATTCCCCAACAAAATATTTAGATGTGACAGAAAATATCGAATTAAAGTTTAAGGCATTAGAAAGTCATAAATCACAAACAGAACACATGACAGATTTAAAAGAGCGAGTCACAAATTGGATGACAATGGCATCAAGTGCGGCAAATCTACCTGAGGGCAGATTTGCTGAAATGTTTTTTGAGGTTGACGCTTAGAGATAAACCGTAATTGCCAGAATGGCAATTGTTGGTTATTCCCATTCAATAGTTCCTGGTGGCTTACTAGTTATATCTAATACCACCCGGTTTACCTCTTTAACTTCGTTGGTAATTCTATTTGAAATTCTTGCTAATAGTTCATGATCTAGTCTTGACCAATCTGCTGTCATGGCATCTTCACTTGATACTGGTCTAAGCACTATGGGATGACCATAAGTTCTGCCGTCTCCTTGCACCCCCACGCTTCTCACATCAGCAAGTAGCACTACTGGAAATTGCCAAACTAACTCATCTAATCCAGCTTTAGTTAATTCTTCTCTTGCAATAGCATCTGCGCTTCTTAATATTTCTAAATTATCTTGATTAACTTCTCCAACTACTCTGATGGCTAATCCAGGTCCTGGAAATGGATGACGATTAATAATTGCATCTGGTAAATTCAATTCTTTTCCAACTTTTCTAACTTCATCTTTAAATAATTTTCTTAAGGGTTCGACAAGTTTAAATGTCAAATCATCTGGTAGCCCCCCAACATTATGGTGAGATTTAATAGTGGCTGTAGCACTTCCTTCTCCAGATTCAACTACATCTGGGTAAAGAGTGCCTTGCACTAGATAGTCAACAGGTTTTTGAGCGGATTTAACTATTTCATCTGCTGCTTCTTCAAATACTCTGATGAATTCTCGTCCGATGATTTTTCTTTTAGTTTCAGGGTCTTTTTCATCTTTCAAAGCATCAAGAAATCTTTGTTTTGCATCTTTGATAACAAGTTTTGCACCTGTTGCGTTAACAAAATCATTTTCTACTTGTTCTTTTTCTCCTTGCCGTAAAAGTCCGTGATCAACAAAAACACAAGTTAGGTTATTTCCAATGGCTTTGTGTACTAAAGCTGCAGCAACAGCTGAGTCAACTCCTCCAGATAATCCACAAATAGCCAGACCTTCACCAATCTGATCTTTTATGGTAGTTATTAGTTCTTCCGTGATATTTCCTGTTGACCAACTTGGTTTTAATTTAGCAATATCAAATAAGAAATGTTCTAGCACTGTTTGACCATTTTGAGTATGCAAGACTTCAGGATGGAATTGAACTCCAGCAAGGGCTAAATATGTTGACTCAAAAGCTGCAATTGGTGCACCACTGCTTGTCGCTGTGACTATGAAGTCTTGTGGTGCTTTTGTAACCGCGTCACCATGTGACATCCATACTTCTTGATGCGGTTTTAAACCATTAAAAATTTTAGATTTAACTTCAACGTTAACAGTAGTTGATCCATATTCGCTTTCCCCAGTTTTACTTACACTGCCACCCAAACTTTGTGCCATAAGTTGAAACCCATAACAAATTCCAAAAACAGGAATTCCTGAGTTAAAAACTTCTTTATCAATGCTGGGAGCATTATCAGCATAAACACTGGCTGGGCCGCCAGAAAGTATTATTGCTTTTGGATTCAACTTTAATATTTCACTCAGTTTTAATTTATGAGAAATTACTTCTGAGTAAACCCCAGCTTCTCTTACTCGTCTAGCAATAAGTTGTGCATATTGCGCACCAAAATCAACTACGAGGACTAAATCGTGAGTTGACATATTTCCTTAAATTTTTGTGTTGTTAACTACAACTTCGATTCTTTGTAATTCTTTCAGATCGCTATAACCAGTTGTAGCCATAGCCTTCTTAAGTGCACCTACTAAATTAAGTGAGCCTTGGGCATTTGTTGATGGGCCAAATAAAATTTGTTCTAAAGTTCCAGCAATACCTAGTTCCACAACTTGACCTCTTGGTAAATCTTTATGTACTGCTTCAGATCCCCAATGTTTTCCTCCACCGGGTGCAGTTGTTGATCTTGCTAAAGCAGAACCAATCATTACTGCATCAGCACCCATAGCAATTGCTTTACTGATATCGCCACTTTTGCCCACCGAACCATCAGCAATTACGTGCACATATCGTCCACCTGATTCATCTAAATATTCTCTGCGCGCTGCTGCTACATCTGCTACCGCTGTAGCCATTGGCACTCGAACACCTAAAACATCAGCACTGGTGTGAGCAGCACCTCCCCCAAAACCAACTAAAACTCCTGCTGCTCCTGTTTTCATTAGATGCAACGCTGCTTGATGAGAAGCACAACCACCCACAATTACTGGTACATCTAATTGATAAATAAATTCTTTTAAATTCAATGGTTCTTCACCAGTAGATACATGTTCTGCACTAACTGTGGTGCCACGTATCACAAAAATATCGACACCAGCTTCAACAACTGCTTTTGAATGCTTCACCACTGAATTTGGTGAAAGTGCTGCTGCAGCAATTACTCCTGCGGATTTAATTTCTTTAATTCTTGCTTTGATTAATTCTGGTTTTATGGGAGCAGAATAGATTTTTTGTAATAATTCAACTGAGTTATCAATTTTTGAATTTGCAATCTTTTTAAATTCTGCTTTTGGATCTTCATAACGTGTCCAAAGTCCCTCTAGATCTAAAACAGCTAAACCACCAAGTTTTCCGTAATTAATAGCAATTTCAGGTGAGACAACAGAATCCATGGGAGCTGCAATAATTGGAAATGAAAAATCGTAGGCATCTATTTTCCAATTGGTAGAAACATCTTCAGTATTTCTAGTTCTTCTAGTGGGAACTAGCGCAATATCGTCGAATGAATATGCGCTTCGACCACGCTTGGTACCACCGATTTCGACTTCAGCCACAATCACCAAGCCTATCCTGAGTAATAATTCGGTGACTCCATAGTCATTTGAATATCGTGGGGATGACTCTCTTTTAAGCCCGCTGCAGTAATTTGCACAAATCTTCCCTTGTCTTGCAAATCTTTAATTGTGTGAGCACCGGCATATCCCATAGCTGCTCTTAGTCCTCCAATTAATTGATGACTTACAGCTGCTAGTGGTCCTCTGAAAGGAACTTGTCCTTCCACACCTTCAGGAACTAATTTGTCATCACTTAACACATCATCTTGAAAATAACGATCTTTAGAGTAGGAACGAATTGAACCTCGAGATTGCATTGCACCTAATGAACCCATACCTCGATAAGACTTAAATTGTTTTCCATTTATAAATACAACTTCACCAGGTGCTTCTTCGCAACCTGCTAAAAGTGATCCAACCATAACAACATCAGCGCCGGCTACCACTGCTTTGGCAATATCACCTGAATATTGCAAACCACCATCACCAATTACAGGAATATTATTTTTACGCGCAACTTTTGCAGCACTCATAATTGCAGAAACTTGTGGAACGCCTACTCCGGCAACAACTCTGGTGGTACAAATTGAACCTGGTCCAACCCCAACTTTTATGCCATCTGCGCCTGCATCAATTAAAGCTTGTGCACCATCACTGGTGGCAACATTTCCCCCAATGATGTCAACTTGTTTTTCTGTTTTTAATCTTTTAACCATTTCCAAAACAGCTGTGGAATGACCATGTGCTGTATCAACAACTAACACATCCACACCTGCTTCAATTAATAAATGTGCTCTTTTATAGGAATCTTCCCCAACTCCTACTGCAGCACCTACTCTTAATCTGCCCGAATCATCTTTTGTGGCAAGTGGATATTGTCCACTTTTCACAAAATCTTTAACAGTAATCAATCCTTGTAAAATACCTTTATTATTTATCAAAGGTAATTTTTCAATCCTATTTGATTGCAAAAGATGCAATGCTTCTTCTTTTGAGATATCTACACTTCCAGTTATCAAAGGCATTGGTGTCATAATTTCAGATATTTTTTCGTATCTATTATTTTCAAATCTCATATCTCGATTTGTCACAATTCCTAAAAGCTTTCCCTCAACATCAACTACTGGAACCCCACTTATTCGATATTTACCGCACAAATTATCTACTGTTTCTAATGTGTCCTCCGGACTACAAACCACAGGTTGAGTGACCATCCCTGCTTCACTTCTTTTAACTAAATCAACTTGAGTTGCTTGATCATCTGCTGAAAGATTTCTGTGCAAAATTCCTAATCCACCTTGACGTGCCATGGCTATGGCCATTCTTGATTCAGTGACTGTGTCCATCGCACTTGAGAGCAGAGGGATATTTAGCTTGATATTTTTAGTTAGGTAAGTGTGAGTTTGTGCATCACTTGGGATAACTGAAGAAAGTCCAGGCAGGATCAAAACATCATCAAAGGTCAATCCCACTTCTGTCACTACTTTTGGATTGTCCGCCATTTCCTAATCGTACACGCCAGCACTTTTTGGGATTGAGTCAATTAAGAATTCGCCAACGAAGCCCTTGGGCCACACTGTGGGTTTTATCCCGGCTGTTGAGTTTGACAAAAATTCTTTGAAGATGAGTTTTCACAGTGGCTAAGCCAATTTTTAATTCCTGAGCAATCTCTAAATTGCTCCTACCTTGGGCGACTTGGTGCAAAATTTCAATTTCTTGATCCGTTAATTTTGGGACTTTGCCTACTGGGCATCTTAATTTTGAGCCCCTTGATTTTTTCCTATGACCTTTTATGGCCGCAATGGTGATTCCTAGTTCCAGAGGACTTGCCTTTAATGTGACTATGGCACAACAGCGCTTAATCAATGAGGGCTTTAAGGCAAATGGGTAATCAGGATCTATCAAAAGAGCAATTGGGTTTTTGGTGCTCTTGTAAGTCTTCAAGAATTCTTGACTCAAATCTAGACTTAAAAAAATGACTTCAACTGGTTTTTGCTTTAACAAGTTTTGAGCACTAAATACATCTTTTGCTAAATAGGCTTTTTCAATTAAACCGTTTTTAGAGATCTTGTGCCCAATTAACCTTGCTATTTCAAGGTTTTTTTCTATCACAAGAACATGAGTCACAAAGTTGTGACGTTAAATGACTTTGAAAGGTTTCTTTTTTTTATTGCCCTAAAGCATTACTGATTGCTGTGATGGTGGAGGTCAAATCTCCAGCTCTTTTAAATCCTTTAGGAAGTTTTTCTGGCCACCCTGGTCCTGCCACCAAAACTAGTGGTTCTGGTCGATAATTTGTGATGTTATCAAATTCTGCTGGGATTGCTTTTACTTCTATCTGTCCCCATATCAAAACAGCTGCTGGGGCTAATCTTTTTATAGCACTAATCAAAGATGCGTGCGGAACTCTGCCACCTAATACCCTGCTACAAATTCTGCGTTCAGCTAATGCTGCTGCTGCAACATATTGAGGAATTGTGTGCAAATCTTCTGGGGCTGAAGAAAGTAACACAGGTCTTATATTGGCAGGAGCTTTTAGTTGGTCTGCTCTTTGTTTCATTTG
>JAQCGN010000034.1 GCA_027730605.1 Actinomycetota bacterium
ACGAGTTGCAAAACCAAATGAAATTATCGGACAAACAACATCTGGTATATCTGTTGCGCCAGGAACTGGCGACAATATGGCAGCAGCTCTTGGATTGGGTGCAAGTACAGGAGACATTGTTATTTCATTAGGAACTTCGGGAACTGCTTACACAGTTTCTGCAAATCCAACAAATGATTCCAGTGGAATCATTGCAGGGTTTGCTGATGCTACTGGAAATTATTTACCATTGGCGTGTACTTTAAATGCAGCCAGAGTGATAAACGCTGGAGCTAGTGCACTAAATGTTTCTTTAGACCAATTCGCAGAATTAGCTTTGAGTGCAAAACCAGGTTCTGAAGGTTTAGTTTTACTACCATTTTTAGATGGCGAAAGAACACCAAATTTACCCACCGCAAAAGGATCCATGCATGGATTAACCAGAAATAATTTGACGCCAGCAAATTTTGCCCGCGCATGCATTGAAGGAATGCTTTGTTCCCTAGCTGAGGCAAGTGATGTAATAACTAATTTTGGTAAAGGAACTGTGCCTAACAGAGTTGTTTTAATTGGGGGAGCAGCAGCATCAAAGGCGGTGCAAGAAATTGCTGCAACGTTATTTAAAGTTCCAATTCATATTCCACCTGCAGCTGAATACGTGGCCGATGGAGCTGCCAGACAAGCAGCCTGGGCATTGAGTGGATCAGAAAAACCTCCAACCTGGGAAATAGTAGGAACTGTTTTTAAAGAAGTGAATTATCAAGAAATGGTCAGAAATGCTTATCGGAGTGCTTTTGAAGCAAGTTTTGCCTGACTTGAAAATGTTGGGACGAAACGTTATTCAAAAGTAATAATTTTGTGAGAAAAAAGTTATCTTTCGGAGTAGTCACCATTTAACCCACCGTAGTAGGTTATGAGGGTTGTCCTTGTTAGCAAGTCTTTGCAAATATGAAAATGGTGCCTAAATGAGTAGTTCTTTTACCCCAAAGAGGGAAGACAAGTTTGCATTTGGTTTATGGACCATTGGTCATTTAGGAACAGATCCGTTTGGAACTGCCACCAGACCACCGATTTATCCTGCTGATTTTGTTAGAAAACTGGGAGAGCTAAATGTGTGGGGAGTGTCATTTCATGATGATGACTTACTTCCATACAAATCAACTTTAGCTGAACAAGACAAAATTAAAAAAGATTTTAGAAAAGCTCTTGATGACTCAGGAGTAGTTGTATCCATGTCCACAACTAACTTATTTTCACACCCAGTTTTCAAAGATGGGGCATTTACTTCTAATGATCCACAAGTAAGAAAGTATGCGATTCAAAAAGTATTAAACGCACTAGATGTCGGTGCTGAGTTTGGTGCACCCACTGCAGTTTTCTGGGGCGGACGCGAAGGTGTTGAAGCAGCAGGATCAAAGTATCCACTTGATGCTTTAGAAAGATATAGAGAAGCCCTTAATTACTTTATTGGTTACATCAAGGACAAAGGTTACAAGATGCGTATGGCCCTTGAACCAAAACCAAATGAACCACGAGGTGACACATTCTTACCAACGATTGGTCACATGATGGCATTCATTGAAACATTAGAAGATCCAAGCATGGTTGGTATCAATCCAGAAGTTGCTCACGAAACTATGGCTGGACTTTCTTTTTATCAAGGAGTAGCTCAAGCAATTTGGCAAAAGAAGTTATTCCACATTGATTTAAATGATCAAAAGATTGGTCGCTACGACCAAGATCTTCGTTTTGGTTCCGAAGGAATTAAAGATAACTTCTTCTTAGTAAGAATGTTAGAAAAGACTGGTTATTCAGGTCCCAAGCATTTTGATTCTCGCCCATATAGAAATGAGCACGGCGATGGAATTTGGGAATTTGCCAAAAATTCAATGAGAAATTATTTAGCTCTTGCTGAAAAAGCACGTGCCTATGATGCTGATCCTGATGTGCAAGCTGCACACAAAGTTTCAGGCCATGACACATTGGCGCAACCAACTATCGGAGGTTATTCCTCAGATTCAGCTGACAAGTTGAAACAGGAGGTATTTGACGCCGACAAACTGGCTGAACGTAGTTACTTTAACGAGAGACTCGACCAGTTAGCGATTGACCACATACTTGGTTTGAAATAAATCACATACTTGGTTTGAAATAAATAAAGTCAAAAACTTTATTTGTTTAAATCATGATCCAAAAAAACAAAGGAGAACTGAGTGTTTAAACGCTCTTTCAGAGTTGCCGCAGTTACCGCTGCAGCAGCACTAGTACTAACAGCATGTTCAAGCGGAGAAACAGAAACCGCAGCAAGTGAAGACACTGCAGCAGCAGCTGCAAGTGGTTTAGCTTGTGTAATTTTGCCAGACTCTGCATCTTCCCCACGTTGGGAAAATGGAGATCGTCCAGCATTACAAGCAGCATTAGAAGCAGGCGGCTTTACAGCCGACATTCAAAATGCTGAAGGCGACACTGCAAAAATGCTCACCATTGGTGATCAAATGCTTGCATCAGGTTGCAACGTAATGATTATCACCGATTACCAAGGCGCTGGCGTGCAAGTTGCTGCCAAAGCTAAGGCACAAGGTGTACCAACCATTGCTTACGATCGTCCAATTGCAGGTGTTGACTATTACGTTTCATTTGACAACGTAACAGTTGGAACACTTCAAGGTGAAGGAATCATCAAGTGTCTAACAGATGCAGGAAAAGATCCAAAGACAGCTGAAATGATTTTCCTTGATGGAGACCCAACAGATGGAAACGCAGCAATGTTTGCTGAAGGCTACGACACAGCTCTAAAAGCAGCTGGTGTTGAAGTTGACAAAGCAGCATTAGGCGCAAAGCGTCCAGATGGAACATGGGATGGTGCCAAAGCTGGTACCAACTTCGAACAAGCACTTACTGCAAATAGTGGAAAAGTTGACGCAGTTGTGTCAGCAAACGACACCAACGCAGCATCTGCAATTGCAATCCTTGATAAGAACAAATTGACCGTTCCAGTTTCAGGTCAAGATGCTTCTAAAGAAGGAATGTCAAACGTGTTGGCAGGCAAGCAATGTATGACTGTCTTCAAAGATTACTTAGTTGTAGCAGATACAGCTGCTAACTTAGCAATCGCAATCTTGAGTGGCGAAACCGTTACAACCAATAAACAATTGGCTGACGGAACACCATTCCAAGCAGCAGATCCACAAGCGTTGTATGCAGATGCAGCATCACTTGATGGATTCGAAGCAGCACTTGATCGCAGTGGTCTAACCGCAGCAGATGTTTGCACCGGCGACGCAGCAGCCAAGTGTACAGAAATCGGTCTTTCCTAAGATCTGATTTATAGATAGTTATATTTGGTCTTGGCACCTGTTATAGGGTGTCAAGACCAAATATTTATCACTGCAAGCACTTGAAATAAGGAGAGATGCAAATGTCTAATCAAACTCCAGTAATTGAATTAAAAAATGTTAAAAAGAGTTTTGGACCCGTTGAGGTTCTCAAAGATGTTAATTTTACTGTTCGAGCAGGTGAAGTCACCGCTCTTGTTGGAGATAACGGTGCTGGTAAGTCAACTCTTATTAAAGGTTTAGCAGGTATTCAATCTTATGACTCAGGAACAGTTCTATTTGACGCTAAACCTGTGGAATTAACTAGTCCCAGACAATCATCAGAATTAGGAATAGACGTTGTTTATCAAGATTTAGCTCTTTGTGACAACCTCGATATTGTGCACAACATGTTTTTGGGTAGAGAAGAAGTAAATGCAGGAGTTCTTGATGAAGGTCACATGGAATCCAAAGCAGCAAGCACTCTTACTTCACTATCAGTGAAAACTGTTAAGTCAGTTAGACAAAAAGTGGCAAAGCTATCTGGTGGACAAAGACAAACTGTGGCAATTGCACGAGCTGTGTTATGGAATAACAAAGTAGTTATTTTGGATGAGCCCACTGCAGCATTGGGTGTAGCACAAACTGAGCAAGTTTTGCAGTTGGTTAGAAAATTAGCAGATGCTGGAAAAGCAGTAATAATTATTTCGCATAATTTACAGGATGTTTTTGCGGTAGCTGACCGAATATTTGTCCTTTATCTAGGTAAAATGATTGCTTCATTAAAGACAAGTGAAACAAATCAAGCAGACGTAGTGGGATACATCACTGGAACTAAATCACAAGAAGACGGTGCCTAAATGAGTGAACAAAATGCGATTCAAACGGGAAACGAAGGATCATTTCTCGAAGTGGGCCGTGATTACTTTAAGCGAATAAAAAGTGGAGAAACAGGATCTTTACCCGCTTTATTGGGTTTAGTTATTCTGGCCACAATATTTGCCCTGGCAAATCCAATATTTTTAAAACCAATTAATTTTGCAAATCTTCTAACCCAGGCTGCGACCGTTACTACTTTGGCAATGGGTTTAACTTTTGTTTTACTTTTAGGCGAAATTGATCTTTCTGCAGGGGTAACTGCTGGTTTGTCTGCAGCATTTCTTGCTGTTTCAATGGCTAGTTATGGCGTGCCTTGGCCATTTGCAGTTGTGATTTCTTTGATATTAGGAATGTTCGTTGGATTTATGATTGGGTTACTGGTTGCGAAAGTTGGAATACCCTCGTTCGTGGTAACACTGGCTGTGTTTTTGGCTTTTCAAGGTTTGCAACTAGTCGTAGTTGGTAAGGGTGGACTTATTGGTATCGAAGCTCCCCCAATCTTAGCAATAATGAATAGACCGATGCCATTAAGTTTTGGTTGGATTCTTTTACTCATAATTTTGGTAATTTATGTTCTAACATCACTAATTTCTAGAAGGCAGAGAAGTAATTCTGGTCAACAGAACAAACCTTTAAGTTTAGTACTTTTTAAAGCAGTCATAATCTTAGTTGTTGGCGGGGCATTAGTTTCATTTCTAAATCTAGAAAGAGGAGCAAATCCTGCTGTTACTTCATTAAAAGGTGTTCCATATGTTGTGCCAATTGTGATTTTGTTGCTTGCTGGTGGAACATTTGTTTTAAATAGAACAAAATTTGGACGACATGTTTATGCAGTTGGTGGAAATGCGGAAGCTGCTAGACGAGCAGGAATCAGAGTTAGTCGGGTGCGCATCACTGTTTTTATGATTTCATCAACATTTGCAGGTATTGCAGGAATTTTGTTGGCTTCAAGACAAGCATCAGTTGATGCTGCAGCTGGAAGATCAATTGTTTTAAGTGCGATTGCTGCTGCTGTGGTGGGAGGCGTGAGTTTGTTTGGTGGTCGTGGAAAATTAACGGATGCAGTTATTGGCGGTTTTGTTATTGCAGTAATTGATAATGGGCTTGGTTTAATTGGATTAGCTTCAGGTTTAAATCTTGCAATAACAGGAGGAGTGCTCTTGCTAGCTGCCACCGCGGATGCAATCACGAGTAGAAAGTCAAAAACTTCTTAAATACGTGTGTTCTTTTCAAACCTTGAGGATTTGAAATGCTTATTGAAATTGCAAGTGGTAATCATAGATTAATAATTGATTCAAATTCAGGTGGTAAGGCTACGCAATGGTTTATTGGAGATTTACAAATACTAGGTGAAAAAGGAGAACATCCACTTCTTGGTGGATGGTATCTAATGGCACCCTGGGCGGGAAGAATAAAAGATAATAAAATTATTTACAAATCTAAGGAATATCCCCAAGAAATTAATTTTGAAACATTTGCAATTCATGGCACAGTTGCGTTTACTGCAGGAAAAGTATTGAACCAATCTGACACTTCAGTTGAAATATTTCATGAAACAAATGATTCATGGCCGGTAAAAATGAAAATCTTACAAAAATGGATGATTACAAAAAATTACGTAAGTAGTTCTGCAAAAATTTCTTGTGACGAAGGAGAATTTCCTGCTGAATTAGGTTGGCACCCTTGGTTTAAAAGACATCTTGATCGGGGGCAAAGAGCTAAGTTTGCAATTGAGGCAATATCACAATATGTGAAAGATGAGAATTTTTTTACTTTAAATGAATCTAAACCAATATCAATTCCACCCTTTGATGACGCATTTCATGTTCCTACTGGTAAAGGTTTTATTGAGTGGCCCAATGCACTTCGAATCAATTTCACATCCAATGTCGACACCTTTGTTATTTATGATGAACTAGAGGACCTTTTTTGTGTTGAGCCTCAAACAGGTCCACCAGATGCCATAAACCACCCAAAGCACCTGGTGAGCCCCCAAAATCCCCTTGAGGCAAGTGTGAAATGGGAAGTGATTTCCCTGTAAGTAGCATTAACAAGACATGCCCGATTTTAGGTTTCAACCTAGAATTAAACAATTGAGTCAGACCTAGAATTCTGAAAAGATTAGAAGAGGTGAGTGAAGTTGGGCTTATTACAATCCATTAATTCACCCCAAGATCTTAAAAAAATACCTTCATCTCAAATCCCTGCCTTAGCAAAAGAAGTTAGAGAATTTTTAATTGACAAAGTTTCAAAGACTGGTGGACATTTAGGTCCAAATCTTGGTGTTGTTGAATTAACCATTGCTATTCATCGGGTTTTTGATTCACCGAAAGATTCAATTATTTGGGACACAGGTCATCAATCCTATGTGCACAAAATGTTTACTGGCAGAATAGATCAATTTAGTGAGTTAAGAAAAAAAGATGGAATTTCTGGATATCCAGCACGAAGTGAATCAGATCATGACATTGTAGAAAATTCACATGCCTCAACTGCTTTGTCCTGGGCAGATGGAATTGCTAGAGCATATGAACAAACTGGTGAATTAAAGGATAGACATGTAGTAGCTGTTGTGGGGGATGGTTCTTTAACAGGGGGAATGAGTTGGGAGGCACTAAATAATATTGCTTCGCAAATTCATCGACCTTTAGTCATTATTGTTAATGACAACGGAAGATCATATTCTCCAACAATTGGTGGGCTTTCCACACATTTAGCGGCTTTAAGAACTAACGATATGTATGAAAAAGTTCTTGACTGGGGAAAAGAAACGTTACTGAAATCTCCCATAGGTAGACCGGTATTTGAAGCTTTACACGGAATGAAAAAAGGTATTAAGGATGTTTTGGCACCGCAAGGTTTATTTGAAGATTTAGGTTTGAAATATCTGGGACCTGTTGATGGTCATGATGAAGATTTGATTGAAAATGCACTCCAAGTGGCAAAAAGATTCAACGGACCTGTGATGGTGCATGTCATAACAGAAAAAGGAAAAGGATATACCCCAGCCATAGAAGATGAAGCTGAAAAGTTTCATGCCACAGGTGTGATTAATCCATCCACCGGAAAGCCTATTAATTCAGGTGTTACCACCTGGACTTCAGTTTTTAGTGATGAATTAGTAGCAATTGGTAAAGAAAGAAATGACATTGTTGCCGTGACTGCTGCCATGCTTGGACCAACAGGGCTAGATAAATTTGCTCAACAATTTCCGGATCGAATTTATGATGTAGGTATTGCAGAACAACATGCGGCAACTTCTGCTGCCGGTATGGCATTTGGAGGATTACATCCGGTTGTAGCTGTGTATGCAACTTTTCTTAACAGGGCATTTGATCAGTTATTGCTTGATGTTGCATTACATAACGCTGGTGTGACCTTTGTGTTGGATAGAGCTGGAATCACAGGTGATGATGGTGCCAGCCATAACGGGATGTGGGATCTATCTATTTTGCAAGTTGTTCCTAATTTAATCCTCAGTGCTCCCAGAGATTCTGCGACTTTACGTGAATTACTTCGCGAATCAGTCAAAGTCAATGATCGACCTACTGTTTTAAGATTTCCTAAAGGGTCAATCGTGCCACCAATTCCAGCTCTTGAGCGAATTGAAGGTGTTGATGTATTAGTGAAACAAGGTGAAGAAGATATTTTATTAATTTCTATCGGGGCAATGGCTCACGTGGCCGTTGATGTGGCACAAAGATTAAGTGATCAAGGAATTGGGGTAACCGCGGTTGATCCAAGATGGATAAAACCATTGCCAAAGTATTTAGCAAAATTAGCAGCAAACCACAGATTAATTGCTGTGGTGGAAGACAATTCAAGATCAGGTGGAACAGCTACAGGAATTTCACAATTCTTAAGGGATAAAAATATTTACACACCCCAAAGAGATTTCGGTATCCCAGAAATGTTTTTGCAACACGCAAGTCGTGCTCAAGTTATGTCCGAGATTGGTTTAACTGCCCAGGATATTTCGAGAGAAATTATTGAAACAATAGCAAGATTTGATAATGCTATTAGCGAAAAAATTAAGAAAAATTAATCATTCTTTTCAAAGAACCGTATTGGTCCTTTTTGTTTGGCCAAGACTTTATCTCCTACTTTAAATTTCACTGGGGCTGCGATTCTTGAGGAAACTTTCATTTTATTATTAAGTTCTAAGTGAATTAAAGCATCGTGGCCAAAGAATTCAATGTCAGAAATTTGTGCATTTGCAGTATTTTCCGAGTATTGAATTTCTATTTCCTCAGGTCTAACCACAATATTTCCATTAAACTTTGATGAATCATTAATTTCAGAGAAGATACTTTTTATCTCACCGTTTGCAGATTTTTGAGCAGGGATGATTAAGGCATCTCCAGTGCTAAAAGCAGTCTCTAGTCGGGTTGGACTTTGGTAAACCTCTTGCGGAGATCCAATTTGCGCAATTTTTCCATCTCTCATAATTGCAACTAAATCTGCCATAACTAAAGCTTCCTCACGGTCATGAGTGACTAAAATTGTTGTTGTTTTTGTTTCAGTTAATAAATTTTTAACTTCGTGTCTTAACTCTTCTCTAAATTGAGCATCGAGGGAAGAAAAAGGCTCATCTAGCAGCATGACATTTGGGGCAGGGGCTAGAGCTCTTGCAATGGCAACTTTGAATTGCTGTCCACCGCTTAGTTGATGGGGTAATCGATCTGCAAATTCACCAATATCCATTAGCTCTAATAGTTCATGGACTCTTTTATTTGAGCTTTTACTTTTCGTTAAACCAAAACCAATATTTTTCTTAACGCTTAAATGCGGAAATAGTGATCCTTCTTGGGGGACATAACCTACATTTCTTCTTTCAGGAGGCATTTGCACACTTGAAACACTCATTAAAGTTGAACCAAATCTTATGGTTCCAGATTTAGGTGCAATGAATCCTGCAATAGTTCTAAGTAAAGTTGACTTTCCACATCCTGAAGGACCTAGCACTGAAACTAATTTTTGAGACGGAATTAAAAGTGACAATTCCCTTAAGACTTTGTTTTGACCTAGGTCAACAACCAAATTCTCGATCTTAATATCAGTCATATTTAATATTATCTCTCATAATTGAAGTTTCAGCGACATTTGGTCTATTGATTAAATATGACGGAATAGATGCCACACAAATTAGTGCTAAAGCAAATGGTGCAGCTTGTGCAAACTGAGAAATAGAAGTTTGGGTCCAAATTGAAGTAGCTAAAGTTTCAAAACCTGTAGGTCTTAACATCAATGTTGCAGGAAGTTCTTTCATAGCACTAACAAAGACCAGTAACCAACCTGAAAGAATTCCTGGTGCAGCAATTGGTAAAACAATCCTTCTTAGGCTTTGAAAATAGTTTTGCCCCAAAGTTCTTGAAATTTCTTCAAATTTAACAGGAGTTTTCTCTAGATTATTGCGAATTGTGCCCAAGGAATTAGCGATAAACAAAATCGAATAGGCGATTGCTAATAAATACAGAGTTTGATAAATTCCACTTAAAAATCTAGAACCAATTGCCACAAGAGCTAAACCTATGATTACTCCTGGAATTGCGTGAGTAATAAGAAATATGTTTTCCAGGGAAGTTGCTAGTTTTGATTTAAATCTTGAGATCAGAATTCCTATGGGAACTGCAAAAATAATGCTTAAGCTTGCCCCAATAAAGGCAACAGAGGCAGTATTCCAAGTAGTTGAGAGAAGTTGTATTAAATCAATATCTACTCCCAGATCAATAGTGCGCGATATTAAAACATAACCAGGAATTCCCAGGCATAGTAAATTTAAGCCAAACAGGGAAAAACTTGACAAGAATCTATATCTTTTTAAATCGAACAGAGATCCAGTTTTTCCTCCGGTGTTTATCAACACAATTTGCCCACGACTTTTTTTCTCGGTATAGACCACAATTAAACTAAGAGCTAAAAGCATTATGGCAAGACTTGCAGCTGTACTTCTATCAAAAGCGGCTCTATATGTTGTGTAAATCACTCGCGTGAAAGTGTCAAGTCGCATAAATGAAACAGTGCCAAATTCTGCTAAGGCATAAAGTGCACTTAAAAGAGCCCCTGCAAAACTAACATTTTTAATCTGTGGCCAAATAATTTTCAAGAAAACTTTCAATGGTGTCAAACCTAAAGTTCTGGCAACTTCTTCCTGATTGATATTAATTTTTCGTAAAATTGAATAGGTTGGAATAGCCACAAATGGGAAAGTTGCCACACTTAAAATAAACGCAGATATCCAAAATCCCTGGAGAAATGGAAAGATTGCCAGATAACTATAGGCAATTACGTAAGAGGGAATTGCTAAGGGAAGGGGCATTAATATCAAAAAAAACCTTTTTAGATACACATTTGTCTTCGCCAAGGTTGAGGCAACAAACAAACCTAAAGCCAATGAACCAAGTGCAACAACTAAAGAAAGTGTCAGACTTGTAAACAAAGTTTGTGATGTTTTTGGTCTTCTCAGAAGGTCAATAAAACTTGAAATACCGTTTTCAGAAGAGCGAATCAGTAAATAAATAACAGGGATCAATACAAATACGGTTGAAAACAACGAAATAGCAACTAGATACTTAGGTGTTTTTATGGTAGAAACTAGTTTTATTTTATCTGAATTTATTAGAGCATTATTCATTAGAGAAGACCTGAGCTGATCAGTAAATCTTGTGTTTTTTTCAAATCATAAAGATTAGCAAGATCTACATTTGGTATTTGGAGTTCATCAAGTTTGGGCATACCAATTGGTGGATTAACAGTAGAAATTAGTGAATACTCAAAAGATTGCTCAACAAAATTAACTTGAGATTCTTTTGATAGTAGAAAGTCAAGTAATTGGTAAGATGAGTCAATATTCTGAGAAGTTTTAAGAATTCCCAAAGCACTTACGTTTAGCAGGTTACCCACATCACCGGCCTCAAAATATCCATTTGCAACATCTATGTTTTTTCCTTTGGATTTGGAGATTTCATAAACGTAGTAATGATTGACAAGTCCAACTTCAATAACTTTGGCATCGATTGCTTCAACAATTTGTCCATTTTTTTCAAATACTTGGGGATCATTTGCCACTAACTCTTCTAGCCAAGTTAAAGTTGCTGCTTCACCTCTTACTTGAAGCATTGCCGAAACAAAACTTTGAAAAGAGGAGTTTGTTGGGGCTATTCCTATTTTTGATTTCCATTTCGGATTAGTGAGCTCATCAATTGATTTGGGCACTCTAGTTTCATCTACAAGAATGGGGTTGTATGCGAGCACTCTTGCTCGTCCAGTAATTCCTACCCAGTAGGAATTAGGATCTTTAAATTTATCTAACACAACACTTGTGGAGCTAGAATTTAAAATTGAGAGTAAATCATTAGCCGCTATGGCACCTATTGCACCTGCGTCTTGGGATAGGAATACATCAGCAGGTGAATTTGCTCCTTCTTCAAGAATTTGGGCAGCAAGTTCAGCTGAGTCACCGTATCGAGCAGAAATTTTAATTCCAGTATTTTTCTCAAACTCGTCAAAAAAAGGCTTAATGAATTTTTCATTTCTACCGGAATAAACAGTGATAGAGGTGGTCGAATTGTTTTCAGTGTTACTTGAGGTATTTTCTGTAGCGCACGAAGTTAAAATCAACGGCAATAAAAGCCAAGTCAAAATCGATGTCTTTTTAAGCATTCGTTTGTTTTGCCCCAAAACTGATTTAAGTAACCTTTTGGTTATCTAAAGTCATAAATGCCAATCTAGGGCATCACTCTTTATTAGTCAACCTTTGGGTTGTCTAAAGATTGAACCAACAAAGGGCTCACTTTTTGGGCTTGCCAAGGGCGAGCCCCATTATTTAAAAGCCACTCACCTGTGGTGGACAGATCTTTTGATGGTCCATCCCAGCACCATCTCTTAACTAAATCAGGGGAGCAAAGGTGCTCAATTGGAATTAACAGTTCCTCACTCATTTTTTGTAAACCTGTTTTAACAAATTGCAATCGATTATAAGCTGGAGGTCTTTTTTCTAGCCAAGATTTTGTTGCAGGATAGGTTTCCATTCCTTTTTGTTTTACTGGCCATTCCTCGGATTTAAGTGAAAGTGCAATTTGTAATTGCTCAAACCAAATGCTCGAATCATTTTTGGCAGGCCGGTGTTTAATTGCAGAAAGCTCTTTTAACTCCTGCTCTGTTTTTGGTTTCTTGGCAGCAATTTCCACTATGCCAGCATCATTAAGAATTCTGCCCGGAGCAACGTCTCGATCTTTTGCTATCTCATCTCGCTTAAACCAAATTTGGCGAACAATTGCAGCTTCAACTCCTCCTCGAACTTCATGCATCCCCGAAGTCCTTCGCCAAGGATCATTTCTTGATGCTGCAACTTGCCAAGAACAAAGTGCCTTAAATTCTTGATGTGCAATATCTGACTTCGAACTTATCTCTAACTTTTCCAAAATAATTTTTCTTAATTGATGTAAGAATTCAACATCCAGGGCAGCATAAATTAACCAATCATTAGGAAATGGCCTCTTAGACCAATCAACAGCTGAGTGTTCTTTATCTAATGTGATTTGTAATTCATCTTCAAGTAAACCACCTAAACCAACATGGGGAAGAGAAAGTAAGCGTGCAGCTAATTCAGTATCAAATATTTCTCCTGGTTTTAAACCTAATTCATATAAGCAAGGTAAATCTTGGGTCGCAGCATGTAAAATCCAAGATTTATTATTTAAAAGATTTTGCAAAGGTGTTAGATCTGTCAAGGAGATGGGATCAATTAAATAAATATCTGATTTAGCAGTCGATATTTGTAATAAGTATGCTCTTTGGGAATATTTGAATCCAGAAGCTCGCTCTGCATCTATGGCATAGGGTTGCTCAAAATTGTTCAACTCTTTACAAATAGATTCAAGGCCACCTTGAGTATCAATCAAATGAAATGGTCTTAAAGGCTTAGTTATGTGAGTTAGAAAATCTGCTTCTTCAAGAGCTATTTCTTCCAAGGACTCTGACATAGGACTCTAGCCAATCACACCATTTCTTAAAGCTGTGGCAACCAGCACGGTTTGGTCGTGAATGTTGGTTTTTTCATGCAAAATCTTACGCAGTCTTTCGAATTTTGTCATTGAGATTTTTAATTCTTGTGCGATTTGAGATTGGTTAAAACCAAGTGATAAATATTTTAAAATTTTGATTTCAGTCTTTGTTAAGTCCCAATTTATTTGCTCTTGAGAAAGATCTTCTTTAAACACAAGACATCTGGTATCTTTTTTTAGGATTTTAAGTATCTCATTCGGAATCCGTAACGTGTTTG
>JAQCGN010000001.1 GCA_027730605.1 Actinomycetota bacterium
ATTGCACCAGTGGTTTGGCTAAAAGTTTCTCCCAGAGAAGCATCTAGTCGAGTTGGGATGGGACTTTCCAGACCAGTTTTGATGGGAAATGTTAGATCAAATCTGGTGAAACTACTTGAAGAACGAACTCCACTTTATGCAGAAGTGGCAGACTGGCAAATAGACACAAGTGGGAAAAGTATTGAGGAAGTTGTTCAAGAAGTTCTATTGCAAACAAGTGAGGTGAACTAGTGGGAATTCATCAAACCATAACAGTTAATGCTCAACCAAGCTATGACGTCATAGTTGGAAATGATATTTTAGATTCAATTTCAATTAAAGAAACCGTAAACCAAGTAGCCCTAATTTTTCCTGCCCATGTTGAAAAAATAGCTAAAACAATAAAAAAGCAAGTAACAAAATTGGGATTTAAGGTAGTTGAAATTATAGTTCCTAATGCTGAAAGTGGCAAAAATATTAAAGTCGTAGAAAAAATTTGGAATAAATTAGGTCAAAATAAATTCACCCGCTCTGATTTGATTGTGGCCATCGGGGGAGGGGCCACAACAGACTTAGCAGGATTTGTAAGCGCGACTTGGTTAAGAGGAATTGATTTTATTTCAATTCCCACAACTTTGCTTGGTATGGTCGATGCTGCAGTGGGTGGCAAAACTGGAATAAATACAGATGCAGGAAAAAATTTAGTTGGGTCTTTTCATAATCCAGTTCAAGTAATATGTGATCTAAATACTTTAAAAAGCTTAAAAAAACATGATTTCACCACAGGAATGGCCGAAGTTATTAAATGTGGCTTCATTCAAGATGAAAAAATATTACAAATAATTGAAAAATATCCTTCTGAATGTAAAAGATATGACGGGGTAGAAATACCTGAACTTGTTACCAGATCAATTAAAATTAAAGCAGAAGTTGTAGCAAAAGATTTTAAAGAGACTTCTGACTCAAAAACAGGTCGAGAAATTCTTAATTACGGCCATACTTTAGGACATGCCATTGAGAAGATCGGGAAATATAAATGGCGTCACGGCGATGCCATTTCGGTTGGAATGGTTTATGTGGCCGAACTTGCTCATGCAGCTGGAAAATTGAGTGCTGAGGTTGTTCAAAGGCATCGAGATGTTTTGAAGCAATTTGGACTTCCTACAAGTTATAAGTCAAAGAATTTCAAAAAACTTATTGAAATCATGGCTTTGGATAAAAAATCAAGAGGTGCAACGTTAAGATTTGTCATATTAGAAGATATTGCCAAACCTGCACGCTTGGAAAATCCAAGTTTCAAAATTTTGAATCAAGCATGGGAGAAGATCTCTAAATGACAAAAGTTCTTGTCCTTAATGGACCAAATATTCAAAGATTAGGTACCCGTGAACCAGAAATTTATGGCTCAGACACCTTTGAGGATTTAAAAAAATCTTGTGTGGAATTTGGCAAAACCCAAGATTTCGAAATCGATTTTCGTCAAACAGATGACGAAGCAACAATTATAAAATGGTTGCACGAAGCTGCAGATAATAAACTTCCGGTAATAATTAATCCTGCTGCATTTACCCATTACAGCTATGCCATGAGGGATGCTGCAGCTATGCACACAGCACCTTTAATTGAAGTGCATATTTCGAATCCTCAAAGTCGTGAAGAATTTAGACACTTCAGCGTGCTAGCAGGAGTTGCTGATGGAGCAATTGCTGGTTTTGGAATTGATAGTTACCGATTGGCTTTATCTGCTTTAAAAAAATTAATCAAATAAATTATTTTATGGTTGATTACTTAAAGAGACGTGATGGGCTTCGCAAAATTATAGAATCAAGTTCTCAAGTTGCTGTTTTTTTAGACCCAATCAGCATCAGATATTTATCCGGCTTTTCAGGTTCCAATGCTTGCCTGATTGTTGGAGTGGCAAAAGAAATTGATTTACTTCTCACCGATTCGCGTTATACCCAAAGAGCAAAAGATGAATCTCCAGATATTGAAGTTCAAATTGGCCAAGAATTCATCAAAGAGATACAGAAGATATTTAACAAGCAATCAATTAAAAAATTAGCAATTGATCCAACTAAGTTAAATCTTTTCCAAGCAGAAGCCTTAGCTGATGGGGATAGATTTGAATTAGTTAAATTTAAAGGACTTTTAACACCATTGCGAAGTGTTAAAGACGAATACGAGATAAAACAGATCAAAAAAGCGTGCGCCATAACAGCTGATACTTTGTGGTTTCTAATAAATGATCTAAGACCTGGGATAAATGAAAGAAAAATATCAAGTTTGTTGCAAGAAGGATTTTTAAAGCGGGGAGCAGATGGTCTAGCTTTTGCCTCAATTGTGGCAAGTGGTCCAAATAGTGCTACCCCTCACCATGAACCTTCTAAGAGAATTTTGGAACGAGGAGACATGGTCACAATTGATTGTGGAGCTTTAGTTAATGGCTATCACGCTGATATGACCAGGACAATTTTCATTGGATCATGTGCTGATTGGCAAAAAGATATTTATGACCTGGTAATGAACGCTCAAGCAGAAGGTAGAAAAAAACTAATTGAGGGTGCGGTTGCAGAAGATGTAGATGAAGCAGCCCGAAAGATAATTCGAGATGCAAATTATGGGGATAATTTTGTTCACGGGCTTGGCCACGGTGTGGGTTTAGAGATTCATGAACCTGTGTTTTTAGTTAAAGACGTTAAGACTAAACTTTCCAAGGGCAGTTGCATCACAGTAGAACCTGGAATTTATATACCGGGTAAAGGTGGAGTGCGTATAGAAGATACGTGCCTAATCACTGAAAATGGTGCAGAAGTCTTAACCCCAGGTTCTCACGAAATTATTTGTGTGGCTTAGCAGTAAAAAAGAACAATTAGGAGTGAAAATAAGTGGCAACAACAAATGAGTTAAAAAATGGCATGGTGCTTAATTTAGATGGCCAATTATGGAACATCATTGATTTTCAGCACGTAAAACCTGGTAAAGGTGGTGCTTTTGTGCGCACAAAACTTAAAAACGTACTAAGCGGCAAAGTTGTTGATAGAACTTTTAACGCAGGGGTAAAATTAGAAACTGCACAAGTTGATAAAAGAGATATGCAATATCTGTATAAAGATGGTGAAGATTGGGTATTTATGGACACCACTAATTATGACCAAATCACAATTAGTAATGCCACCGTTGGAGATGCCTCTAATTACATGCTAGAAAATCAAGAAGTAATGGTTGCAATGCATGAAGGAAATCCTTTATACATTGAAATGCCAGCAAATGTTGAATTAACAATTGAATACACCGAACCAGGCTTACAAGGGGACAGATCAAATGCTGGATCGAAATCAGCAAAACTTGAAACCGGTTTTGAAATACAAGTACCTCTATTTATTAACCAGGGAGAGAAAGTCCGAGTTGACACTCGAGATGGCTCTTATCTTGGTCGCGCCTAAAGAAAATAGATATTAAAAATGGGTGCACGTACTAAAGCACGCAAACGTGCACTTGACACAATTTTTGAAGCTGATCTTAAAGGTATTTCTTTACCGAATACGAATACCAATGATGAGACTGATGTTGATGTCACAAATTATGCTCTTATTTTAATTAAAGGAATTATGGAAAACCAGACCCAAATAGATGAGTTGATTGCAGGATCACTGCAAAATTGGACTTTTGATCGTCTGCCAAAAGTAGATAGAAGTATTCTAAGAATTGCTGTTTATGAATTACTTTTTCAAAAAGATGTACCCACCAATGTTGTACTCAGTGAAGCAGTTGGATTAGCTGAATCTTTGAGTACAGCTGAGTCATCCTCATTTATAAATGGAACTTTGGCAACAATAAGTAAAAAGATTTGAAAATTGTGCCCCGGGTGAGATTCGAACTCACGCTGGTACGAGTTTGAGTCGTATGCCTCTGCCAGTTGGGCTACCGGGGCGATAAGCAAAATATCAATATTACGAACTTAACTCTACGACACTTAAAAGCTAGAAACTCACTACGCCTAGGCTATTAATCACATATGAAGCCTGTATTAAGAGTTGTTGTCGCTGAAGACGAAGCATTGATTCGTCTTGATTTAGTTGAGATGTTGACCGAATCAGGTTATGAAGTTGTTGGTCAAGCAGGCGATGGTGAAGCAGCAATTGAGTTAACCGAAAGAGAGAAACCTGACTTAGTAGTTATGGATGTTAAAATGCCAAAACTTGATGGCATAAGTGCTGCTGAAAGAATTGCAAAACAAAGAATCTCACCAGTTGTTATTCTCACAGCATTTTCCCAACGCGACTTAGTTGAAAGAGCTCGAGATGCTGGAGCTATGGCTTACTTAACGAAACCTTTTACGATTGAAGATTTGATGCCAGCAATTGAATTAGCAGTCTCAAGATTCCAGGAAATTAAACAATTAGACACTGAAATTAATGACCTTCAGTCTCAACTAAAAGCGCGCAAGATCATTGAAAGAGCAAAAGGCTTACTAATTGATAACTTAAAACTAACTGAACCACAAGCATTCAAATGGATGCAAAAGACTGCTATGGACAAGAGAAAGACAATGGTTGAGGTTGCGAATTTAGTTATTAGCGAGTACGGCGGTACTTAATCAGCTCTTCCAAATAGGCGGTCACCGGCGTCACCCAAACCAGGAACTATGTAACCTTTCTCATTTAATTTTTCATCAATTCCTGCAATTACAACAGTAAAATCAATTTCAGGAGATATATTTTTTCTCAGATGTTCAATACCTTCAGGTGCGGCTAGTAGACAAATACTAGTAATTCTTTCTGCTTTTAATTTTGAAACAGTTTCAACTGCTTTCAATAAGGTAGCACCCGTTGCCAACATGGGATCCAAAATAAAAATATGACGATCGGACAAATTCTCTGGCATTCTCTGTGCGTAAGTAGTGACTTCAAGGGTTTTTTCGTTTCTTATGGCACCCAAGAAGCCAACTTCTGCTTGGGGCATTATTTTTAGCATGCCATCCAGGAGACCTAATCCGGCTCTTAATATTGGAAGCACTAAAGGTACTGGTTTTTTAATTTCAACTCCAACAGTGGTAGTTATTGGAGTTACCACTGATTTATTAACAACCTGAATATTGCGGGTTGCTTCATAGGCAAGCAAATAAATCAATTCTTCGGACAATTGTCTAAAACGAACTGAGCTTGTGGAGTTATCCCTAAGTTCGGTTAATTTGGCGCTGCATAAAGGATGCTTGACCTCGATTACTTCCACAATCACCCCTCAAGGGACTCTCAAAAATCACGATTTGGCAACAATCTTTACCCTAGTTGGTTTTGGGTCTTCTTCTTGGGTAGCATTTGAAGAATGTTGGTCACCAATGACCAATTTTCTTTATAAACAGGGAGCACATTAAATGGTACGTACAACCAAGTTACGTTCAGTTGCAGTAGTTGCCGCAGCTGGATTGCTCTTGGCTGCGTGTTCCAGTGGCGGTAGCGATACTGCTTCAAGTGGTTCAAGTGGTGCTGATGCTTGTGAGTTTCCAACTCTCAAAGTCGGTTCATTACTTCCACAAACTGGAGATCTCGCATTCCTAGGGCCACCAGAATTTGCTGGTGTTGATTTAGCAGTTCAAGAAATCAACGCTGCAGGCGGAGTGTTGGGTTCTGACATTGTTCACATTGTTGGTGACTCTGGTGATACCAGCACTAACATTGCTTCACAAACTGTTGACTCACACATTGCTGCAGGCGCATCAGTAATATTTGGTGCTGCATCTTCAGGTGTATCACTAACAGTTATTGACAAGATTACTTCTGCAGGTTTGTTACAAATGTCTCCTGCAAATACATCACCTGCATTTACTACTTATGCAGATGACAATCTTTACTGGCGCGTTGCTCCATCTGATGCTATGCAAGGTCTAGTACTTGCAGAACAAGCAATTAAAGATGGATTTACAAAAGCCGCAGCAATTGCTCGCCAAGATGCTTATGGAGAAGGTCTATTAAAAGCTTTTTCCAAAAACTTCGCAGCAGCCGGTGGCACAGTAACCAGCGAAATTGTTTATGATCCAACAGCTGCATCATTTGAAGCAGAAGTTGCTGAAATCAAAGCTGGCGCACCAGAAGTAGTTGTAGTAATCACATTCGACGAAGGCGTAAAGCTTATCCAAGAAATGATTAAACAAGGTGTAGGACCACAACAAGTTAAAGTTTACTTAGTTGACGGAAACCTATCCACAACTGCATTTGCTGATTTCCCAGCAGGCACCATGACTGGTGTTATAGGAACAGTTCCTACAGGAGATTCTGATTTAACTGCATTCAATGCAAAATTAGATGCAATTAATCCAAATCTTGAAGATTACTCATATGGCGCACAGTCATATGACGGAATTATTTTGTTAGCACTTGCAGCTGAAGCAGCTGGTTGTGCTGATGGTCGTTCCTTGGCAGATAATCTTCCAGCAGTTGCAACAGGTGGCGAAAAGTGTACAACTTACGCTGACTGTCTAGCAATTTTGAATAGTGGTGGCGACGTTGATTTTGAGGGAGTAACAGGTCCACTTGAATTCAACGCAGCTGGAGATCCAAAATTCGCAACAATCGCTGTCAACCAGTACTCAAGTAACACTGAGTTTGCTGAAATTGGTCGCGTGACTGGCGAAGTTCCTACTAGTTAAGAAGTAAAATATCTAAAAATAAAGGCCCTTGAGAAATCAAGGGCCTTTATTAATTCCTAAATAAATTATGACTTAGCCAATGTACCCAAATAGAGTTCAATAACCTTGGGATCATTAACTAATGATTTTCCTGTGCCGGTGTAGGCATTTTGTCCCTGATCTAACACATATCCACGATCCACAATTTGCAAACAACGTGAAGCATTTTGTTCCACAATTATTACTGTCACTCCTGTTTTGTTAATGTCTCTTACTCGAATAAACACATCATCTTGCAATGCAGGAGATAGTCCAGCACTTGGTTCATCCAACAAAATTACACTTGGATTCATCATCAAGGCTCTGCCCATGGCGACCATTTGGCGCTCTCCACCTGATAGTGATCCTGCTTTTTGTTTGCGACGACTTTTTAATGTGGGAAAGAGTGTCACAACTCTGTCAAAATTTTCGTTGAATCGTGTTGGATCCTGATAACAACCCATTTCTAGATTTTCCTCTATTGTCAAAGACGGAAATACGTTATTGTTTTGGGGGACAAAGCCAATACTTCTGGTAACCAACTGATCAGCTCTCATGTTTGTAATATTTTCGTCCCGCAGAGTTACTTCACCAGACCAAACTTTGACTAATCCAAATAGAGCTTTGAGAAGAGTCGATTTACCAGCACCGTTTGGACCAATGATTCCAACTAACTCTCCTTCATTTGCATATAAATCAGAACCGTTTAAAATTGGCACTCCTGGGAAATATCCTGCAATCAAGTTGTCTGCCTTTATTAAGGCATTAGCAGAATTGTCTACGTGTTCTTGGTGTAAGTCAGCGGTCATTGTGTTTCATCCGTTGCTAGCGATTTACCATCTTCGGTTAAGAACGTTTTATGATGTGATCCTAAATAAGCATCAATTACATCTGAATTTTTCATTACCAGGCTTGGTGGACCCTCTGCAATAATTTTACCTTGAGCCATGACTATTACCCAATCACTAATATCGTGAACCATATCCATATCGTGCTCTACGAAAAGAACTGTAGTGCCTTTTTTTCTGATATTTTTAATATGCCCCAGAAGGCTTTGTTTTAAGGCAGGGTTTACCCCGGCCATTGGTTCATCAAGCATGATCATCTCAGGTTTTAACATCAAGGCTCGAGCCATTTCTAATAGTTTTCTTTGACCTCCGGAAAGTGAACCTGCAAAATCAGATTTTTTTTCAAGTAAATTAAATTGCGCTAATGTGTCCTCGGCTTGTTTTGTGACTTCAAGTTCTCTTTTTATCCATAGAGGTTTGAAAAGGGCAGCAAATAATGATTCGCCTATTTGATTCTTTGCGCCCAAACGTGCATTATCTAAAACGCTAAGACGAGAAAGTGCTTTAGTTAATTGAAATGTTCGAACTAATCCTTTTTGAGCTAATTTATTTGGAGAAATTTTTGTAATATCTTCTTTGTTGAAAAACCATTTTCCACCATCTGCTTGATCAAAAGAGGTAAGCAAATTGAAAAAAGTGCTTTTCCCGGCACCATTTGGACCAATAAGTGCAGTTATAGATCCTCGTTGAATCTCAAGGTGGTCAACATCAACAGCAGTTAATCCGCCAAATTTTCTGACGACTTTTTTCGCCAAGATAATTGGATCTGGTTTTTTAGAACCTGGTTTTTGTTCTACATTCTTAAAGATATTTTGAACTTCATCAATATCGAAAGTTTTAGCGTCCACCTAGGGCCAATTCCTTTCGATCTCCGAAAATTCCTTGTGGTCTAAAAATAATCAAACACATAAGACCAATTCCCACGAAGATAAAGCGGATTGGCCCAACTTGAGTTGAAGTTAGAAATGGAATATAGCCTGCAGATATTGTTTGGTCCAAAGTTTGTCCGATAAATACCAGTAAAAACCAAAAAATAATTGAGCCGACTACAGGTCCAAAAACTCTAGCTGCACCGCCAAGTAACAATATTGTGTAAGCAAAAAAAGTTACATCAGGAACATATGAATCAGGTTGCACACTTTGAGACGCAATTGCAAATATAAAACCGGCCAAGGTACCCATGACTCCGCCAAGCATTAAAGCTTGCATTTTGTACCAGTAAACACTTTTACCAAGACTTCGGATTGCTTCTTCGTCTTCTCTAATTCCTTTAAGAATTCGGCCCCAAGGACTTCTTGTGAGCAGAAAAGTTATGAGAATAACTATTGCCACTAGAATCCATCCAATAGTTACTACCCATGAGTCATTTTGACTGAAATTAATAGGTCCAATTCCAATTCCACTTTGATAAGGATTTAGTGCATAAAATTGAGCTGCGAACTTACCATTCAATCCGTTTACTCCACCAAACCATTCTCTCAAAGCAACAGAACGAACTACCAATCTTAAAATTTCACTAGTTGCAATCGTTACTATCGCTAAATAATCTGCCCGTAGTCTTAAGGTAGGTAAACCAAGTATTAAAGACAATATTAGGGAAGAAATAATTCCAACTACTAATGCTGTCCAAAAACTTCCACCAAAACTTAAAACAGTTGCAGCTATTGAATATCCTCCAACAATCATGAAGGCCACTTGTCCAAAATTTAGTAATCCCGTATACCCAAATTGAATATTTAATCCAGCCGCAGCAAGGCAATAAATAATCGCTTGAATTCCAATAGATTGAGTTAATGCTTGCTCTAAAACAAAGACAATATCCATTTAACCCACTCGCTCTCTTTTGCCCAAGATTCCTTGTGGGCGAAATAGCAGCATAAGAATCATCACAAAAAGTGCACTCACAGTTTTTAGCTCTGTTGGTATTACTAGAGTAGAAACTTGAATTAAAACACCAATAGTAAGTGAACCAATCAAAGCTCCATATATTGTCCCTAGTCCACCAAGTGTGACTGAAGCAAACATAATCAATAGCAAAATTTGTCCCATTCTCCACGAAACATCCTGATTAATACCTATAGTTATTCCAGCAAGAGCGGCTAAAAATGCGCCCAGCGTCCACACATAGCTAATAACTCGTTCAACATCTATTCCAGTTGCAGAAGCAAGATCTGGATTATCTCTTACAGCCCGAGTGGCTTTGCCAATTTTTGAATTCTTCAGCCAATATAAAACAATCGCTAGAACCACAATTTCTATCACGGCTAAAATTATTGCTTTAGGTGTTACAGCAACACCAAAGATATTTAAACCAGGCTGAGCAGCATATTGGTTGTAGTTTCGGGGAGAGCCACCAAATGTTGCAAGTGCGGTGTATCTAAGTGTTAAAGCTAAACCAATAGAAACAATCATCATTCCCATTAATCCAGTGCCTCGGCGTCGTAAAGGTTTCCATAGGTATCTGTTTTGTACCCAACCCCATAAAAATGCACTCATCATCAGTGATAGGGGAACAGCAAGGAGCATGTTTAATCCCACTAAATAGTTAAGAGTCCAGGCGGTGAATGCACCGAAAGTTAGAAGTTCGCCGTGTGAAAAGTTAGTTAGTCCAGTTGTGCCAAATATTAGGTTCAAACCCATAGCACCCAAGGCTATTGTTAATCCGAAAAGTAGACCATCGACAATTAATTGAGGAACTTTTGAATCTCTTTTTTCAATTATTTGGTCAGCACTTGTTCCAACTTGGGTTTTGAAAATAAGTCCTTTTGGTCCTTGGATAAATACTATTTCGCGCTGTGGTCCAGGATCTGCAATAGAAATTCCTTCAGGCAAACTTGAAACATCAATTGTTACTAGATACTTACCAGCAGTTGGGGCAGCTATTTCAAATTGACCATTTTGATCCGTAACTCCTGTTACCGAGTTTTCATCATTTGCCAGAGTGATAGATACTCCACTTAATGGTTTTCCTGATGGATCAGAAATTTTTCCCGTAATCCCTGGGCCTTCTAAAGCTGAGGCTTGTGCTCCCATAAATACAGTAAGAAAAATTGACAGCAAAAAAGAAGTAAAAAGTCCTCGGGAAACAGACCTTTTAAACATTGTTTTCGTTCCTACTCACTAGAGTGCTTTGAGCCTAGCCTCAAGACCGCTAAGTACCAATATTCCCAACATTTTTACTAACCTACCCCCGCAGGCTTGCTAAAGGCCAAGGGGGCATTACTGAATGTTCAAATATCTATGAAAATATCGTCCAAATTTTTACGAGGATAGGGGCATATATAAGTGCAGGCAGTAAATCTGCCACGGGTAGTTGCTTTATTTTCAGTAAACGTAAACCAACGCCAACTAGAAGTAATCCACCTGTGACTGTCAATGCAATGACTTGAGCCTCGCTCAAGATATCTCCTAAGCCAAATCCAAGTAATGTAAAAATTCCTTGGTAAATCCCAACTGCTAAAGCTGAAAATGCCACCCCAATTCCAAGAGAAGCAGCAAAAGCAATTGAAGCAAAAAAGTCCAGTGATGATTTTAGAGCTAATTGTTCTATTCCTTTACCCAAGCCATCAGAAATAGAGCCAAGAATTGCCAGAGGTCCAACAACAAACAGTAAAGATGCGCTTACAAATCCTTCTACAAAATTAGAGTCATTTGTTTTAATTTTTTTGTTTAAAGATTTCTTAAGTCTCTTTCCAATACTCTCAAAGCGATCTTCAAGTCTCCAGATAGATCCGGTGATGCCACCTAGAATTAAACTTCCTAAAACTACTAAAACACCTATGCCAGGTCCAAGTTCACGTTGAAACTCAGACTTTGTGATGTCAATTATTGATAAGCCTGCAACTAGTAATGTCATCAAACCAAGTGCATCTGTCACAACATTTCTAGTTCTATTTGACAGTCGATCACCAAGTAATGTTCCTATTACGGCACCTACCACTATTGCAAAAAAATTGATTACTGTTCCAAGACCTATCATTTACTTGATTTATCTCTAAAAAAAACTGTTAATCTAGCGGAAGCTGTTCTTTCATTTTTTTCATTGAATATTTCAATCACATAGCTTCCCGTTGATTTTCCTAAGTGACCAGGAGTTGCGATAGCTGTAACTATTCCTTCTCTAACTCCTTTGTGATGTGTCACGTTCAAATCAACACCAACTGCCACTCGATCTGGGTAACCTGCCACATTTGCAGCAATTGAACCTAGTGTTTCTGCTAATAAGGCATTAGCACCGCCATTAAGAAGTCCTAAAGGTTGTCGATTTCCTAAAACTGGCATGGTGCCAACAGTTTTATTGGCACTTACCTCAACTAATTTGATTCCCATCCGTTCAGCCAGTTCTCCTAAACCAAAGTCATTTAATGCTTTAGTTAAGTCTGCTGCTGAGAGTTCGGTCATTTTAATATCTGCACGCGTATTTTTTTGTGGTGTGCCATCGTCAATTGCCATATCGCAAGCCTAGGATCACACTTGTGGATGAGATGAAACGACCCGAACATTTATTACTAGTCGATGGCCATTCTTTGGCATATCGGGCGTTCTATGCATTGCCTGTTGACAATTTTGCTACTAGTGCTGGCCAACCTACAAATGCAGTGTTTGGTTTCACCTCAATGTTAATAAATGCTTTAAAAGACGAAAAACCAACTCATTTAGCTATAGCTTTTGATGTTTCGAGAGAAACTTTTAGAAAAGAAATGTTTGCTGAATATAAAGCAAATAGGGCAAAAAGTCCTGATGAGTTTAGATCACAATTACCACTTATTAATGATGTGATAGCAGCTTTACAAATTCCTGGTATTGGTGTTAAAGGTTTTGAGGCAGATGATGTTATAGCAACTCTTGCCAAACAAGGAGAAAAGAAAGGTATGAGAGTTTCAATTCTCACAGGAGACAGAGATTCTTACCAACTTGTTAACGAATCCATAACTGTGCTTTATGCAAGAAAAGGTGTATCTGATATCGCTCGCATGACACCTGAAGCTGTCAAAGAAAAATATGAATTATCTCCCACGCAATATCCAGATTTTGCTGCATTAAGAGGAGATCCATCAGATAATTTACCTTCTGTTCCAAGTGTGGGGGAAAAAACTGCAATTAAATGGATAAAAGAATATGGAAGTTTAGATGAATTAATAAATCACGCCGCAGAAATAACTGGCAAGGTTGGTGAGGCACTAAGAGCAAATATTGAACAAGTCAAACTTAATAGAAAAATGACAGAGTTAGTCAAAGATGTTGCTCTGGATTTATCGATTGATGATCTTGGGGTAAAAAGTCCTAATATGGACTTAGTGAATAAAGTCTTCACCGAATTAGAATTTAAATCTTTGCGTGAGAGACTTCTGGGATCTGGGTCAAGCAGAAAAGAAGAGAAGAAAACATTAAAAAGTGATTTTAAAATTTCAAAGTATTTTAAATCAGCATTTCTTGATTGGCTTACAAGTAACAAAACAAACCCAGTTGCGTTAGATGTCCAGTTTGAGGGAAATATTCATGGATTTACAAATATTGCCTGGGGATTGAGTAATGCAAGCTCGGGAATAGCTTTTAGCGAATCAGATTTATCTCAAGAGGAGCATGCTGTTTTAGACAATTTTCTAAGTGATAGTAATTGTAAAAAAATAGTACACTCAGCAAAAGATTTTTATCAAATCTGCAAATTACGAAAAATAGATTTTCAAGGACTGCTATCTGATACAGAAATAAGTGCCTACTTAGTTAATCCAGGGCTTCGAAGCTATGAGTTAGAAGACGTGGCAATGCGGGTTTTAGGTTTTGTTCCAGAACTAGCAAATGAAAATGATGGACAACTGTCCTTGGGTGATGACTCTTTAAATGTGGAAAGCTTAGCAAGCAGAGCAAATACAATATTTCAATTGCATGGTGCCCTTTTAAGTCAAGTTGTGGAAAGAAATCTTGAAAAACTACTAACCGGATTAGAGCTTCCCTTAGTAAAAGTCATAGCCCAGATGGAAATTGCTGGTATAGCCGTTGACATGAAGAAACTAAACAATTTGGCAATTGAATTTGAGAAAACAGCAAATGGGTTTGAAAAAGATGCTTTCAAAATAGTAGGGCATGAATTTAATATGGGTTCTCCTAAGCAACTTCAAACTGTGTTATTTGAGGAAAGAAAGCTCCCTAAAACTAAAAAAACAAAAACCGGTTTTACAACTGATGCTGAAGGTTTGACTGAACTTTTTGCTAAAACTAAAGATCCTATTTTATCATCTATTTTGAGTTGGCGCGATATTACTAAGTTAAAACAAACTGTAGTATCCCTCATTCCACTTGCGGAAAAAGATCAACGAATACACACCACATTTAATCAAACAGTTACCTCTACAGGACGGCTCTCAAGCACAGAGCCAAACATGCAAAATATTCCAATTAGAACTGATCAGGGAAAAAGAATTAGAGATTGTTTTATCTCTGGAAAGAATTATGAATGTTTATTAACGGCTGATTACAGTCAAATAGAAATGCGAATCATGGCTCATCTTTCTAACGATCCAGGACTAATTCAAGCATTCAAATCTGGAGAAGATTTACACACCACATCTGCTTCATTAGTTTTTGGAGTTAAACCAAATGAAGTTGATGCAGAGTTAAGACGACAAATTAAAGCTATTTCATACGGTTTGGCTTATGGCATGGGTGCTTATGGTTTGAGTCAATCTTTGGATATTGAAGTTAGTGCTGCACAAAAGTTAATGGATGAATATTTCAAACGTTTTGGGGGAGTAAGAGATTATTTAGCACAAGTTGTCGAAGAAGCCAGAAAACTTGGTTATACCGAAACAATTATGGGCAGACGTAGGTATTTTCCAGACTTAACTAGCACTGATAGACAAAGACGAGAAATGGCCGAACGTATGGCACTTAACGCACCGATTCAAGGAAGTGCGGCAGACATTGTTAAAAAAGCTATGTTGAATGCGGATGAGTTAATTTATAAAACAAACCTAAAATCAAGACTGCTATTACAAGTTCATGATGAACTTGTCTTCGAAGTTGCACGGGGTGAAAAAGACCAGGTTGAAGAACTTGCTCGAAAAGCCATGGCTGATGCGGCCCCTCTTAAAGTTCCATTGGATGTGTCAATTGGTGTGGGTTCTTCGTGGGATGAGGCAGCCCACTAACCACTGTGATGATGACTTTTCACCGTCAACTAATCTTTACAAAGGCTCGGAAGGTCCAAGTCAAAATAGAGAAGAAGTAAATGTCCACAACTACTAGTGCAAGTCCGATTGTCGCAGTAAATGATGTTGGTACACCCGAAGAATTATTACTCGCAATTGATGCGACTATTAAATATTTTAATGACGGAGACTTAGTCTCAGGAATCGTTGTAAAAATTGACCGTGATGAAGTTTTATTAGATATTGGTTATAAAACAGAAGGAGTTATTCCTTCTCGTGAACTTTCAATAAAGCACGACATTGATCCAAGTGAAATTGTTAAACCTGGAGATCGAATTGAAGCTTTAGTATTACAAAAAGAAGATAAAGAAGGTCGCTTAATTCTTTCCAAAAAACGTGCTCAGTATGAAAAAGCATGGGGAGATATTGAGAAAGTTAAGAATGAAGATGGAATAGTTAAAGGACATGTCATCGAAGTTGTCAAAGGTGGCTTAATTGTTGATATTGGACTTCGTGGATTCTTACCCGCTTCACTTGTTGAAATGCGTCGCGTAAGAGATTTGACTCCATATATTGGTAAAGATATAGAAGCAAAAATTATTGAATTAGACAAGAACAGAAACAATGTAGTGTTGTCTCGCCGTGCTTGGTTGGAGCAAACACAATCAGCTGTTCGTTCCACTTTCTTAAACCAATTGCAAAAAGGTCAAATTAGAACTGGTCAAATCTCTAGCATTGTTAATTTTGGCGCTTTTGTTGATTTAGGTGGAGTAGATGGTTTAGTTCATGTTTCTGAATTATCTTGGAAACATATTGAACATCCTTCAGAAGTCGTAGAAGTTGGTCAAGAAGTAACTGTGGAAGTACTAGAAGTTGATATGGAAAGAGAAAGAGTTTCTCTATCCTTGAAATCTACTCAAGAAGATCCTTGGCAACAATTCTCAAGATCTCATCAAATCAATCAAGTGGTTCCTGGAAAAGTTACCAAACTTGTTCCATTCGGAGCTTTTATTCGTGTTGCTGATGGAATCGAAGGACTTGTGCATATCTCAGAGCTTTCCGAAAATCAGGTAGAAATTCCTGAACAAGTTGTGCAAGTAAATCAAGAAGTCACAGTTAAAATTATCGACATTGATTTAGAACGCAGAAGAATTTCACTTTCTGTTAAACAAGCAGGAGAAAAAGGTGAAGCCCGTGCTGCATTTGATCCATACCAGTATGGAATGCCACCTGCATTTGATTCAGCTGGAAAATATATTGGACCAGAAGGTTTTAACCCTGAAACTGGGGAATGGAAATCTGGCTTTGAAGAACAAAAGAAAGAATGGGAAAAGCAATACGCTGATGCACTTGCTAAATGGCAAACCGAAAAAGATGCAAAAGCCACTAACCCTGAACTTGCCGCGTTAAGCGACAAATTAGATTCAAACTAGTTCAGATTTATAAGCCAACATGAAAGTTGGATTAACAGGCGGCATCGGTGCTGGTAAAAGCACCGTTGCCGATTTGTTTTCTAAAAAAGGCGCCATTGTCATAAGAGCCGATGAGTTATCTCGCCAAGTTATTGAACCTGCAACAAGTGGATTTGCCTCAGTCGTCTCACGATTTGGGCAAGAAATAGTTGATGAAAACGGATTCATCAGCAGAACAAAACTTGCTGACATAGTTTTTAAAGATGACTTAGCTTTACAAGATTTAGAAAATATCATTCATCCACTAGTTAGAAGTAAAACAAATGAAATAATGTCTAATCAGACATCGGAAACTATTATTGTCAACGAGGTTCCATTACTATTAGAAAAAAACATGAAAGATTTATATGACTTTCTAGTAGTTGTGGTGTCAAGTCAAAAAAATAGGCTTGATCGATTAGCAAAAAATGGATTAACAGCTAAACAGGCACTTTCTCGAATGGCTAAACAAATTGACGATGAAACTCGCAAGAACGCTGCTGATTTCCTTATAGTAAACGATGGAAATCTTGAGCAATTAGACTCAGATGTTGAAAGAATTTGGCAAACACTTAAAGAAAGAAACTTTAAATCCTAAATGAGACCAGTAAATGATTTAATCAGGACAGTCGCCCCTTTCAAGGTTGAGGCAGATTACCAACCTGCAGGAGATCAACCAGCGGCCATAAAAGATCTAGAAAGTCGAATTAAAAAAGGTGAAAAAGACATAGTCCTTTTAGGAGCAACTGGAACTGGAAAATCTGCAACCACTGCGTGGTTGATTGAGAAACTACAAAGACCAACTTTAATAATTGAACCCAATAAAACATTGGCAGCACAAATTGCTAATGAATTGCGTGAGATGCTTCCTAATAATGCAGTGGAATATTTTGTGTCTTATTACGACTACTACCAACCAGAAGCCTATGTCCCGCAGACTGACACATTTATTGAAAAAGATTCCAGCATAAATGAAGAAGTAGAAAGGTTAAGGCATTCTGCTACAAGTGCTCTTCTTACTAGAAGAGATGTGGTGGTTGTGGCAACTGTTTCTTGCATTTATGGGTTAGGAACTCCTGAAGAATACGTTAAGCAAGCTATTCGAATAAGGAAAAATCAAGATTTTTCAAGAGATAAATTGCTTCGTCAATTAGTCAATATCCAGTACACCAGAAATGATTACGCATTTGAACGAGGAACATTCAGAGTCAGGGGTGATACGGTAGAAATTTTTCCTGCTTATGAGGAACATCCAGTTCGAATCGAAATGTTTGGTGATGAAATTGAAAGAATTATGACACTGCATCCATTAACTGGTGAAATTTTAACCGATGATGAAGAGATGTTTATTTTTCCAGCCACTCACTATGTCGCAAGTCCTGAGCAAACAGCCAAAGCCTTATCAGGAATAGAAGTTGAATTAATGCACAGAGTAAAGGAATTAGAGAGTCAGAATAAATTATTAGAGGCCCAAAGAATCAAAATGCGCACAGCTTTCGATTTAGAAATGATAAGAGAATTAGGTTTTTGCTCTGGGATTGAAAACTATTCAAGATATTTCGACGATCGGGCACCCGGTAGTGCGCCTAATTGTTTGCTTGACTATTTTCCTGAGGATTTCTTATGTGTAATTGATGAATCTCATGTAACAGTTCCTCAAATTGGTGGCATGTATGAGGGAGATGCATCACGCAAGAGGACTTTGGTTGAATATGGATTTCGACTACCAAGTGCTATGGATAACAGACCATTGAAGTTTGTGGAATTTGAACAAAGAGTTGGTCAAACAGTTTATCTGTCTGCTACTCCTGGACCTTATGAATTAGCCAAAGTCACATCAGTAGTTGAACAAGTAATTCGTCCCACCGGATTAGTGGATCCAGAAGTTGAAGTTCGACCCACTAAAGGACAAATCGATGACTTGGTGCATGAAATCAAAATTAGGGCAGAAAAAGGACAAAGGACACTTGTTACTACTCTGACAAAAAAGATGTCCGAGGATTTAACAGATTATTTCTTAGAAAAGGATATGCGAGTTCGATATCTTCATTCAGAAATAGACACCTTAAAAAGAGTCGAATTATTACGTGGACTAAGAATAGGTGAATTTGATTGTTTGGTTGGAATTAATCTGTTGCGAGAAGGACTTGATTTACCAGAAGTGTCTTTAGTTGCAATTCTTGATGCTGACAAGGAAGGATTTTTGAGGTCAGAGAAATCACTAATTCAAACAATTGGGCGTGCAGCACGAAATGTTGATGGGCAAGTAATTATGTATGCAGATAACATCACAAAATCAATGAAGAAAGCACTAGAAGAAACAAATCGCCGACGAGAAAAGCAAGTAGCTCATAACCTTGCCGAAGGCATTGATCCAACTCCTTTGAGAAAGAAAATTTCAGATATCAATGACTCAATTATCAAAGAAGATGCTGATACTGAACTAGTACTTGAGGAAGCCTTGTCTTTGAAAAAGCTTCGAAAAGACAAAAAAGATGGGTTAAGTCCGGCTCAGGACCTGGCAGAGCTAATAACCGAACTGACAGCCCAAATGAAATTGGCAGCTTCGGAACTAAATTTTGAGTTGGCGGCTCGTTATCGTGATGAAATTCATGAGTTGAAAAAAGAATTACGCCAGATGGTTGCAGCCGGTCACGCCTAATCAGATACATTGAGAATATATGGAAGAACCATTATGGGTCTGGGTCGTAACCGTATTAGCCTTTTTTACTGTTTATACAGCTGAGTTCATTTATGCAAAACGACATCCTCATGTTGTTCAATTTCGGGAGGCTGCCAAGTGGGTAATTGTATACATTGCTGCCGCCGTATTATTCGGCATCGGAATTTGGGTCATTAAAGGACCAGAATCGGGTATTGAGTTTTTTGCAGGCTGGATAACTGAATACAGCTTAAGTGTTGATAATTTATTTGTATTTGTAATTATCCTCTCAGCATTCGCAGTTCCTGCAATTTATCAACAAGAAGTACTTCAAGTAGGAATTATTGGTGCACTCGTGCTTAGGTTTCTTTTCATCATTATTGGTGCAGCAGCAATTGCTAAATTCTCATGGATATTTTTTATATTTGGTGCATTTCTTCTTTATACCGCATACAAGCTCGCTTCAAATCACGGAACCGAAAGTGATCCATCACAAAATAAAGTTCTCAAGTTAGCTGAAAAATATTTACCTGTGACACCTATTTACCATGAGGGTGCATTTCGAGTAAAAATCGATGGTAAGAAATATTTCACTCCGTTGTTTATTGTAATGATTGCAATATTTACTACTGATATTCTTTTCGCCTTGGATTCCATTCCCGCAATTTTTGGATTGACTGATGATCCCTATATTGTGTTCACTGCGAACGCGTTTGCTCTCATGGGACTTCGTCAAATGTATTTCATGCTGGACGGACTATTAGATCGACTCATTTATTTGTCATATGGTTTATCAGTAATTCTCGGATTTATCGGTGTAAAACTTATTTTGCATGCAGCCCATGAGAATGGTTTTAAATCAGCACCTGAAATTTCAACACCTGTCTCACTTGTCGTCATTGTCACAGTTTTGGCAATAACTGTTTTCACTTCATTAAGGCAAACCAAACTACATCCCGAATTAGCCCATAAACCCGGGCAAAAAGCAGCAGGGTCTGCGATTGCTGATATCAAAAGAGAACATCCAGACGTTGAGCAAGCGTAAATAAGGCTAAAGCATTAGCCTTTATTAAATGACTGCACTAACTTCCAAGCGCAACGAACCCCAAAGGCATGGATCGGCTGTTGCAGATAAATTAATTGTTCGAGGTGCGCGGGAACATAATTTAAAAGATATTTCACTTGAGTTACCCAGAGATTCCCTCATTGTTTTTACCGGTTTATCAGGATCAGGTAAATCTTCCTTAGCTTTTGACACAATTTTTGCTGAAGGTCAAAGAAGATATGTTGAGAGTCTTTCTGCTTATGCCCGTCAATTTTTGGGCCAAATGGATAAGCCAGATGTTGATTTCATCGAAGGATTATCACCTGCTGTTTCAATTGATCAAAAATCAACTAACAGAAATCCTCGCTCCACAGTTGGAACAATTACTGAAGTCCACGATTATTTACGTCTACTTTATGCGCGAGCTGGTACACCTCATTGTCCTAAATGTGGTTCAGTTATTCACCGTCAAACGCCACAACAAATTGTCGATCAAGTTTTGGAATTACAAGATGGAACAAAATTTCAAGTTTTAGCACCTGTCATCAGAGGCAGGAAAGGTGAATACCAAGATCTTTTTAAAGAACTACAAACCCAAGGATTCTCCAGAGCGCGCATAGATGGACAAACCTATGCCCTAACTGAGGTTCCGGTTTTAAAGAAACAAGAAAAACATAATATAGATGTTGTAGTTGATCGATTAAGTGTTAAAGCAGAATCAAGACAACGAATCACAGATTCTGTTGAAACTGCTTTGAGACTGGCTAATGGAACTGTGGTACTGGATTTTGTTGATGAACCTGCTAAATCAAAGAATAAAGAAAGAGTTTATTCAGAACATCTTGCCTGCACTGAGTGTGAAATATCTTTTGATCAATTAGAACCAAGGTCATTTTCGTTTAACTCTCCATTTGGGGCTTGCGCAGAATGCAGCGGCTTAGGAAATCATTTAGAAGTGGATGAAGATTTAGTAATCCCTAATAAGGACCTTTCCATAAGGGATGGCGCCATAGCGCCTTGGTCAAATTCTTCAGCTGAGGGATATTGGTCCAAATTACTTGAAGCCGTTGCAAGAGATCTAAAGTTCTCACTCGAAACTCCATTTAAAAAACTACCGGAAAAAATTAAAACAGCTTTAATGTATGGCTACGACAGCAGTATTAACGTCAAATATAAAAACTCTTACGGCCGACAGAGATCTTATTGGACAGAATTTGAAGGTGTCATTGAAAATATCCAAGCGCGTCATGAAAAATCTGATTCAGATGCAGCGCGTGAACATCTTGAAGGATTCATGCGCCAAAAACCTTGCAAGACTTGTAAAGGAGCCCGACTAAAACCAGTATCACTTGCAGTAAAAATTGGAAACAAAAACATTGCTGAAATGAGTTCAATGTCAATTGGTGAAGTAACCGAATTCATTACAAATCTTAAGTTGGGTAAGCGAGAAATGGCTATCGCTCAAAGAGTTCTCAAAGAAGTCATTGAAAGATTGCAATTCTTACTTGATGTAGGACTTGATTATCTGTCCTTAGATAGAGCAGCTGGAACATTATCTGGAGGTGAAGCTCAAAGAATTCGCCTTGCAACACAAATTGGATCTGGTCTAGTTGGGGTCCTCTATGTATTGGATGAACCAAGTATTGGTTTGCATCAAAGAGATAACAAAAAACTAATCGATACTTTGATCAGATTGAGAAATTTAGGTAACACCTTAATCGTTGTTGAGCATGACGAAGAAACAATTCGCGCAGCCGATTGGGTTGTGGATATTGGTCCAGGTGCAGGTGAACATGGCGGATATGTAGTTTCAAGTGGAACAGTTAAAGACCTTGAAAATAATAAAAAATCAATTACCGGAGATTACATTTCTGGTCGCAAAAGTGTCGTTGTTTCGAAAAAGAGAAGGCCAATAGATAAAGAAAGAATGATTAAAGTTGTTGAGGCTCAAGAAAATAACCTAAAAAAGGTAACAGTTGATTTTCCTTTGGGAGTCTTTGTTGCAGTCACAGGTGTTAGTGGTTCAGGAAAATCAACACTGGTAAATGACATTTTGTACTCAGCTTTAGCCAGAGATTTACATCAAGCTCGAATTGTTCCAGGACAACATAAAAAAGTTGAAGGAATCAAACATCTAGACAAAGTAGTCCATGTTGATCAAAGTCCTATTGGGCGAACACCTCGAAGTAATCCTGCTACTTACACAGGAGTTTTTGATAATGTTCGAAAACTTTTCGCAGAAACCAGTGAAGCAAAAATTAGGGGATACCAGCCAGGTCGATTTAGTTTTAACGTTAAAGGTGGAAGGTGTGAGCCTTGTTCAGGTGATGGAACTATTCAAATTGAAATGAACTTTTTACCAGATGTTTATGTTCCTTGTGAAGTTTGCCAAGGTACCAGATACAACAGAGACACTCTAGAAGTTCACTACAAGGGTAAAACAATTAGTGATGTTCTAAATATGCCCATAGAGCAAGCATTAACATTTTTTGAGTCCGTTCCTGCCATAGCAAGACATTTGAAAACTTTGGTTGATGTTGGTTTAGGTTATGTGCGTCTTGGTCAATCTGCCCCAACACTTTCCGGTGGAGAAGCCCAAAGGGTAAAACTTGCTACAGAATTACAAAGACGAAGCACTGGAAGAACAATTTATGTTTTGGATGAACCAACAACGGGTCTACATTTTGAAGATGTGAGAAAACTATTAGGAGTCTTAGAAAGACTAGTTGATTCAGGAAATACTGTGATTGTTATTGAACATAATCTTGATGTAATTAAGAATTCTGATTGGGTCATTGACATGGGACCTGAAGGTGGATTTAGAGGTGGAACGATTGTTGCCCAAGGCACACCGGAACAAATTGCTAAATCAAATAACAGTTATACCGGAAAATATCTTGCAGCAATATTGAAGAATTCATCTAGTAAAGCTGGCTAAATGGCAGATCCATCGCAATACCGCCCGAATAATGTGCCAGAGCTTCCAGGTGTTTATCGATTTAAAACGAAAGATGAAACAGTTATTTATGTTGGTAAAGCAAAAAATTTAAAGAATAGACTCAATAACTATTTCACAGATATTACTAATTTACATCCTCGTACTGCCATGATGGTTAAAACTGCCGCAATGGTGGATTGGGTAACAGTACACAATGAAGTAGAAGCATTACAACTTGAATTTACTTGGATTAAAGCGTTTAATCCAAGATTTAATGTTCGCTTTCGAGACAACAAAACTTATCCCTATCTCACACTTACCCTCAAAGATAAATTTCCTCAGATTGCAGTGACCAGAGGAACCAAGAAAAAAGGAAATAAATACTACGGACCCTTTACCCATGTTTGGGCAATAAGACAAACCATGGAACAGATAATTAAAGTTTTTCCAATTAGATCTTGCAAAGATACTGTTTATAGACGCCATGAACTGATGAAGAGACCTTGTTTACTTGGTGATATTGAACGATGTGCGGCTCCTTGTGTAGGTCGAGTTGATGAAAAAGAATACGGATTAATTGTTAATAATGTGCTCAGCTTTCTAAATGGTAACACCAAATCAATCTTTAAAGATTTAGAAAATGAAATGAATTCAGCAAGTCAAAATCAGGAATATGAAAAAGCTGCCAGATTTCGAGATCGACTAGGTGCCCTAACAAAGGTCGTTGAATTAAACGCAATTGTTTTTGACGACGAAACAGATGCTGACTTAATAGCTTTGACTAGTGATGATCTTCATCTTTCAACACAAATTTTTCACGTTAGACAGGGACAAATTAAAGGTGAAAGATCATTTGTTTCTGATCGAATCGATCACAAATTAATGCCAGAGCATTTCGAAGATTTACTAGTTCAAATTTATGGTGAACTAGAAGGAGATTCCATTCCAAAGGAGATCTTGGTAAACCACGATTTATCCAATCTGGAATCAGTAGTTGAGTGGATTTCCAAAAATGCAAGAAAAGCAGTGGATATACGAAAACCTCAACGAGGTGATAAAAGAAAATTAATGGAAACTAGTGAGAAAAACTCTGAACAAAACTTAACCATGCACAAATTAAAGCGTTCTGCAGATCTTCTTTCTAGAACAAAGGCATTAGAGGAATTAGCTGCCAGCCTAGATTTAGAACAAGCACCTTTACGTATTGAATGTATCGATGTGTCAAATATTTCTGGTACCAGCACAACAGCTTCTCTTGTTGTTTTCGAAGATGGAATTGCTCAAAAAAAGCACTATCGAACTTTCAACATCAAATCCTTTGAAGGACAAGATGATCCCAGAGCCATCCATGAAACAGTTTCAAGACGTTATCGTTATTTGGTCGATGGTAATGATGAAGATAATGACACAAATAAGAAAAGTTTTGCTTATCGACCAAGTCTGTTGCTAATTGATGGAGGTCAAGCACAAGTCAATGCGGCTAGGGAAGCGTTAGACGAATTGGGTTTATCAGAAATTGAAACTGTTGGAATTGCAAAAAGACTTGAGGAACTTTGGAAACCAGGAGAAAAAGATCCTATTTTGCTACCTCGAAATAGTGAAGCACTTTTTCTGGTGCAAAGAATCAGAGATGAAGCTCACAGATTTGCTATCACAAAAACGAGAATGCGACATGCAAAATCTTCTTTAGCTTCAGAATTAGACGGAATTAAAGGTTTAGGGGAAAAGAAAATTAAGTCACTTCTGGAAAAATTTGGCTCGGTCACGAACATCAGGAATCAACCCGTGGATGAACTAATTAAGGTTCCAGGTATCACAGAAGCTATTGCTGAGAACATTGTTGAGTATTTAAAAGATGTACCCACCAAGTTTGACCCCTTGACCGGGGAAATTATAGAAAACTAGACCAATAGGGCAGACTATAAACATGAGTAATCCAGAAGTTCTTATTGTCACAGGAATGTCAGGTGCAGGACGTTCAACTACGGCTCGTGCTCTAGAGGATTTAGGTTGGTTTGTAATTGATAACTTGCCCCCATCTGTTTTGATAACTGCACTAAACGATGTTAGATCTCAAGGTGTATCAAGTCATATCGCAGTTGTTGTGGATGTACGAGGAGGAAAACTATTTGCCAATTTAGACAAAGCACTAATGGAAGTTAAGAAAGATAAGTGGCAATCAAGAGTTCTATTCTTGGAAGCTTCAGACTTGGCATTAGTAAGAAGATTTGAAGGAAGTAGAAGACCCCATCCCTTGCAAGCCGATGGCAGGGTCTTGGATGGACTTCAAAGAGAAAGGGAACTCTTAGGCGATTTAAGAGCAAATGCAGATGTTGTTATTGACACCTCGGATATGTCCTCTCCTGGATTGAGAACAGTTATTGAAAAAACTTTTGAAAGCGATGTTGAAACATTTCAAGTAACAATTTTGTCATTTGGGTTTAAATACGGTATTCCTATAGATGCAGATTTTGTTTTTGATGTCAGATTCTTAGCAAATCCTTTCTGGGAAGAGGATTTGAAGAATCTCACCGGATTAGACAAACAGGTCCAAGACTTTGTACTCAAACAAGATGGTGCTAATCAATTTTCTCAATCAATATTTGATTTAGTGGGTGTTACCAAATCTGGTTATCTGCGTGAAGGCAAAAAGTATGTGACAGTGGCAGTTGGATGCACTGGTGGAAAACATCGAAGTGTAACTATTGCTGAACAAGTTTCACAAAAATTGCAATCAGATGGAAACAAAGTAAGAGTTGTGCACCGAGATTTAGGCAAAGAATAGTAACAATAGTTAAATTCTGTAACCAATGTTACTCGTGTGACATGTAAGGCTGTTTTACTCAAAATAATTTCTAAACAATCTGACACGCCGAGGTAAATGTGTCAAAATAGAACATATGGCTATGACTTCTGCAGTAAAAGATGAATTAGCACGAGTTGAACTAAATAAAACTTGTTGTAGGAAAGCTGAAGTATCAGCTCTTCTCAGATTTGCCGGCGGTCTTCACCTTGTTGCAGGTCAAATAGTGGTGGAAGCTGAATTAGATGCAGGCCAGATTGCCCGAAGATTAAGAAAAGACATTATTGAACTTTTTGGGCATGAAGCAGAGTTGTCTGTCTTGCAAGGTTCAGGTATTCGTAAAGGTGCACGCTATGTCGTTCGGGTGGTGCAAGGCGGAGATGTTTTAGCCAAACAAACAGGATTAATTGATGCAGCAGGCCGCCCAATCAGAGGATTACCACCTTCAGTAGTTGGTGGTGGAATTTGTGATGCTGAATCAGCTTGGCGGGGGGCATTCTTGGCTCATGGTTCATTAACTGAACCAGGCAGATCAAGTGCTTTAGAAATAACTGCTCCAGGACCAGAAGCTGCATTGGCTTTAGTTGGTGCGGCAAGAAGATTAGATGTGGTTGCAAAAGCACGAGAAGTTCGAGGTGTTGATCGAGTTGTGATAAGAGATGGTGATGCTATTGGCGCACTCTTAACCAGATTAGGTGCACACACCGCAGTAATGGCATGGGAAGAAAGAAGAATGCGCAGAGAAGTACGCGCAACAGCAAATCGATTAGCAAATTTTGATGACGCCAATCTTCGACGAAGTGCGCAAGCTGCAGTTGCAGCAGGTGCAAGGGTGGCGCGCGCAATGGAAATTTTAGGTAGCGAAATACCAGATCATTTAAGAGCAGCAGGTGAATTACGAATCACCCACAAACAAGCAAGTTTGGAAGAACTTGGTGCATTAAGTGATCCACCTCTAACTAAAGATGCCATTGCAGGGCGCATCAGACGATTGTTAGCAATGGCTGACAAACGTGCTAATGAACTTGGAATTCCAACAACTGAAGCCTCTCTCACGCCAGAAATGTTGGAAGGGTAGAATCTTACTGGCAACGTCGCCAAAATGGCAGTAAAAATTTAGTCCTTAAATCTATTTTCTGGAGTTGATCACTAAGTGGCAATTCGTGTTGGTATTAATGGTTTTGGTCGAATTGGTAGAAATTACATCAGAGTCTTACAAGAACGTGCCGGTAAGGCACCTGAAGGCGCACTTGCACAAATAATTAAGAAAAATGAGCCAATTGAAATTGTTGCAATCAATGATCTAACCGATGTTAAAACATCAGCCCACCTTCTCAAATATGATTCAACACTTGGAAGATTTCCTGGAAAAGTAACTGTTGATGGAAATTCAGTTTTTGTTGACAGTAAAGAAATAAAAATTACTTCACATAGAGATCCTGCAGAAATTCCATGGGGAGATCTTGGTGTTGATCTAGTTATTGAATCAACAGGAGTTTTCACAGATGCAGATAAAGCTAAAGCTCATCTAAAATCTGGACCTAAAAAGGTTTTAATTTCTGCACCCGCCAAAGGTGAAGACATCACTGTTGTTTTGGGGGTAAACCACGACATGATTGATCATGCAAAACATATTGTGATTAGTAATGCTTCATGTACCACAAATTGTCTTGCCCCTATGGCCAAAGTTATCCATGACACATTTGGTATTGAAACTGGGTTAATGACCACAATTCATGCCTACACGAATGATCAATCAACACTGGATATGCCACACAAGGATCTACGTCGATCACGTGCTGCTGCCATAAACATGATTCCAACTACAACTGGTGCTGCTAAAGCAATCGGATTGGTTATGCCAGATCTAAAAGGGAAATTAGATGGCTATGCAATGCGTGTGCCAGTTCCTGTTGGATCTGCTACTGATTTAACTATTCATTTAAAAAAATCTGCTACAGCTCAAGAGATAAATGCAGCATTAAAAGCAGCAGCTGATGGACCACTTAAAGGAATACTTTCTTATAGTGAGGATCCATTGGTTTCAACTGACATTGTTCATGATGCGCATTCATGCATTATCGATGGTCAATTAACAACAGTTGCAGGGAATATAGCCAAAGTTGTTGGTTGGTATGACAACGAATGGGGATACTCAAGTCGACTAGTTGATTTAACTCAACTTGTTGGTTCAAATCTCTAAATTATTAATGAAAACAATTGATGATATTGATGTAAATAATCAGCGCGTTTTATTACGCGCTGATTTAAATGCCCCCATGAAATCTGACGCCACAGGGCAAATGCAAATTACTGATGATGGTCGTTTAAAAGCAAGTGTTGCAACAATTAATGATTTGAGAAAAAAGAATGCCAAAGTAATCATTTTGGCTCACCTTGGTAGACCAAAAGGTGAAAGAAAGCCTGAATTATCTCTCAAGCCTATTTCAAAAAGATTAAGTGAACTATTAAACAGTGAAATACATTTCATTGAAGATATTCATGCTGAAAATGCCACCCAAGTTGTCAATAATTTAAAGCCAGGTGAAATTGCAATGATTGAGAATATTCGATTTGAAAAAGATGAAACCAGCAAAGATATATCGGATCGTCAAAGATTAGCTAAATTATTAGCAAGTTTTGGTGATTTTTTTGTTATTGACGGATTTGGGGTAGTTCATAGAGAACAAGCCTCGGTAACAGATATTGCTCGGGTGCTACCAAAAGCTGTGGGTCGACTAGTGCAAGCTGAACAAAAAGCTTTTGACAAAGTATTAAATAATCCTCAAAGACCATACGTTGTAGTTTTAGGTGGATCAAAAGTTAGCGACAAATTAGGGGTAATTAATAATTTAATCAATAAAGTCGACAAAATATTAATCGGTGGGGGAATGGCTTTTACATTTCTTAAGGCCCAAGGTTATGAGGTTGGTGATTCTCTTTTAGAAATCGACCGATTGGATGAAGTTAAGCAACTAATGAAAACAGCAAAGGAAAAAAATGTGGAATTGGTTTTACCAATTGACATTGTGGTTTCAAAACAATTAGATGGATCAGCCCCTGTATCTGTGGTTTTGGCCAATGAAATTCCTGTTGGATTAAAAGGTCTTGATATTGGTCCTAAAACAAGTGAATTATTTGCAAGTAAAATCAATGACGCAAAGACTGTTGTTTGGAATGGGCCAATGGGAGTATTTGAAGTAAACGCATTTGCCTCGGGCACAAAAACAGTTGCCCAAGCACTTGCCCAAAGCAGTGCCTATAGCGTTGTGGGTGGTGGAGATTCAGCAGCTGCAATTAGATCACTTGGCATAGACGAATCAAAGTTTGACCACATAAGTACAGGTGGCGGGGCTTCACTGGAACTTCTCGAAGGAAAAATTTTGCCAGGTTTAGCAGTTTTAGAAGAGGTGTAAATGACTAACGAAAATAGACAACCAGTTATGGCTGGTAACTGGAAGATGAATGTGAATCATCTTGAAGCAATTGCTTACATGAACAAAATGGCATTTTCCTTAGTTGATGCAGATTATGCTCGAACTGAAGTTGTTATTTTTCCACCTTTTACAGATTTACGCTCAGTCCAAACTATTGTTGATGCAGACCATTTGAGTATCACTTACGGTGCCCAAGACATAAGTGCTCACGAAGCTGGAGCATATACCGGTGAAGTAAGTGGTTCAATGTTAAAAAAATTAAAAGCAAAATATGCACTAATTGGTCACAGTGAAAGACGTGCTCATCATAATGAAAGTGATGAACTTGTTAATGCCAAAGTTAAAGCCGCAATTAAAAGCGATTTGATTCCCATGATTGCAGTTGGTGAAACTCTAGATATTCGTCAATCAGGTAACGCAATTGAGCACACACTTTCTCAAGTCACAGGTGCCCTAAAAGATGTCAGATCAAATTATGTTGATGAATCAGTTATTGCTTATGAACCTGTTTGGGCAATAGGAACAGGTGAAGTGGCAACTCCACAAGATGCTCAAGATATGTCTTTGGCAATAAGAGAAAAAATCTCCAAACTTTACAATCAAGAAGTAGCCGACAAAGTAAGAATTCTTTATGGAGGTTCAGTAAAAGCAGGAAACGTCAAAACCATAATGGAACAACCAGATGTTGATGGAGCTTTAGTAGGTGGTGCCGCACTTGATCCTGACGAATTCTTGCGCATCATTAGATGGCCAGATCAGCCTTAATTTGTGTGACTCACTAGGTCCCGAGACCTAAAAAAGTATGCCCCAAGTCGTATCCTTAAAAGAGCAAGATTGAGAAAGGTTAGAAAATCTAGAATGACAATTATTTCCTGGACATTGGGTGTCATTTTAGTTATTTCTAACTTGTTGCTTGTGCTTTTAGTTTTACTACACCGTGGACGAGGTGGAGGACTTTCAGATTTATTTGGGGGAGGATTTAGTTCATCACTGGGTGGATCTTCTTTAGCAGAGAAAAATCTTGATCGATTTACAATTGCAGTTGGCATTATCTGGTTAGCAAGCATTATTGGTTTTGGTTTAGTTTTAAGTGCTTAAAAACAAAGGAGAAATAAATGGCTGGTGGTAGTGCAATCAGAGGAAGTCGCGTTGGAGCAGGCCCAATGGGTGAGGCAGAGCGCGGAGATGCAGCACCACGAGTTCGTTTATCTTTTTATTGTGCCCATGGTCATGAAAGTAGACCTGCATTTGCAGTAGATGCACCAATTCCTGATACTTGGGATTGTCCAAGATGTGGATGGCCTGCTGGTCAAGATCAAGATAATCCACCAAAACCTATAAAAAACGCACCATATAAAACACATTTAGCTTATGTTAAAGAGCGTCGTGACGATAAAGATGGCGATGCTATTTTGGCCGAAGCCATAGATAAATTACGCGGAGATCGCTAAAACTTACTTTTTTAGTTCTTTAGCTTTTTTTACGATGTCTTGTACCGTGATGCCAAATTCCTTATATAACAAATCTGGTTTTCCACTGGCCCCATAATGATCAAGACCAATTACCGCACCTTCTAACCCAACAAATTGATACCAACCAAGTGTTGAACCTGCTTCAATGGCAATTTTTGCTTTGACTTCTTTAGGCAATACCGATTCTTGATAAGACTTTGATTCATTTTGGAACCACTCCACACAAGGCATCGAGACTACGCGGGTATTGATTGACTGGGAATTTAATTCTTTTTGGGCCAATAGTGCTAATTCAATTTCAGATCCTGTTGCAATCAAAATTACATCTGGTTTTGAATTTGAACAATCCTGGAGAATATATCCGCCCTTCTTAGCACCTTGGGCAGAATTATTTAATTTTCGATCTAGCGTTGGAATATTTTGTCGAGTAAGCACTATCCCGGCAGGTTTTCTGTCTTCTAAGATTTTGATCCAACAAGCACTAACTTCATTTGCATCTGCTGGTCGAACAACACTAAAACCAGGAATAGAGCGAAGAGCCCAAAGTTGCTCAACGGGTTGATGCGTTGGACCATCTTCTCCCAATCCAATGGAATCATGGGTCCAAACATAAATAACTGGTAATTGCATCAAGGATGCAAGTCTTATTGCGGGTTTTTGATAATCACTAAAAATTAGAAAAGTCGCGCCGAATGGTCTTGTGAAACCATAAAGTGCCATACCGTTCATAATTGAAGCCATGGCATGTTCTCTGATTCCAAAATGTAGATATTTTCCTCCCGCACTGGATTGATTTATTTCAGAGTTTTGTTTCTGCATAGATGATGCATTTTTTAGTAAGACGCCATTGCTTTCAGCCAAGTCAGCTGAGCCACCCACAAGTTCTATTAGTTTATTTGAGAGCTCATTTAGAATTGTGCCACCACTTTTTCGACTAGCAATACTGGTCCCTGTTTCAAAAACTGTTAAGGAACTTTCTAAATCTTGAATAAGTTCATTTTTTTGTAATCTTTGGAAGTCATTTGATAATTTTGCATTATCCTTAGCCCAGATTTTAAATTTATCGTTCCACTCTTTGTGTTTTTTAGATCCGTTAGTTTGAGATTGACGTGTGTATAATAAGACATCTTCTGGAACACTAAATTTTTGCTCTGGATCTAATCCCAATTTTTGTTTTGTAAGTTTTGTTTCTGATTCTCCTAAAGGAGCACCATGTGCAGCAGCAGTATTTCTTGCATTTGGAGCAGGCCAGGCAATAACTGTTTTTAATCGAATGAAGCTAGGTTTATCTGATGCTTTGGCGTTATTGATAGCTTTTATTAACTGTAAAACATTTACTTGCCCATCATCACCAAGTTCAACTGTGTGAACATCCCAGTTATAAGCGCGATATCTTGCTACGACATCTTCTGTAAAAGCAAGATTAGTTTCCCCGTCAATACTTATCTGGTTGTCGTCATAAATAACAATTAAATTAGCAAGACCAAGATGACCAGCTATTGAAGATGCCTCTGAGGTAACACCTTCTTGTAAATCGCCATCACTTGCCACAATGTAAATAAAATTATCAAAAATACTTTGACCCGTTTGAGCAGTTGGATCAAAATGATTGCGCCAATATCTTGAGGCAATTGCCATTCCCACTCCTGAAGATAAACCTTGACCTAATGGGCCTGTGGTCATTTCAACGCCTTTAGTGTGCAGGTATTCGGGGTGTCCTGGAGTAAGGCTGTTTAATTTTCTAAAATTTTTTAAATCTTCAATCTCAAGCCCATAGCCGTTTAAATAAAGTTGCGCATACAAAAGCATGCTGGCATGTCCACATGAGAGTATGAATCGATCTCGGCCAAACCAATCTGGGTCATTGGGGTCATGGTTCATAAATTTTTGGAATAGTAAATGTGCCACTGGAGCCAATGCCATTGCAGTTCCTGGATGTCCATGTCCTGCGTTTTCAACAGCATCCAGAGCCAGAGATCTGGCGGTATTTACAGATCTTTCATCAAGATCGGTCCAGGTAATCTCGCTCATGTGAATAAGTGCAATCCTATTTCTTTAGTCAAAGTACTTCCTAGCCTAATGAGTCACTAGTCACACAATCCACAGAACGCGCCCATAACAGTATTCAGGTAGCGTTAGTTCCAATATGAGACAAAATCTTGGGTCACAAAATTTAGACTCAGTGAATAAAGATTCAATTTCAGTTTATTCAATTTTAAAAAGTTATATTGCTTTAACCAAGCCAAGAATTATCGAATTACTTCTAGTAACCACGGTTCCAACTATGTTTCTTGCATCTGATGGATGGCCAAATTGGTATTTAGTTCTGGCAACATTAATTGGTGGAGCGCTAGCTGCTGGGGGAGCAAATGCTTTAAACAATGTGGTTGATCGAGATATAGATGCATTAATGGATAGAACCGCACATAGACCACTAGTAACAGGAAAAGTTTCGGTCAGAGGAGCAATTGCTCTAGGACTATCCCTATCGTTGCTCTCAATAATCTGGCTAGAAAATCAAGTTAATACCTTAGCCGCGCTTCTTGCAGCTGGTGCAATTGTTTTTTATGTTTGTATTTATACCCTGCTTCTAAAAAGAAGAACATCTTCAAACATTGTTTGGGGAGGAGCGGCTGGATGTTTTCCTGTGTTAATTGGCTGGGCCGCAGTAAATAACTCGTTGAATATCGTTCCCTTCGTTTTGTTCTTGATTGTCTTTTGGTGGACTCCTCCTCATTATTGGCCACTTTCAATGCAATATCGAGACGATTATGAAACCGCTGGAGTACCAATGCTTCCAGTGGTAGCAGATAGGCGAAAAGTATCAAGTCAAATATTGATTTATTCCTGGATTATGGTTGCCACAACAGTTGTACTTGGTTTTGTTAGTGAGTTATCAGTTGTTTACATACTGGGATCAAGTGTTTTAAATCTTATTTTTCTTCGGGAAGTATATGCCTTAAAAACACGTGCTAATAGCTCAGCAATAGAAATTAATCCAATGAAACTTTTCCACTGGTCAATTACATATCTTGCCCTGCTGTTTTTTCTAATTGGACTAGATCCCTTATTGAATTTGGGATAAATGCGTATCGCATACGTTGTAGGTGATGAAGATCCATTAGATCCAGATCCTGATTTAGATATACCCTATGCAAAGCAGGCGGCACAAGATTTAAATATCGATTTGGTTTTCACAAACTGGAATGATCAAAGTATTGATTGGTCAAATTTTGATGCAGGCCTAATAAGATCAACGTGGGATTATGTGCCCAAAAGAGACAAATTCTTAGAATTCGCTAAAAAAGTTGAGCAGCAAACAAAGTTGTTTAATTCATTTGATGTCATGAGTTGGAATACAGATAAGAAATATTTGCAGCAAATGGCAGAGGGTGGATTACAAATTATTCCTACAAAATTTGTGAGTAACCTAAATGAAGCAAAAGTCGAAATTGATTCAGCTTTTAGTCAGTCAAAATCTATTGCCATAAAACCGTCAATTGGGGCAGGGGCAAGACTTGCGGGGAAAGCGGGTAATGCGGCAGAAGCTATCAATTTGGCAGAAAAGATTTTTGCTGCAAATAGAACTGCCATGATTCAGCCCTACATTGAAAGTGTTGACACCGAAGGGGAAAAAGCCATCATTGTTATTGATGGTCAAATAAGTCATGTGGCAATAAAAGTTCCTGCTTTAACAAAAGGTGGACATGGGGATGCGGCTAGGAAAGAAGAAATATCTACTGAAGTAGTTAATTTCGTTAACAAAGTTTCGCAATGTGTGAAAGATTGGGATGATTTACTTTTTGCACGCGTTGATGTGGTTAGGTATAAAGGAGAACTTGTATTAATGGAGTTAGAGTTAACTGAGCCGTGGCTTTTTATGCAATATAGGCCAGAGTCAGCAAAAGATTTATTTAAGGCGCTTCAAAACAGGATTGTTTGAATTTAGAGCCAAAAATATTATTGCAATCCAGGTTATAACGGCCCCTAAAACATGAAATGCAACCAATACCCAGGGCAAAGATGTGAACCATTGAAGGTAACCAATAAATCCTTGTGCAAGACATATAAGAAGCAATATTTTTGTGTTTTTTCTTAATGTTTTTAATCTTGCATTTATTGTTGTAATAACAAATAGACCTACTACTAATCCAATAAAGAGCCAAACTGAGTCTGCATGGATTACTGCCATTGCTCTGATATCCAAATTGAATCGAGCAGCAATTTCATCTCCAGAATGTGGACCAGATCCTGTTGTGATTGTTCCTAGAACTATTACTACAAACCCAATTAAAGTAAGAAAGACGATATAGGTGTTAATTATTTTTGGTAAAACAATTTCAGGTTTCCCCCCTGAGAAATAGTCAAAGATTTTGACTGAAACTCCAACTAAAAGAATAGAAACCAAAAAATGGGCCATAACGGTGAGGGGATTTAATCCAGTCAGAACTGTGATTCCGCCTAAAACTGCTTGAAAAATTGTGCCGATTAAGGGAATAGCACTCCAGTACAAAATGTTACGTTTTTTATGCAACAAGGCACCAATAAAAAGTGCAAGTGCAAAAGCTAACACAACAAAGGTGAGTAATCGATTGCCAAATTCAATGAACTTATGAAATCCCTCTATTTGCCCTGCCACGGGAAGCAAGGATCCAGGTGCACAATCGGGCCAAGTTGGACAGCCCAAGCCAGACCCGGTTAAACGAACTATGGCCCCGGTGACGATGATCCCGGATTGGGCAATCAGGTTTAAAAGGCTTATTCGGTGGTTGAAAGTAGCCAAGGATTTAGTTTTCATCGACAAATTCGAGTCTAGGGCCATGCTGGGGTTGCAACGAGTCGGGAAATAGGCAACACTATGGTTATGGAATTCAAAACGGTAGGTAGAGACAGACTGGCACGAGAATTGCTCAAACTCGGTCCTATAACTGCCAGTGACTTGGCAGAAGCCCTAGGAATAAGTGCTGTTGCTGTGAGAAAACATCTTGAAGATATGAATGAAAAAAACTTAGTTAAATCACATGAAATTGCCCCATTTGGGCCATCAAAACCAAAGGGTAGAGGTAGACCTGCCAGAGTTTATTCACTTACTTCTCAAGGTAGAGATTTTTTTGAAAACCAATATCAATCTTTAGCCCAAGATGCCGTTTTATTTATCAAACAAAATTATGGTTCTAAAGCTGTTAAAGATTTTGCTCGTTCAAGGGCAAATGAAATGTTAAACAAGTACTCGTTAATGATTAACAAATCTAAAGATATTAATTCTAAGGTGGAAGTTTTAGCGCAATCATTAACAAAAGATGGATTTGCTGCCACCGCGGATAAAGGATCTGGACCAACCCAAACAATTCAGCTTTGCCAACACAATTGTCCAATTGCTCATGTTGCCGAGGAGCACCCAGAATTTTGTGACGCAGAATTAGATGCCTTTAATAAACTTTTAGGTGTTAACGTCACAAGACTTTCAACCATTGCTACTGGTGGAAATATTTGCACCTCGCTAGTAAGTACGATGCCAAAAAATGCAGTTTCATCCGCACAACAATATAAGGAGAGCAAATGACAATAGCGCGCCCAGAGTTAGACGGAATAGGTAATTATGAATTCGGATGGCACGATAAAAATGATGCAGGTGCCAATGCAAAGCGTGGCTTAACCGAAGAAGTTGTGCGCGACATAAGCTCTAAGAAAAATGAGCCAGCTTGGATGTTGGAAACAAGACTAAAAGCCTTAGCTCTTTTTGAGAAAAAACCATTACCTAACTGGGGTGCTTATTTAGGTGATATTGACTTTGAAAATATCAAATACTTTGTTAGATCAACTGAAAAACAAGCAACTTCATGGGAAGAACTTCCAGATGATATTAAAAATACTTATGATCGTTTAGGAATTCCTGAAGCTGAAAAGAAAAGATTAATTGGTGGTGTTGCTGCTCAATACGAAAGTGAAGTTGTTTATCACCAAATCAGAGAAGATTTAGAAAAAGAAGGTGTTCTTTTCCTAGACACCGATACTGCTTTAAAACAACACGAAGATGTATTTAACGAATATTTTGGGTCAGTTATCCCAGCAGGAGATAATAAGTTTTCTGCACTCAACACAGCTGTGTGGTCTGGTGGATCATTTATTTATGTTCCTAAAGGTGTCAAAATTGATATTCCATTGCAAGCATATTTCCGAATTAACACCGAAAATATGGGTCAATTTGAAAGAACTTTAATAATCGTTGATGAAGGTGCATATGTTCATTATGTTGAAGGGTGTACAGCACCAACTTATTCAACAGATTCATTACATAGTGCCGTAGTTGAGATAATTGTAAAAAAGAATGCTCGTTGTAGATACACCACAATTCAAAACTGGTCAAACAACGTTTATAACTTAGTTACTAAAAGAGCTGTAGCCCAAGAAGGTGCAACTATGGAATGGATTGATGGCAACATCGGTTCCAAAGTGACCATGAAATATCCAGCTGTATGGCTGGTTGGGGAACATGCTAAAGGTGAAACCATGTCAGTTGCATTTGCTGGCGAGGGACAACATCAAGATGCTGGAGCAAAAATGGTTCATGCTGCTCCTAACACTTCTTCTGCAATTATTTCTAAATCAGTGGCAAGAGGTGGTGGCAGAACTTCTTATCGCGGTCTAATTCAAGTTAACGAAGGTTCATATAACGCTAAGACAACAGTGAAATGTGATGCTTTGTTGATAGATGATATTTCCCGATCAGATACCTACCCATACATAGATTGTCGTGAAGACGATGTTTCTATGGGACATGAAGCCACGATCTCAAGAATTAGTGAAGATCAACTGTTTTATTTAATGCAACGTGGACTTAACGAAGATGAAGCAGCAGCAATGATTGTGCGCGGATTTGTTGAACCAATTGCAAGAGAATTACCAATGGAATATGCAATCGAATTAAACAGATTGATTGAATTACAAATGGAAGGCGCAGTTGGATGACAGCTGCGTTACAAGAAAAAGAAATACTTTTCAAAAGCGTTGACGCCAGACCCGATCGTTTTGCATCCAGTAACCCGGATGATTTTGCGATTCCCAATGGTCGGGAAGAAGATTGGCGCTACACCCCGTTAAAAAGAATTGGCAATCTCCACAGTGATGCTGTTGCAACTCAAGATATTAACTATGAGATTGTCGTAGCTCAAGGAGTTATTTCAAAAGTATTAACTCGTGAAGAAGTAAAGACAAAGTTTTTGGCAACAGATCGAATTGGAGCAAGAACGCAAGCTCTATGGGCAAAAGCTTTGGTTATAGAGATACCAAAAGAACTAGAGACAAAAGATTTAACGTGGATCAAGATTGACTTAAAACCAGGTGTTCAATTTGGTCACATAATCATCAATGCCAAAAACTTCTCTAACTCAACAGTTGTATTAGAGCAAACTGGAACAGGATTTGCTGGAATCAATTGCGAAATCATAGCTGAGCCTGGTTCAAATCTTGATTTTATTAACGTATGCGATTTAGACCGAAAAGGTGTCCTGGTAAGTGAACATCAATTTGTAATTGACAAAGATGCAAATGTTAGATCATTAGTTGTGCAACTAGGTGGAGACATCTTGCGATATAACCCACGTGCCAAGTTCTCCGGAAATCATGGCGCAGTTGAACTTTTAGGAGTTTATCTAGCAACCCAAGGACAATACTTTGAAAATAGAGTTTTTGTCGATCACAATATGAAAGATTGCAAGAGCAATGTTTTGTATAGAGGTGGCGCTCAAGGTAAAGACAGTCACATTGTTTGGGTAGGCGATGTAATGATTCGAAAGATCGCCACCGGCACAAACACTTATGAAATGAACCGAAATTTATTATTAGATAGTGGGGCCAGAGCAGATTCTGTACCAAATCTTGAAATTGAAACAGGACAAGTTGAGAAAGCAGGACATGCAAGTGTTACTGGTCGTTTAGATGACGATCAATTGTTTTATCTAATGTCTCGAGGTATTGATGAACCCACAGCCAGACAATTAGTTATTGAAGGTTTCTTTTCAGGAATTTTTGGTGAATTTACCCACCCAGATCTAAAGGAGAAGCTAAACCAGAGACTAAATGCTGCCATTGAAAGAGGTCACCAATGACCACTTGGAACAAGGTTGGAAAAGTGTCAGACTTTCAAATTGGATCTGCTAAAGCAATAGATTTAAATGGCGAGCCTATTTGTTTAGTTAGAAATAAACAAGGTTTTTATGCTGTTTCAGATGAGTGCTCTCACGCCGCAGTGTCTTTAAGTGAGGGAACAGTTACAGACGAAGGAATTGAATGCTTTTTACACGGTTCAGAATTTAACTTGCAAACTGGGGAACCAAAAACTCCACCGGCAACAAGCGCAATTGAAGTATTTGCAGTTCAGGTAGAAGGCGATGGCGATGACGCCAGCGTTTCAGTTGGAATATAAGAAAAGGAAAAATAATGTCTGAATTAGTTATCAAAGATCTTCATGTCACAGTTACTACAGATGATGGAGTCAAGGAGATTCTTAAAGGCGTTGATTTAACAATCAGTTCAGGTCAAACACACGCCATCATGGGACCAAATGGTTCAGGAAAATCGACTTTGGCATATGCCGTTGCCGGACATCCAAAATATGAAATAGCTTCAGGAACAGTAACTCTTGATGGTCAAGATATTTTAGATATGTCGGTGGATGAAAGAGCAAAAGCTGGACTTTTCTTAGCAATGCAATATCCAGTAGAAATACCAGGAGTTTCTGTAAGTAACTTCTTAAGAACTTCTATTACAGCTTTGCGCGGGGAAGCCCCTAAATTACGTGAGTGGATTAAGGAAATGAATGGTGCCATGAAGGAAATTGGTATGGATCCAACTTTTTCCGAAAGAAATGTCAATGAAGGTTTCTCAGGTGGAGAAAAGAAACGACATGAAATTTTACAATTGGAATTAATGAAACCAAAAATAGCAATTCTCGACGAAACCGATTCAGGTCTAGATGTGGATGCGCTGAGAATTGTTTCTGAAGGGATCAATAGAACTGTGGCTAAAAACAACACAGGTGTGTTATTAATTACGCATTACACTCGAATTCTTCGTTATGTAAAACCTGACAAAGTGAGTGTTTTTGTTGACGGCAAAGTTGTTGCAACAGGTGGGCAAGAATTAGCTGAAGAATTAGAAACAAATGGATATGTGAAATTCTCTAAGGCGACAGTAGGGGCATGACTTTAACAGATTCTAAATTCAAGTTGGATATTAAGCAGATCCAACTTGATTTTCCAATCTTATCAAGAGAAGTTAGAAACAATCGTAAACTTATCTATTTAGATAGCGCTGCCACATCGCAAAAACCTCAAGTTGTTATTGATGCCCAGAATAATTTCTACGAAACAATAAATTCCGGAGTCCACCGTGGAGCTTATTATTTGGCAGAGCTTGCCACAGATGCACATGAACATGCACGAGAGGTAATTGCTAATTTTGTTAACTTAAAACCAAATGAAATAGTATTTACAAAAAACGCCACTGAATCCTTAAATTTGCTTTCGTATTCTTTTTTAAACGCCACTCTGAAATCAAAAAATGACCCAACTATAGATAAAAGATTAATCCTCAAACCTGGAGATGAGATTTTAGTTACTGAATTAGAACATCATGCCAATCTTGTGCCATGGCAAGAATTGTGTTTGAAAACAGGTGCTGTTCTAAAGTGGATTCCTATCACCGATGAGGGTGTACTTGATTATTCAAAAATTGATTCACTAATTAATTCTCGCACAAAAATAGTTGCAATATCACACATGAGTAATGTCTTGGGTTCCATAACAGATCTAGATTTGATATCTAAAGCTAGTAAATCTGTGGGGGCTTTTCTATTTGTGGATGCTTGCCAATCTGTTCCACACATTCCAGTTGACTTTCATAAATTAGGAGCAGATGCTATTGCTTGGTCTGGCCATAAAATGCTAGGACCGTTAGGAATTGGATTATTAGGCGCAACAGAGGAATTGCTAGAAATTATGCCACCATTTATAAGCGGTGGATCCATGATTGAAACCGTAACAATGTCAAAATCAACTTTCGCGAAAGCTCCTAAGAAATTTGAGGCAGGCACACCTCCAGCTGCAGAAGCAGTTGGATTGGGAGCTGCTGTTGAATACTTGCAAAAAATAGGCATGGAAAATGTTCATAACCATGAAAGACATTTAACAAAGTTGATGCTTGATGGATTAAAAGAAATAAAAGGTGTCACAATTTATGGTCCAGTTGATGACAGGGACCGAGGAAGTACAGTTTCTTTTGCTCTTGATGGATTACATCCTCATGATGTTGGCCAAGTTTTAGATGACATGGGAATTGCTGTGCGTGTAGGAAATCATTGTGCAAGACCGATTATGGATAAATTAAAAGTCCAATCAACAACAAGAGCAAGTACCTATATTTATAATGATGATTCAGATATACACGCGTTACTAGAAGGAATCGATGAAGTTTTTAGATTTTTTGGAAAAAAATAATGAATTTAACTAATATGTACCAAGAAGTTATTCTTGATCACTACAAATCACCGCGTGGAAAAGGATTAAAAGAACCTTTTCAAGGCGAGTCTCATCACGTTAACCCGACATGTGGAGATGAGATTACGGTGAGAGTACAACTAACTGATGATAAGAAAAAGATTGAAAAAATTTCTTATGAATCAACAGGTTGCTCAATCAGCCAGGCTTCGGCAAGTATCATGTTTGAGCAAGTTGATGGCAATTCTTTAGAGAATTTTGATAAAACAAGTGGCGAATTTTTAGCCATGATGCAAAGCAAAGGAATTTTTGAACCAAGTGAGGACTTACTAGGAGATGGAATTTCTATGATCGGGGTGGCACAATATCCAGCCAGAATTAAGTGTGCCCTCTTGTCATGGATGGCAGCTAAAGATGCAATTATTAGAGCTAGAGGAGAAAAATAGTGTCAACTGATACCAAAGCTTCATCTGAAAATGTATTTGAAGCATTACACGATGTTGTTGATCCAGAACTGGGTATAAATGTTGTTGATTTGGGATTAATTTATGGTGTTGAAGTTAAGGATGACGGTTCAGCAATCATTGATATGACTTTGACCTCTGCGGCTTGTCCGTTAACAGATGTGATTGAAGATCAAACCAAAGCTGCATTAAATGGAATCGTTACTGATTTCAAAATTAATTGGGTTTGGATGCCACCTTGGGGACCAGACAAAATTACTGATGAAGGTCGCCAAATGCTTCGAGCATTGGGATTCAATCTTTAAAGAATTTTTTTGTAAGACTAGACTTGTTTAATAATGAGTCAAATGCAAATGTGGGAAACCTATCGTTCCTTAACACGGGATGCTAGTTTAAAAAAACGCTCCCTCAAAAATGACACATTTAGACGTGTCATCAGTTATGCCAAACCTTTAAGATCTGACATCATTTTTCTAATCCTTGTTGTAATCGTGGATGCGCTTCTAGTAGTCGCGCAGCCTTTACTGTTCAAAAGAATTATTGACCAAGGAATAAGTGCTGGGGATAGAAATGTAGTTATCATTACAGCAATTTTAGTAGCAATTCTGGCGCTCATCTCTGCAGGATTAACTATCGTTACTCGACTTTTTAGTTCAAAAATTGGTGAAGGTTTAATCTTAACGCTTCGATCTCAAGTTTTTGAGCATGTGCAATCACAACCGATAGCATTTTTTACCCGCACTCAAACAGGATCATTAATTTCTCGAATCAATGGCGATGTTATGGGTGCACAACAAGCATTTACTTCAACATTAACCGGAATAATTTCAAACGGGATTAGTCTAGTAATTGTTCTTGCCACAATGATATTTCTTTCTTGGCAAATAACTTTGACTTCATTGATTTTGCTGCCATTATTTCTGATTCCAGCTAAATGGATGGGCAAGAAAGTTCAAGCTTTATCTCGAGAGCAAATGACATTAAACTCTGAGATGAGTCAAACTATGACTGAAAGGTTCAATGTTTCAGGTGCACTTTTAGTCAAACTCTTCGGAGAACCTGCTGTTGAAGGAAGTAGTTTCTTTAAAAAAGCTTCAAGAGTAAGAGATATTGGAATTCGAATTGCAATGACAAACACAGTATTTTTTGTTGGATTGACAACTGTTGCAACAATTGCCACGGCAATTGTTTACGGATTTGGTGGTTCCTTGGTTATTTCCGGTGTTATGACACTTGGAACACTTTTGGCACTAACAGCTCTTTTAGCACGACTTTATGGGCCATTGACTGCATTGTCTAATGTTCGAGTAGATGTTATGACGGCATTTGTTTCATTTGAAAGAGTTTTTGAAGTCCTTGATCTTGAGCCATTAGTGAAAGATTCTGAGGATTCCTTGAACATAACAAAAAATCATTTAGATATCGAATTCAAACATGTAAATTTCTCATATCCAACTGGAGCTGAAGTTGGAATTGAATCACTTGAGTTAGCAGGAGATGGAAACAATGAGATTGAAACGAATTTACCAACCTTAGAAAACATATCTTTCACTGTGAAAGCTGGAACAATGCTTGCCTTAGTTGGGCCAAGTGGAAGTGGTAAAACCACAATTTCACAACTCATATCTCGACTTTATGACCCAACAAGTGGGCAAGTTCTCATCGGTGGCGTAGATATCAAGAAAGTATTACGACAAGAAATAAGAAGCAATATCGGAGTAGTAACACAAGATTCACATCTTTTTCACGATTCAATAAGAAATAATCTCTTATATGCAAATCAAGATGCAAACGAGCAAGAAATATGGCAAGCACTCAAGGGTGCTCAGATTGCTGACTTCGTCGAGTCCTTACCCGATAAATTAAATACAATTGTGGGGGACAGAGGATACAGACTTAGTGGCGGAGAAAAACAAAGAATTGCCATTGCCAGAGTGTTCTTGAAACAACCAAAAATAGTGATTTTAGACGAAGCAACTGCCCACCTTGATAACGAAAATGAAGCCGCTGTCCAAAAAGCATTAGCAACAGTTTTACAGGGACGAACTTCAGTAGTCATTGCACATCGACTTTCAACAATCATTAACGCGGATCAGATTGCAGTGATTAAAGATGGAAAAATACTTGCAATTGGAAGCCATGATGGTTTGTTGAAAAGTAATACTGTTTATGCTGATCTCTACAACAAACAGATTTAAACTATTTCTGATCATTTTTTAGTAGCACATACCAACCAATTGGCAATAATAGAGCAAAAAGAATCCATTGAATGGCATAGCTTAAATGTGGTCCGTTACTAATCACAGGCAAAGGAATTGGAATAATATCACTTTCAAATAGATTTGATGAGTCTAACTGGATATATTTGTTGGTATTGGATAAGTCATAAAAGTAACTACTTTGTAAAAAATTCATCTGATTCTCGGGAAGATCACTCGGGTTAATTTTTGACTTATCGTAGCTTTGAATATAACCTGTTATCTTAATATTTCTTGGCGTAGCAGGTGGAATGTTTTGAACAACACTGGCAGATTCTCCAATTGGAATCCAACCTCTATTTATAAGAATTTTGAGCTGAGTATCTGTCACGAAAGGGGTAATGACATAAAAGCCAAGGTTACTTTCTAGATATTGTCTTCTGATTAACCTTGATTCTTTATCTATAAATGTGCCATTTATTGAGACTCTTTGCCAATCAATCAGCCCGTTTAGCTGATCAACATTTTCTACAAATTTAGGTTCAGCTAGTAGTGAGAGTGAAGTAGTTTCATTGTTCAAAATTCTTTGGTTGTAGCGATCAAGTTGCCAATCTGAGAGCCTAATGAACAAAAAAATTAGAAATCCAATAACTATCGTTAGTAAGACCCATTTTGGCTTAGTTAGATTTTTAAACATCTTGTAACCAACAATACTTGAGTTGTCTTATTGAGCTGACCCAGATTCAAGTTTTCTAGTGGGAGATTCTGGATTTGCATTCATAAAAAAGTTTTCACGACCTGCATTAGCGATAACTACCGCGATGTATGGCAGAAAAATTGCCCCAAATATCAACGCCCATCGAAGATTTCCAGACGCAAAAATTGCTCCAACAAAACAAATTGTTCTTAAACTCATTGAAATCAAGTAGCGCTTTTTTCTGCCCGCTTGGTCAAAACTTAGCCCCGTAGGTACAGAAGTAATCGAGTAAGGGGGTTGTTCTTTGTCCACCATTTGTCTCCCAGGTCTGTATCTTCATCCCTAACGCTACGCTAAATGTTACTTTTTAGCGATTTAGAATGCGTCGTGAGCGGGCTAGAAATCAGTAATTGGACCTTCACGAGGTAAGTTACAAGGTATGTCTACAAAAGGAACAGTATTTGTCACGGGCGGAAATCGGGGAATTGGTTTAGCTATTGCAGAGCGCTTCCACCAAGACGGCTTTAAAGTTGCCATCTCTTACCGAGAACAAAAACCCACCAAAGACTTCTACATGGTTAAGGCTGATGTAACAGACAGCAAAAGTGTAGATGCAGCAATAGATGAAATTGAAAAAAATTTAGGGCCCTTAGAAGTTGTTGTCATAAATGCTGGAACAAATAAAGATTCTTTAGCAATGAGATTAGAAGATGTTGATATGGAAAAAATTATTAATACTAATTTAATGGGATCAATCCGTGTTGCTAGAAGAAGTGTGAAATCAATGATAAAGAATCGAAAGGGAAGAATTATTTTTATAGGATCTGTTGTTGGAATGCTGGGATCTCCAGGACAAATGGTTTATGCCAGCACTAAGGCAGGACTAATTGGTGCTGCGCGATCTTTAGCTCGTGAAGTTGGGAGTAGGGGTGTCACAGTTAATATTGTTGCTCCAGGATATGTCGATACAGAAATGACACAAAATTTAGAACAAGACAGAAAAGACATGATTACTTCCAGTACCCCGCTTGGACGCACTGCAAGTGCAAGTGAAATTGCTGGAGTTGTTAGATTTTTAGCTTCTGGAGATGCTTCATACATAACCGGTGCTGTTATTCCAGTTGATGGTGGATTAGGAATGGGACATTAAAAATGGGAATAATGGCAGGAAAAACAATTTTAGTAACTGGTGTTTTAACGGATCATTCCATTGCATTTTCGGTTGCAAAGATTATCCAAGAAGAAGGTGGAACTGTTTTACTCACATCTTTTGGTAAAGCAATGGGTGCAACGCAAAGAGCAAATGCAAGATTGCCCAAGTTAGCAGAAGTTATTGAACTAGATGTGACAAATGACGAAAATTTAGCAAATCTTTCATCTGAAATTAAAAAATATGTCACTTCAATAGATGGTGTGGTTCACGCAATAGGTTTTGCTCCTCAAAGTGCACTTGGTGGAAATTTTTTGCAAACAGAATGGCCAGATGTGGCAACTGCTTTACATGTTTCTGCTTATTCTTTTAAATCACTATCTATGGCTTGCATTGAATTAATGCCAAATGGGGGAAGCATCGTTGGATTAGACTTTGATGCAAAAATTTCATGGCCACAATATGACTGGATGGGAGTTGCTAAAGCTGCTCTTGAATCAACATCTCGTTACTTGGCTCGTCATCTTGGTCCAAAAAATATAAGAGTCAACTTAATTGCAGCTGGCCCACTTAACACGGTAGCAGCAAAACATATACCTGGATTTGAAAAATTTGAAGAGGCTTGGGCAGCAAGATCTCCACTTGGTTGGAAAATATCTGATCCAGTGCCATCTGCAAAAGCGGTAGTAGCCCTTCTTTCAGATTGGTTTCCTGCAACATCTGGTGAAATCATCCACGTTGATGGTGGATATCACTCGATGGGTGCCTAATTTTTCCCGACTAAACCATAATTAACTACCGCAGATAGTCCTTGTCTACAAGTTCTGTTTAAATCTGAAATTGGAGTTGACCACATTGATTGCTTTGTGGCACTGAATGAATTTATTTCATTTTCCAGAGCAAATTCAGTAATTGCTAGAACTCTTAATAATCTTCCCAACAAAAAAGTAACCCTACTTGGTTGATCATCTGGATAAACTTGAATTGAAATATCATGTTCAAGATCGATTAAAAAATCGTGAGCTTCTTGATTGTCATGAACTAAATCAAAAGCTTCAATTTCTTCACTTGTTTCATGCAATAGATTAGATAGTTGTTTATCCATATCTTGCCAACTATTAACTAATGCGACTGGTTCCTTTAATCTGTTAGTGGCAACCCAATGATTTGCTTCTTCATGAATCCCCAAGATTTCACCACCAAAAGTTGTCACAATGTGGCCCAATTCAATGGCGCTATCAACAAATTGATCTGTGCCGATAATCGAATCCATATTTCCGGTAACTGGAAAATGTGCCCTCAATGCTACACACCCATTTTTTCTTAACTGGGATAAAAAAATAGCTAAATTTTCTATTCCTAGAATTGTTGAGACAGTTCTAGGAGCATCGGATAGACAATCAACAGCTCTTTCCAGGGTCTCACGACCTTGGACAAAAGCTGTGCCCCAAATAGCAAGAGAAATACTTGTTGGAACGTTTTGAAACATCTGACCGGCCATAGGTCTTAACTTAACCGATATCTTGGCCTAGTTTTCAACAGTTGCTGGACTTCATCGATGTCTTTAATTGCAGACTTTGAACAAAAGCCTAGAATGTTGTTTAGGAGGTCTTAGTGAGTTTAATTAACGAAACTGATGAACGAGGTTCGTGGTTAAGTGATGAACAAATTGAATTTGTTCGAGACAGACTTCCTATTCTTTATATAGATGCAATACCAGTTCGTGTCGATGAACTAGGTAATGTCACACAAATTGGTTTATTACTAAAAGGTATGCCAGATGGATCAATTAGTCGCGCTATGGTCTCTGGTCGAGTTTTATACGGGGAAAGAGTTAGAAATGCATTGGTTCGACATCTGGAAAAAGATTTAGGATCAACTGCTCTTCCACAAATTTCTCCATCTCCAACCCCTTTTACTATTGTTGAATACTTCCCAGATCCATCAGTTTCTGGTTTTCATGATCCAAGGCAACATGCTGTAAGCCTAGCTTTTGTTGTAGTTGTGAAAGGTGATTGTCGTCCCAGTCAAAATGCACTTGATTTAGTGTGGTTAAATCCTGATGAAGCACAAAGTATGAAAGTTTCAGATGAAATGACTGGTGGACAGGCAAAATTATTAAAGTTAGCACTTGCACATATGGGGGTAATTGAATGACAAACAAAATTGCAAGTAAAAGTCTAGGATGGCTTCTTTTTGGCGGAGGAATTGTTGGTTGGTTTTCCTCGTTCACCTTAACTGTAGATAAAATAAAGTTATTAGAAGATCCTAACTATATTTCTAGTTGTAACGTAAATTCTATTCTGGCTTGTGGCAACATTGTAAAAACGAGTCAAGCCTCTATTTTTGGTTTTCCAAACAGCTTAATTGGAGTTTCAAGTTTTCCAATTTTGGCCCTAATCGGTGTTTTTATACTGCTAAATGGGCATGTTTTTAAGTGGATGCTACAAATTATTGCAATAGTCAGTGGACTAGCAACTGTTTTTGTATCCTGGTTAGCATTCCAAAGTATTTATGTGATTGAAATACTATGTCCTTATTGCATAGTCGTGTGGGGAATGACCGTGCCAATATTTTTCTTAACCACACGAGATTTACTAAAAGCAACTCGAAATAGTACTTTGAGAATGCTTGTTCCTTTCACCGGTTTTCTAACTTTAGGATGGTTCTTAGTAGTAGCGACAGCAATTGGCTTACAATTCTTAATTTAAGTGTCCGAAGGGGGACTTGAACCCCCATCCCCGTTAAGGGACTAGCACCTCAAGCTAGCGCGTCTACCTATTCCGCCATCCGGACTTGCCGACTTTAACGATAACAATGCGTACCTGTAACAACTGCAAGAGCATCAGGTAGGCAATATGGTTCTATCATGACAAATATTTCTGACTTAGAAACAAGAGTAGTTCAATATTGTCAAGATCTAATTAAATTTGATACCACCAACTTTGGTAATAATAAAAGTAACGGTGAGTCAAAAGCAGCAGAATATATTGCCCACATACTTGATGACCTTAATATTTCATACAAAATTGTCGGACCAGATCACAATAGGTCCTCAATTATTGCTCAGATTGAAGGCACAGAAAAATCTCTGCCTGGAATAGTTCTTCATGGTCATTTAGATGTTGTGCCAGTTGAATTGAATCAGTGGTCTAAACCTGCCTTTGAAGGAATTATTGAAAATGACACCATCTGGGGTAGAGGTGCTGTTGATATGAAAAACGGCAACGCCATGATTTTGTCTAGCATCTATGTGCTAATTAAAAGTGGATGGAAGCCTAAAAGAAATATTTCACTAATGTTCTTCGCCGATGAAGAAGCCGGAGGAGCGTTAGGAAGCCATTTTGTAACCAAGAACTATCCTGAATATTTTGAAAATGTCACAGAAGCGGTAGGAGAAGTTGGAGGTTTTTCTCACACTTTGAGCAATGGAGTAAGACTTTATTTAATAGAAACATCCCAAAAAGGTATTGCTTGGATGAAATTAACTTCCAAGGGTAAAGCCGGTCACGGGTCGATGATTAATAACGAAAATGCCATCTCCAAGATCTCCAAAGCAATAGATAATTTAAGTAATCATAGATTTCCGGTAACAATTAAGGAATCAGTTAGGACACTACTTGATGAAACTGCTAAAGCCTATGGCACATCATTTGACCCAAATGATCCTGAAAAAATAGTTTCCTTATTAGGAAACTTGTCCAAACTGGTCTCTGCAACTTTGTCAAACACCGCCAATCCAACCATGATTAATGCCGGATACAAAGTTAACGTAATACCTGGAGAAGCAACAGCTTATGTTGATGGAAGATTTCTCCCCGGGGAACAAGAAAATTTTGTGGATGACATCCGAAATATCGTGGGTGATGACATATTAGTTGAAGCAGAAACATTTGATGTTGCGTTGGAAGCTCCCTTTAAAACAGCAATTGTTGATTCAATGATTGATTCATTATCTGCTGAGGATCCTGGGGCAAAAGTTGTTCCCTATATGTTATCGGGAGGAACAGATGCAAAAGCCATGTCTAAATTCGGAATAAAAGGCTATGGCTTTACTCCTTTGTTGTTACCAAATGATTTAGATTTTACAAGCTTGTTTCATGGCCACGATGAAAGAATTCCAATATCATCACTTAAATTTGGAGCAAGAACAATGCACAGATTTATAAAGACACTTTAGGTTCTTTCAACTTTCTGAATTCTTTTTTTCACCCACATTCTTTTAACTCCATTAGGATATATTCGAGTTCTGACCAATTCCCATCTTCCATACTCGGCTAATTCTGTTAATAACTCTCTTGCCTCAACTCTTGATACACTAGATGGCAATGGAACTTCTCTAATTTCCCAAGAGCTATACAAAATTAGATACCCTTCTCTTCTGAGAGTTGAGCCCATCCTGACTCGGGATAAGTCGAATGTGGCGCAGAAACGTCGGAAAGAGCTCGAATTATTTCCTTCGGAAGCACTAAATTATCTGCTGCAAGCAAGATTTTTAGTTGCGCAATATTTCTTGCCCCCAAAATTACGCTTGTTACACCTACTTTGTCTCTTAGCCAAGCAATGGCAGTTTCTGAAGGTGTTCGACCAATTCCATCTGCAGCTGTTACTAAAGCATCAACAATACGAGATTTTTCCTCAGTGAGATGTTCTTGAATAAACTCTGCAAAATGTTTTGATGCAGCGCGTGAATCAACAGGGGTTCCGTAGCGGTACTTTCCAGTTAATACACCTCGACCAAGTGGTGACCAGGCTAAAAGTGATTTTGTTTGATTTACTAGCAAAGGAATTAATTCTCTTTCAACACCACGTGCAAGTAGTGAATACTCATGTTGTGTCGAGACAAAGGGAATGCCCATCTCTTTGCATTGGGAGATTACTAATGCAGTTTGCCAAGCAGCATAATTTGATATTCCAAAGTACCTAAATTTTCCCTGCTTGAATAAAACTTCTACCGCTCTTAAGGTTTCTTCTATTGGCGTTAAAGGATCAAAGCCATGCATTTGCCATAAATCAACATAATCAACACCTAGTCTTGTTAAAGAACCATTAAGTGCGTTTGTAATGTGACTGGCACTGGCGTTATACATCCTTGGTAGTCCAACTTTGACAGCTTTGGTGGCAATAAATATTGCATCTCGATTACCAACTTCGGCAACGATTTGGCCCACTAGTTCTTCTGAGACACCTTGTGCATATGAATCAGCAGTGTCAATGAAATTTCCTCCCGCAGCAATAAATGCTTTAAATTGAGCGCGGGCCTCAGGTTCGTCGGTATCTCGGCCCCAAGTCATAGTTCCTAGAGCCAACGATGAAACTTCGTGTCCTGAATTACCCAGTAGTCGCATGCGCATATTGTGAGGTTATTGCAATAATTCAATTAATCAACTCTTTTCCGCCATTTTTAACAAAGTGTTAGGGGACAAACCGTGTCGTGGTGGCTGGCTGGCCTGATGGGAGTTGTGCAAGGTATTACCGAATTTCTACCCATCTCATCGAGTGCTCACTTGCGAATCCTTCCAGCGCTCACAGGCCAAACTGATCCTGGAGCATCTTTTACTGCTGTTATACAAATAGGAACAATACTGTCAGTCTTACTATATTTTTATAAAGATTTGCTTAACATCACTACCAGCACAGTTAAAGGAATTCTAAATAAAGAGCATAGAAATTCAGACTTTAAAATGGGAATTTCTATAGGTCTGGCTACAATTCCAATAATTGTGGCAGGTTATTTTGGTCAAGATTTTATTCGAAACCAAGCACGTAGCCTTTACCTTGTTGCTATAGTGATGTTATTTTTTTCAATCGTTATGTACGTTATTGATACATACGGTAAAACAAATACAAAAATTGATCAATTATCAAGATCAAAAATTTTTGTGATAGGTGTAGCTCAAGCGTTTGCCTTGATTCCTGGCTTTAGTAGATCAGGGGTGACAATTACTGCTTCTAGATTTTTTGGAATTGATAGGGCATCTGCTGCCAGATTCTCTTTCCTGCTCAGCGTTCCAGCAATTGTTTTATCAGGGATTTATGAAGCCGTAGGAATATCAAATGATAATCCTTCGGGGTGGGTTCAGACGATTTTTGCGACACTAATTTCGTTCATTGTCGGATATTTGAGCATTGCCTGGCTAATTAAATGGCTGGGCAGTCATAGCTTAAGGTCTTTTGTCATCTATCGAATTGTCTTATCTTTAGTCATTTTAGGTTTACTAAATGGCGGAATAATCTCCAACGTCTAGAATGATTTTGTGACTTCGATATATCTTGTGAGACATGGAAGAACTTCTGCGAATGCCAAAGGTATTTTGGCTGGCAGAACTAAGGGAATTTCACTTGATGAAGTTGGATTAGAGCAAGCAGAAATCGTTGCACAAAAACTGAAGAACATATATTTTAAAAAAATAATTGTAAGTCCCATGGAAAGATGTCAACAAACAGCTAAAATTATAGCTAAGCATTTAGATGTTGGAGTAAAACCATTAATTCACTCAGGAATAAATGAGTGTGATTATGGAAATTGGTCTAATAAGAAGCTTTCGTCTTTGCGAAAGAAACCATTATGGAAAGTCATTCAAGATCGACCAAGTCAGGTTGAGTTTCCAGATGGTGAAAAAATGGTGGATATGTTGATTAGGTTTAAATCAACAATTACTGAAGTCATTAAAGGTTTAAAAGCTGACGATAATGTTCTCATTGTTTCTCATGGAGATCCAATTCGATCTTTCATTGCAGATTGTCTAGGAATTCATCTTGATAACTTTCAAAGAATTATTATCGATCCCTGTTCCATATCATTAGTAAAAATCAGTGATAGTAACTGCCAAGTAGTGAGTGTAAATAACCGCGTTGAAATAAAAGAGAAAAAGAAAACTAAGGTGAAAAAAGGTAGTGATCTTGGTGGGGGAGCAGGTTAGTGAGAAGAGTAATAGCACATCTAAATCCCGATAGATTCGTTTCCGGAACAATCGGCCAACCTGGAGAAAGAATATTTTTTCTCCAGGTCAAGACTGGTGAAAATTTAATTAGCGTCATTGTAGAAAAGTCGCAGGTTGCAATATTGTCAGAAAGAATTGACACACTTTTAAATCAAATAATGTCAGAAAACTCCAATTCAGCAAGCATTCCAAAAAACTTTGTTGTGGATAAATTAGATCTTGAACCACTTGACTCACCAATAACTGAAGAGTTTCGCGTTGGAATCATGAGTTTAGGTTGGAGCATGTTGAAGAATAAATTAATCATTGAAGCTCATGCCGATACAAGTGAAACGGTGCCTGAAATAGATAGTGAAGCAACAGAAGGTCCTGATGTTCTTCGGATACACATAAGCCCACAAGAAGGACGAAACTTTGCCGAAAGAGGCAGGCGTTTAGTTTCTGCAGGTAGACAAGTTTGTCCATTTTGTCAGGAACCACTTGGCCAAAGAGGACACATTTGTGCCCGTGCCAATGGTTACAAAAGATAAATTTCATGCAATCCTTGGAAGTTTTGCAACATGGAATTGTTGATATTGAAGGATTAATTCCAGATTCTTCCAATGGAGCTATCAAAGTTTCGTTTACTAAAGAAAATAACACTGTTGAGGCAATAATTAAACCTACAGTTTCAATAAGGCCGTTATGGGATTTTCCAAATCGGGATTTAAATAATCGAGAGTATGCAACGTTTCTATTCGATCAGGAATTGGGACTTAATATGGTGCCACCAACGGTGTTAAGAGATTTAGAAGGTATTGGACAGTTATTGGCACAGGAATGGATTGAAGAAATTGATAATGATTTGGTAATTGTTAAAAGTCCAGATGAAATCCCTAAGGAATATCTCAAAGTTTTACAGGGCTATGACGAGCTCAATAAACTTATTACCCTGGCACATAAAGATATCCAGCAACTCAGAAACTTATGCCTATTTGACTTAGTAATAAATAACGCAGACAGAAAAGGTGGACACCTTTTAACTGATAAGAATGAACGAAATTGGGCCATTGATCACGGGGTCACTTGGCATGAGGAGCCAAAGATCAGAACTGTTTTATGGGGATGGATCGGACAAAAATTTAACGATGCAGATAACGATTTTTTATCATCTGCACTAATGACACTTGAAAAATGGGAAAAAGGTAATTTTGAATACTTATTGAGTAGTGAAATAAAGCAAGGGATACAAAGAACTCAGGAATTGCTAAAAAATCAATTATTTCCCCGCCCGGGAGATCAGTGGCCTGCGGTACCTTGGCCTATTTTTTAATTAATGTTGTCTTGGTCGCGTAAGGTGGAGCAATGAGATCTTGGACCGTCAATCCTCCAAATATTGAGATTACGGGTTTAGAAAATCACTCTTTGAGGATATTTGACTCAAAAACACAAAGAATAAATCTAATCCCAAAACAAGCAGAACCAATTCAAATATATGTTTGTGGAATCACTCCTTATGATTCAGCTCATTTAGGACACGCATTTACATATTTAGCTTTTGATTTGATGATTCGAGCGATGCGAGTTACCAAGCAAAATGTCATTTATGTTCAAAACGTCACTGACATTGATGATCCATTATTCGAAAGATCAAGAAAAACAAATAAAAAATGGACTAGCATCGTAGATGATCAATTAGAGATATATCGAAAGGATATGCAAGCACTAAACATCATGGCTCCAGATCATTTCGTGGGTGTGGTAGAAAATATTGACACTATAAATGATGAAATAGAAAAAACAATCAAGCGTAAATTAACCTACCAATTAGGCACTAAGTGGTATTTTCAAACCAGAAAAGCCAACAAATCACTACTAGTAAAAGATGTGGAAGATCATGAATTGATCACTCTTGCTAATGAAAGAGGCTGTGACACTGATACTCCAGGAAAACTAAATGCAATCGATCCCATTGTTTGGAAAGAATCAAAAGAAGATGAGCCTAGCTGGAATAGAGATTTTGGAACAGGAAGGCCAGGTTGGCATATCCAATGCATATCTTTGGCAAATAAATATGCAAAGCTACCGCTTCATATTCAAGGCGGTGGAAAAGATTTGATTTTTCCCCATCACGCGATGTGTGAAGAACAAGCAATGGCTTTAGGTTTAGGGGATTTGGCAACAAATTATTGCCATGTGGGAATGGTTTCTTATCAGGGAAGTAAGATGAGTAAGTCCAAAGGAAATTTAGTTTTTGTGCACGAATTAATAAATAAAGGTATATCTCCAATGGTCATAAGAACATGTCTTATGTTGAATCATTGGCAAAGTGATTGGGAATTTCAAGAAGTAGACATAATTAAAGCTGAGAAACTACTAGAGAAGATTAATACAAATTTAACAGGAAAGTATTTCTCTAGAAATGAATTTGATTTTATTTTGGAATCTATGCTTAACAATATTCAAACACCGAAAATACTAGAATTTCTGAGTCAATTAGACCCAGATAAGAATGACGAAAGATCTGTCCCAACCGATACAGTTTTAAGTGCTCTTTTAGGGCTAGATTTAGAAAGCGTATAATAAAAGCGTGATATATAAAACAAAATCTTGGTCAAAAATTAAAGTACTTGGAAAGGAAATCGACGATTTCAATCTTGCAAAAATGTTTAAGAAAAATCCCAATAGAGGAAAAGATTTAAGTTTATCGGTAGCTGACTTGACTTTTGATTTTAGTAAGTCAAGGATCACTGTAAAAGTTTTAAAGGAATTTCACAAGTTAGCCATAGAAATCGGGCTACAGAATAAAGTAAATTCAATGTTTGGCGGAGAAAATATTAATTCTTCGCAGAATCGACAGGTTGGACATATTTGGTTACGAAGTAAGAATTTGAGACCAAAGACCATTAATGGGATTGAAGAAAATCAGGATCAGTTCCTGTCGTTTGCAGATAATGTTCGTTCAGGGACGGTGAAAGGAACTACGGGCAAGGAAATTACAGATGTTGTCAACATTGGAATTGGTGGATCTGATCTTGGCCCAGCTATGGTTTATAAGGCGCTTCAGAACAATCATGATAATAAAATTAACTGTTATTTTTTATCAAACATTGACGAGTTTGAGAATATCAATACATTTAGAGGACTTAATCCTGAAACCACTTTGATTGTAGTAACAAGTAAGAGTTTTACTACGGCTGAAACGATGAAGAATGCTTTGTTTGCCAAGAATTGGTTAAAGAAATCATCATCCCCATTAAGCGTTCGTGATCATTTTGTAGCAGTTAGTACGAATCTGCAAGCTTGCGAGGAATTTGGCATTAGTAAAGACAGGGTGTTTCTCTTCTGGGATTGGGTGGGTGGAAGATATTCACTTTTTAGCTCAGTTGGCATATCAATTGCTCTTGGGTACGGATCAAAAGTTTTTCTTGAACTTCAAAATGGAGCATCTAAAATTGATCAGTCGTTAAAAGATATTGATTTTTTCAATTTCGCACCATTTATTCATGCAGTTATAAATATTTGGAATCTCAATATATTGAAAATGAATTCTTTGGCTGTAATTCCTTATTCATCTTCCTTACAAATATTTCCAGCATTCTTGCAACAGTTGTGGATGGAAAGTAATGGTAAATCTGTTGATTTGAAAGGAAAAGAGATTTCTCTAAACACCTGTCCAGTGATATTTGGAGAGCCTGGAACAAATTCTCAGCATTCATTTTTTCAATTTTTTCATCAATCACCTGAAATTGTTCCAGTTGACTTTATTCTGATAAAAAGTCAAAAAATCGAAGATGCTGAATTTCAGAACACCTTGTTTGCAAACGGCTTGGCCCAAGCCGCTGTTTTGGCGTTTGGCAAAAGTAAGTCTGATCTTAAAAAAGAGGGTGCCTCAAAAGATTTAATAAGTCACAAGTTTATGCCAGGTAACAGACCTTCAAATATTCTTATTTTGCCACGATTAAACGCAGATTCTTTAGGACAATTAATTGCATTCTATGAAACATCAGTTATTTTACAAGGGTTCTTAATGAACATAAATTCTTTCGATCAATGGGGAGTTGAATTAGGAAAGTCAACAGCTGAGAGTTTTCTCAATTCCATTCAGGGTGAAGTTAAACTTGATTTTGATAGTTCCACAAATAATCTGATTTCTGAATTTAAGAAAAACTAATCCTTAGTTCTTCTTTTAAGATATCTTTCAAATTCTCGTGCAATTGCTTCCCCACTTGCCTCGGGAAGATCAGAAGCATCGACTGTTGATTCAAGTCGGTTTACATAATCACTAATTTCTTCGTCTTCTGCTGCTAATTCATCGACACCATCTTGCCAAGCCCTTGATTCGTCAACCAGATCGTCCAAAGGAATAGATATATCTAGTAAGTCTTCTAACTTAGAAATCAGAGCAAGTGTTCCTTTAGGGTTTGGGGGAGAAGAAACATAATGGGGGATAGCTGCCCAAAGTGAGATACTGGCAATTTCTCTTTCTGTTGCTCCATCTTGAATTACCCCAATAATTCCTGTTGGTCCTTCATAAGCTGATGGTTCAAAATCAAGTATTTCTGTAAGTTCAGTTGTTGCTGCAACTGTTGTAACTGGAACGGGTCTAGTGTGCGGAGCATCTGCAAGTAGTGCGCCACAAGAAATAACTAAAGAAGTTTCATAATCGTCAAAAATATCTAATAATTCAGCAACATATGATCGCCATTTCATATTCGGTTCTATTCCTTGCACTAACAAAATAGGATTAGGAGATCCAGGAGGTTCAGCTAAAAAAATTCGGGTAGAAGGCCAATCAATAACTCGATTACCTTCATCGGTTAGACGAACTCTAGGTCTAGCGACTTGATAGTCGTAGTAATTATCAGGGTCTATTGATGCAATCTCGGTTGCATCCCAAACTTCAATTAAGTGATCAACAACATTGGATGCAGTCTCACCTGCATCATTCCAACCTAGAAATGCACATATCGCCACAGGATTCTTAGCAAGAAAGCCTTTAATGGACTTTGTTTCTAGATTCACAAGCCTCCGTTGAGAAGTTATATGTTATCCAAAGTAGTCTCTCAGGTAGTCAAACTTTTCAAGACATCCGGCTTTTACTTGAAGAACATGGTCAAAAATAGGAGCTTTTTTTGTGCGTGCATTACTAATTGATATGGACGGAACGCTTGTTGAGACTGAAACTAGGTGGTGGCAAGCAGAAATTGATGTGATGCAAAAGCATGGATCAACCTGGGATGTAGATGACCAAAACCTAGCCATAGGTGGACCTCTTAGTGCGGTGGTTGATTACATGGCAGACAAATCAAAGGCTGAGGCTGAAAATATTTACCAAGAATTAGTAGATTCAATGTACAAATCTTTCACTGAAGTTGCCCCAGAATTGCAACCTGGTTGGTCAGACATCTTAAATCAAGCAAAGAAAAGTGATTTACATATTGCATTAGTAACTGCTTCAAATCGTTTATTAGCAGAAGCGCTACTTAAGTCATCAAATCTCGAAAAACATTTTGATGTCGTCGTAGCCTCTGATGATTTGCCTCGGACAAAACCTCACCCAGATCCTTACTTACACGCAGCAAAATTACTCGGTGTTGAAGTTTTAGATTGCTTAGTATTTGAAGATTCAAACACGGGTGTAACAAGTTCTTTAGCAGCAAAAATGCCTACGATTGCTCTGCCAGGTCGAGTGCTTCTTGATGAAAGAAGAGGAATGAAAATTCTTCAAACACTGAAAGGCATGAATTTGCAAGACTTAGAGAAAATTCACAAAGAATTAGTGAAAGAATGGCATGATAGTTAATTTGTTGTGAATTCAGGGCAAATACTTTTAAAATAACAGTAATCGCATAACTTGGAAACCTTCGTGGGCCAGTGATTATTGATTTTAGATTCGCTAATTTGTTCAGCAATATTTTCGACTTTAGCAAGCACAAGCTCAATATCTCTTTGATCTGGTTCGTAGGTCAAAATTTGCGAATCTTTGAGGTAAATAAGTCGTAACATTTTGGGAATAATTCCCATCTGCTTATATATGACTAAGGCATAGAATTTTAATTGAAACATTGCTTTTGCAGAAAAATTCTCGTTTGGACTCTTGCCTGTCTTATAATCATTTATCCTGATCCATCCATCAGGTGATTTATCAATCCGATCCACAAAACCTTTTATTTTTAAACTTGAAGAAATATCAAACTCTATTAATTTTTCGGTTGACTCAGGCTCAATTCTTCTGGGATCTTCGATTTGAAAGTAGTTTGCAACCAAAGTTTTAACTTCCGCAAACAAAATGTCTAGTCGATCTTGAGAAATGGTGTGTTCCTTCGAGAGTGGAAATTCAATATTTTCATCCAAAGCACAAATCAGATCTGGTTCACTTTCTATCAACAGTTGCCAGTTTTGAGCTGTCGAAGATATGGCATTTTCAAATGTTCTCTCCGATGACTTCAACGTAAAGATCTTTTCCAAAATTAAGTGGACAAGGGATCCTCTCAAGGCATCTAAACCCGGACGCTCTGGCAATTTATCTATTGCTCGATATTTATATAAAGCTGGACATTGTTGGTAATCAGATATTCTGGAAGGGGATAGTTGTAGAACTTCTATTTCTGTCATGAGACAACCATAGGCTCAAACACTGACAAAATCACAGCATTCGTAGACTTTTGATTAATATGACACTTTCTTTTGGTTCTTTAGTGACAATAACTGATCAAAAAGGTAGATCTCACACGGTTTGTCTTGAATCAGGAAAACAATTCTTCACAACACATGGCTCAATTAATCACGATGACATCCTTAGTGCTGGTGAAGGTGGAGTAGTAGCAAGTTCGAGTGGAATGTTGTACACAATCTTTTCTCCAGCTCTACAAGACTTTGTAGTTGGTATGCCAAGGGGCGCAGCAGTTATTTACCCAAAAGACGCAGCACAAATCGTTGAAATAGGTGACATGAAACCTGGGTCTAAAGTTTTAGAAGCAGGTGTTGGCTCTGGATCCTTAACATTACATATCTTAAGAACAATTGGTGATTCAGGAAAACTAACTTCATGTGAAATAAGAGAAGAATTTTTGAAAGTCGCAAACAAAAATATAGAACGTTTTCTAGGTCATATTCCAAAAAATTGGAATGGATTATTGACTGATTTTGCTGAATTCAAAAGTGAAGAGAAATTTGATTGCATAGTTCTAGATCTATTAAATCCGTGGGACATGATTGAAAATGTCTATCAACATTTAAGACCAGGGGGACACTTTGTTGCTTATTTGGCAACCACGACTCAAATGTCTCGATTAGTAGAAGCGCTAAAGGAGACAGAGAAATGGACTGATGCCACAGCTTCTGAAACTCTTTATCGTGAATGGCACCTTCAAGGATTATCCGTTAGACCAAAGCATCGAATGAGTGGTCACACTGGATTTTTGGTCCACAGCAGAAGAATGGCAGATGGCGTAATCGTTCCAAAAAGGAGACAAAAGCCTGCTAAAGGCGCCTACGGCGTTGATTACTTAGCACAGCAGACTCAAGAAGCACAAGATCTTAATTAAAGATAGAATTAGTTTCTAATTAATGGAGGAAAGATATGTCACAAGAAAGATCATCAGTGACACCTTTTCCTGACAATAATAATTCTATTGAAGATGTTAAGCAACGAAACGCAGAGTTAGTAAATTTACTTTCTGATGCAAAGACTCAATTAGAAAATCTTAAAAATCAGGTTGAGCAACTAGGAGCACCTCCTTTGGGTTTTGGAATTTTTGTTGAACATATTGGCCCAGATGCTGATGTGTTTATAAATGGCAGAAAAATGAGAGTAACAATCTCTCCAGAGATAGATAAGAATGATTTAACAGCAGGTAGAGAAGTAATTTTAAACGAGTCTCTAAA
>JAQCGN010000035.1 GCA_027730605.1 Actinomycetota bacterium
CAAGTATTTTCTGTGACCACTTCAAATTCATAATTTTCATATCCACAATAAGGTTGTGTTTTTCTTAAATCCCAAGGTAAACCTGTTGATCTTAAAACTGGACCCGTAATTCCAAGTGCCATACAACCAGTTAAATCAAGTACTCCAACGTTTTTAGTTCGAGCTGTCCACACTGCATTATCAACCAATATGTTGAAGTTATCCTTAAAACGTTTTCGAAGTAATTTAACAGTTTCTTCAATTTTTTTCTCAGTACCACTTGGAAGATCAATTGCTACTCCACCTGGTCGTATATATGCCATATTCATTCTTAAACCAGTTATCATTTCAAATAAATCTAAAATTAATTCTCTATCTCTAAATCCGTTTGTCATTGCTGTCACAGCACCTAATTCCATGCCACCTGTTGCTAGAGCCACAAGGTGAGAGGAAATTCTGTTTAATTCCATAAGCATGACACGTATAGTGTTAGCACGATCTGGAATTTGATCAGTAATTCCTAATAGTTTTTCAGTTGCTAAACAATAAGCAGTTTCATTAAAAATTGGAGATAAATAATCCATTCGTGTTACATAAGTTGTTCCTTGCACCCAAGAACGAAATTCCATATTTTTTTCAATTCCGGTATGTAAATAACCAATTCCGCAACGAGCTTCGGTAACAGTTTCACCATCTAATTCAAGAATTAAACGAAGAACACCATGTGTTGAAGGATGTTGTGGTCCCATGTTGACAACAATTCTTTCGCGTTCACCATTTGGAGCTCCTAAAACTGTGTCCCAGTCACCACCAGAAAGTGTGTACACGCGACCTTGAGTTGTTTCATAAGATCCTGAAAAAATATCGGTACTCATCCTCGATAATTCCTTCTATTATCTGGAGCAGGAATTACTGCACCTTTATATTCAACTGGAATTCCACCAAGTGGATAATCTTTTCTTTGAGGATAACCAACCCAATCATCGGGCATTTCAATTCTTGTTAAGGATGGATGTCCATCAAAAATGATTCCAAAGAAATCATATGTTTCTCTTTCGTGCCAATTATTTGCAGGATAAATTGCCGTGATTGATGGAATATGAGGATTTCCTTCTGGCACAACTACTTCAACTAAAACTCTTCTGTTGTTTGTTATCGAAACAAATGGATAAATTGCGTGTAATTCACGATCTTTTTCTTTAGGCCAATGCGCACCCGAAACTCCCATGCACATTTCAAATCTAAGGGCTGCATCATCTCTTAATACTTGCGCTACAGCAATTAAGTGATCTGGTTTAACCATAAAAGTTAATTGATCATATTGGACTACAACTCTTTCAATTGCTTGTTCAAAAGTTGTGTTTTGACTTGGTAATGCTTTTTCTAGAGCATCAGCAATTGCATCAAAGTAGCTTCCGTATGGTCTTTGCGCACTTGGTGCTGCCTGAATTGTTGTTACCAATCCTCCAAAACCTGAAGTATCACCAGATGAAGTAGGACTTCCAAATGCACCTTTAACAACATCTTTGAGAATTGGAGTTTCGTTTGCGTTTACTATTTGTTTATCACTCATGAAAGCAAACCTTTTAATTCAATAAGTGGTGACTCTTTTAATCCCTTATCCTCTAGTTGAATTATTTGTTTTTCTCTTTGTTTGCCAAGTTTCATATCTTGAATTTGGTCGTGAATTTTTAATATTGCGTCCAATAACATTTCAGGTCTTGGTGGACAACCAGGTAAATACATGTCGACTGGAACAATGTGGTCAACTCCTTGCACAATTGCATAATTGTTAAACATTCCGCCAGAAGATGCGCACACTCCCATAGCTAAGACCCATTTAGGATCTGCCATTTGATCATAAATTTGTCTTAAAACTGGTGCCATTTTTTGACTTACTCGTCCTGCCACAATCATTAAGTCAGCTTGTCTTGGACTTGCTCTAAAAACTTCCATTCCAAATCTTGCTAAGTCATAACGTCCAGCACCTGTTGCCATCATTTCAATTGCACAACATGCCAAACCAAATGTTGCTGGCCACAAAGATGATTTACGAATGTAACCGGCAAGTTGTTCTACTGAAGTAAGTAGTACTCCACTTGGAAGTTTTTCTTCAATTCCCATTTATTCCCACTCAAGTCCACCGCGACGCCAGACATAGGCGTAAGCGATAAATACCGTTCCGATAAATAACAGCATTTCTACAACTCCAAATAATCCAAGTTGATCAAAAGAAACAGCCCAAGGATAAAGAAACACAATTTCAATATCAAAAACTATAAATAACATTGCAGTTAAGTAATACTTAATTGGAAATCTGCCACCACCAATTGGTTGTGGGGTTGGTTCAATTCCACATTCGTAAGCAGAAAGTTTTGCTCGGTTATAAATTTTAGGTCCAGCTAGCGCACCAGCCACCATTGAAAATACTGCAAAAGCAAATGCCAGTGCTCCTAAACCAATTATGGGCCAAGCGACATTCACTTCTTACTCCTTTGACTTTTGAGCAATGAAGATTAATGACTTCACGTTCAATTCTATTGATTGGCTTAATAGAAATCTGGGCACCGGGTCGATTGTGCACTTGTGCATTTGTGCCATTAAATATTCCCTCCAGTTTGTTGCAGATGTTGCAAATGTTTATGCAGCAGGTGCAATTTTTGTTAATGCCGTAATAATTCGATCAGTTTTTGTTTTACCCGTTGTGCTGTAGAGATTTGCCAATAATTTCAAAGTAAAGCGCATTAATGGTTTTGAAGCCATGCCATATTTTGTGGCGATTTGCATTATCTGAGGGTTACCAATTAATTTAACAAAAACTCTGCCTAATGTGTAATAACCGCCTAAACGATCTTTCAAAACAGTTGGATATTGATTTAATTCATTTTCCATTTCAAATGTAGATTTTGCTTTCATAGCTTTTTCAATAACTTCTGCTACCACTTGCCCGGTTTCCATTGCATAAGCAATACCTTCACCGTTAAACGGATTTACCATTCCACCTGAATCGCCAACCAAAACCATTCCCTTTACGTAATGAGGTTGGCGATTAAATCCCATTGGTAATGCAGCACCTCTTACTTGTTGAGTCATATTTTCATCTCGAAAACCCCATTCAACTGGAGTTTGGTCAAGCCAGCGTTTTAATAAATCTTTGTAATCAATACTTTGAAAAACTGGAGAAGAATCAAGAATTCCTAAACCAACATTTGAAGTTCCATCACCCATTCCAAAAATCCAACCGTATCCCGGGAGTAACTTATTTTGATCTTTTAATTCTAACCATGATTCCAAATAATTATCATGAGTTCTTGGGCTCTTGTAATAAGTTCTAACTGCTACACCCATTGGTCTGTCATCTCTTCTTTCTAAACCAAGAGCTAATGCCATTCGACTTGAAACTCCATCTGCTGCTACAACAACTTTGGCAAAATGTTTTGATTCTTCTCCTTCAGAATTTTTAGTTGTAACACCAATCATTCGTCCAGTCTGTTCATCCATAATTGGTCCAGTAACACGAGTTTTTTCATGAAGTCTTACTCCACGCTTTTGCGCCGTTCTGGCTAGTAATTCATCGAAATCAGATCTGGTTCTTACTAATCCGTAATTAGGAAAACCTTCAACCTCAGGCCATTCAAGTTCTAATCGATGACCTGCACCAATAACTCTTAAACCTTTATTTCTCAACCAACCATTTTCAATTGTTGGCTCAATGCCCATATCTAAAATTTGTTTTACTGCTCTAGGTGTAAGACCATCACCACATACTTTTTCTCTGGGAAAACTTGTCTTTTCAAAAAGTAAAACATCTAAACCACGATTAGCCAGATGAAAAGCAGTAGCTGATCCGCCAGGTCCTGCCCCCACAACTATTACATCAGCATCGTTTTGTGTAATCATTTATAAACTTTTTTCTGCTTTGTGAAGACACACAATTCCACCAGTAAGATTTTTCCACTTAACGTTATTCCAATTAGAATTATTAATTTGTAACGCAAAATCCTTCTGATTTGGCCAAGCTCTAATTGAGTCTGCCAAATAGACGTAAGCATCAGGATTAGAGGAAGTTTTTTTTGCAATTGCAGGTAGTGCTTTCATCAAGTATTCCATATAAATTTTTCTAAATGGCTCAAAAGTTGGAGAAGAAAATTCACAAATAACTATTCGCCCACCAGGTTTTGTAACTCGTAGCATTTCTTTAAGTGCTTTGTCAACATTATTTACATTTCTTACACCAAAAGATATTGTCACCGCATCAAAGGTCTCGTCTGCAAAAGGCAGAGAAAGAGCATCGCCTGCTGAAAAATTTAATTGCGGAGATCTTTTATTTCCTTCTTGCAGCATTCCCAAAGAAAAATCACAAGGAATTACAGTTGCCCCAGACTTGGCAAAAGCTAGCGAGCTAGTTCCTGTTCCTGCAGCCAGATCTAAAATTTTCTCCCCTTTTTTTGCTGCTACCGCATTTGCAGTGGCTTTGCGCCAGAAGTGGGTTAACCCAAAAGCTAGAACATCATTTGTAATGTCATATTTTGCAGCAACACGATCAAACATCGCTGCTACTTCACGCGGATTTTTGGTTAAGGAAGCCTTTGACATATTTATATTCTGTCAGCCCCACGACTTTTTGCCACTTGTGGCTGGTTTTTAAGTTCGGGCGTAGTCTAGGAATATGTCGAAACCAACTGCAGTGCAAAATTTTTCGACTACTGCTATTCGCACCATCGAACTATCTAAGAAAATCGACCTAATCAACTTATTGCCTAATCTTTCCTCAAACGAGGTTTTCTCTTGGGTTCGAAACAATCAAGGAATCGTTGCTTGGGGCATTAACACAAAAGAAAACTTCACTGGATCAGAAAGATTCTCCAGAGCACATCGCTGGTGGAAAGAGTTTGTAGATAATTCCTCAATCCGAGATGAGGTTCAAACTTCTAGTTCTGGTGCAATTGCTTTTGTTTCCTTTTCCTATCTATCTGAAAATTCAAGTGTTGTTGTAGTTCCAGAAATTGTGGTGGGGCAAAACAATGAAAAAACTTGGTTAACTGTTATTGGAAATCTAGATATAGAAAAAATTAAATCAGAAATTTATGCACCACGAGAAGTTCCAAAAGCCCCTTCGAACTTGACTTGGAGTGATGGAACTATTTCGATTATTGATTGGCAAAAAGGTGTAAAAAAAGCTGTAGAAAGAATTAATAACAAAGAGCTAGACAAAGTAGTCCTCGCACGAGATTTAAACGCTCATGCTGATGAAAATTTAGACTCCAGATACTTATTAAATAAATTAAGTGATTCTTATCCAGAGTGCTGGACTTTTTCTGTTGACGGCCTAATTGGTGCTACACCTGAACTTCTAATTAGAAGGAATGGAGATTCTGTTTTATCAAGAGTTTTAGCAGGAACTATTAAAAGAGATGAATCCGCAACAGATTCTGAACTTGCCACAACTTTATTACAAAGTGGTAAAGATTTGGATGAACACGAATTTGCAGTTAATTCAGTTGCCACCTCATTGGCTTTGCACTGCACAGACATGAACGTTCCAAAAACTCCAAAAGTTTTAAGACTGGCAAATGTTGCCCATCTTGCAACAGATATTTCAGGAACCCTGGTAGATGCAGCACCAGCACTTGTACTAGCTGGATCTCTTCATCCAAGTGCTGCGATTTGTGGCACACCAACTGGTAGAGCAAAAAGTTTAATTCAGGAATTAGAACAAATGGATAGAAACAGATACACCGGGCCTGTTGGATGGATTAACTCTAAAGGAGACGGCGAATTAGGTATTGCACTTAGATGTGCAGAGATTAAAGAAAATACTGCTCGGCTTTTTGCAGGATGTGGAATTGTCTCTGGATCAACACCAGAAGATGAATTAATTGAGTCAAATGCGAAATTCTCTGCAATGAGAGATGCGCTGACTAATTAATACTCTTATTAACTTCTCCAAAAATTAGTTTTCTTAAGTTTGCTTCTGATTCTCGCGATTGAATTTTAACCACTAAGACTTTTATACCTTTTGGTGTGTCAAGATTTGCTTGCAGGTCACTTATTTTAGTAATTGATTTAACTTCGCATCCAAGGCTCTTAAAAACTTCACTTAAATTAATATCAGTTGGAGTTCCAAAAGCCCTTTCAAAATCTTCAACTTTTGATTGTTCCAAAAGATTAAATACTCCACCACCATTATTATCATTAACAATAAATGTTATATCTGGTTGTATTTCAGTTATAGGAATAACAAAACTTGAAAGATCATGAAGCGCAGCTATATCCCCAAGCATTGCAAATGTTGGAACGCTAGAACTTAAAGCAGTTCCCATTGCTGTGGCAACAACACCATCAATTCCGTTAACCCCTCGATTCATAGAAACAGTGACTTCCCCATTTGAGTACGGGGAATTTAAGTTTGGTGAAGCTAAAAGTTCAAAATCTCGGGCTGCCAAACTAGAGGCTAAATGTATATGTGATTTTTTTGGCAAATTTTTCATTAAGCAATCAACTACGTGTAGCGCAGAGATTCTAGGACTATCCTCTAAAACTTTTTGTACAATTTCGTGTGCTTGATTACCAACTTTTTCCCAGGAATTTTTCCAATCTTTATTGTTTTGGTTTGAAGGAATTCTGAATAATCCACTAATTCTTTGTTTTGCTGTTGAAGTTGTAATAACACTTGGCACAGCACATGAAATGACAAGACTTGCTTTTTTTATAAGCTCACTGACTTGTCTTGATAAACCAACACGACCAACTGTTAAGACAACCTCGGGTTTTAGATTTATAGAATTTAAAGAAAGTAGAACCGGTGCGTGAGACACCATAGTTTTTCCAACTGCTTGATGTGGAGGTTCCACAACCACAGGCCAGTCAAGTGCTTGACCCAATTCTTGAGCGTAATTTGAGTATTCAATATTTGTTCCACCTGCAATAATTATTCCTTTTCGATTAAGTAATTCTGTTGAAATATTTTCAGGTGTAATGACTATTTTATCTTCAAGAATCTTTTTATGTTCAAAATTAAATTCTTCAGTGGGCACGAGTGGCTCTGCTAGTGCAATATTTAAGTGAACTGGACCTCTATTTCTAATTGCTGCACTAAATACAGAATTAATCCGATCTCTTATTGCTTCTCTTGCTGATGAAGTTTCGATATTTAAAGAATCTGACGCTATTTCAATACTCCTAGAAACATAATTACCAAATATTTCTCGCTGAGTAATAACTTGGTTTTCCCCTGTTCCGTGTACTGAAGCAGGTCTATCAGCAGTCATGATGATAAGAGGAATTCCTGCATATTTTGCTTCCACAATTGCGGGAAATAGATTTGCTACTGCGGTTCCAGATGTAGTTAGTACTGCCGTTGGCTTACCAGATTTAATTGCTGCACCTAACGCCAAAAATGAAGCTGAGCGCTCATCAATTCTCACATTTACTTTTAGTAAACCCTTTTTTTCAGCTGAGATGAGGGCTAACGAGATTGGCCCATTTCTTGAACCTGGAGAAATTGAAACAAACTCAACTCCATTACTAATAAGTTGTTGCACAATTAATTGTGCAGTTTGTGCAGAGGGAGGTTGTTTAAGATTTTGACTAACCATCAAAACCAACCCTCTCTTCTGCCGTATTCAAAAGATTCATCAAGTCTTTTGAGTAAACTATTTTTATTTGGACTTTCCTTAACTAAAGTTTCAACAACTTCAAGCCTTTTTACTTCCAACACCCCATTATGGGCTTTAAGAGTATTTGACACAACATCAGTAGAAAGAATCGAGCCTGTTGCAGCCCCAGCTGCGAGTTGAAATTTCTCTTCGATCAAAGATTGAGCCAAAGCAGTCTGATACAAACCAACACTTGTATCCATTGATCCCGAAACTATTATCTTTTTCCCAGAACCAATTATATGTTCAGCAATTTTTTGAAATCTTTTTATACCTCCAACAGGAATAGGTTTCACTACTACAAAATCAGCTATATCAGTGATTTCACGAATATGAATTGGATCAGTTGCATCTTCTGTAAGCCTTAAATTTTCATCAACGGCAATCTTGATTACCGTTTGGCTCTTTAATTTTTTTAAATCTGTTAAAGAGCCACAAGGTTGCTCTAAATATTCAATATTAAATTCATTTAGTTTGGCACAGTAATTTATGGCTTGATCTAAGGTTAGATTTCCATTGAAATCAATCCTAAAAATTATGTTTGGTTTGACCTTAACTATTTGCCTTAAAAATTCAATATCTTTTACTAAATCATGACCACTTAGTTTGACTTTAAGTGTGAGGCAACCTGTTTCTTCTAAAATTTTGATTGCTTTCTGGGGATCTGGGCTCACTGATATTGCATTAACTTTTATTTCTTTAAGTTTTGGTTCTGGTAATTTTGTCCAGGCCATTTCTAAAGCAGCTTGTAGCCAACGACTGCAGTGATTTATGGGGTGATTTTCAAAGGGAGCAAATTCAGCCCACCCAAAGTCACCTTTAATTAAAACACCTTCGCGGTAATTCAGATCACGCATTGGATCTGTTAAGTCAACCCGGAAAGTTTTTAAGTTTGCTAATACATCTTTTTTACTTTGTAATTCCATCAACAAACCTGATCAAGGACGTTTAGGGAATTTACCAAAGTTTGGTTTTCTTTTTTCTTTGTAGGCATCGCGACCTTCTTGAGCTTCATCACTCATGTAGTAGAGCAACGTTGCATCCCCCGCTAATTGTTGAACACCAGCTAATCCATCATCTGCTGCATTAAATGATGCTTTAAGTAAACGAAGTGAAAGAGGTGAGTGTTGCAGCATTTCTTGTGCCCACTTAACTGTTTCCTTTTCTAAATCAACTAATGGCACAACTGCATTAACTAATCCCCACTCAAGTGCAGTCTGTACGTCATATTGTCTAGCTAAAAACCAAATCTCTTTTGCACGCTTTAAACCGATTTGTCTTGAAAGTAAGCTTGAACCAAATCCACCATCAAATGAACCTACTCTTGGTCCAGTTTGACCAAATTTTGCGTTATCTGCAGCAATTGATAAATCACAAACAACATGTAATACATGTCCCCCGCCAATTGCAAAACCTGCAATCATTGCAATTACTGGTTTAGGAAGTCTTCTAATTTGTACTTGTAAATCAAGAACGTTTAACCGACCAATTCCTTTTTGCCCAACTTCATCATCACCCATGTAACCATCATCACCGCGAATACTTTGATCTCCACCAGAACAAAAAGCAAGATCTCCTTTACCCGTAAGAATTACTACACCAACTTCATTGTCATCTCTTGCTAAATCAAATGCCTTAATTAATTCTGTGACAGTTTGTGGTCTAAAAGCATTTCTTTTTTCTGGACGATTAATTGTGATCTTGGCAATTCCATCGGCTAGGTGATACTCAATATCGCGCCACTGACCTTGGGCTTGCCAATTCAAAGCAGGAACGATTGAGGATTTTGCTGGATCGTTGGTCACTTAAAAACATTCACTCTCTACGCTGGTGTACTGATGACTCCAATCTTTGCAAACCGCGTTTTACTGCCTCCTGGCCGGAAGGCTGCTGACGCAGTTTCAGGGGCGATTTTGAAATGTATTAATGAAAATACAATAAGTGCACTAGTTCCATCCGCTAAAGGTGAAAGCCTTGGAAATAAATATGAATCTGCAATTGATGTAACTATTCCATGTCAAATTGAATCTGGATTAATTGTTTGTACTAGTGGATCTACTGGAAATCCAAAAGCAGTTGAAATCTCATCTCAATCATTGATATCTGCTACAAATCTTGTGAACAAAAGATTTACAGAAACAGCTTCCTGGTTACTGGCAATTAATCCTGCATTTATTGGCGGAGCAATGGTCATTGCTCGAGCCATTGCCCAAGATCAAAAATGGGAATACGGATTAGATGACAATGCCAAGTTTTCACCAGAAATTTTTGCTGGAATTGCACAAACTTTTATTGCCAAACAAGGCCGAGTTAGAACATCCTTAGTCGCCGCCCAATTAGCAGCATTAGTTGCGCAAGAAAAAATTGACTTGCTTACAAAATTTGATGCCATATTAGTTGGTGGTGGGCAAATATCTCCAGATCTATTTAACGATTTAAAAAACCAAGGAGTTAATTTAATTCGCACATATGGCATGACTGAAACCTGTGGGGGGATAGTTTGGGATGGTAAGGCTCTAGAAAATGTTCAGATCAGAATTGAAAATCCTTCCCACAATGGTGCTGGAATAATTTCAATTAAAAGCCCAAGTAATGCAACTTGTTATCACGGGGATAGCCAAGGTGTTAAAAATCTTAATGAAAAAACTTTTAATCAAGGATGGGTAATAACTCAAGATATAGGTTCTTTTGAAAATGCAACATTAAAAGTTATTGGCCGCACTGATGATATTGTAATTTCAGGTGGGATAAATATTTCTGTTCATGCAGTAGAAAATGTTTTAAGAGATCAAATTGGGATTGAAGATGCAGTAGTTTTTGCAATTCCTGATAAAACCTGGGGCACAATTATTGCTGCTGTAGTTGTTGGAAATGCTGATGAAATGAAATTACAAGATGCTGTTGAAAGAGAACTTGGAAGTGCTGCCAAGCCAAGAATAATTAAATTTGCCCACGAATTACCATTGCTTCCCAACGGTAAAATAGATGTAGATTCACTTAAATGACAAGTCTAAATAATTGGTTTCAAGGCACAAGACCTAAAACTTTAGGTGCCGCAGTAGCTCCGGTATTGGTGGGAAGCTCCCTTGCTCATTATGAAAATTCTTTTAACTTAACTATTTCCTTATTAGCTTTATTAGTGAGTGTTTCAATTCAGATTGCAGTTAATTTTGCTAATGACTATTCAGATGGAATCAAGGGAACCGATAATCAAAGAATTGGGCCAGTTCGATTAGTTGGCCAAAATCTAGCTTCACCACAAGCTGTTAAAAATGCTGCATTTTTATTCTTTTTTATCTCAGCAATTTCAGGTTTAATTATCACTATTCTTACAAAGCAATGGTGGTTTTTACTCCTTGGAATAAGTGCGATCATTGCTGCCTGGACTTACACGGGAGGACCAAAACCTTATGGTTATGCAGGCTTTGGTGAAATATTTGTTTTTATCTATTTTGGCTTAGTAGCAGTCTTAGGAACTACTTATGCTCAAACACTATTTTTTAAACCATACTTTCTTATATTTGCAATTTCAATTGGCTTATTTGCCACAGCAATATTAGTAACAAATAACCTTAGAGATAGAGAAAAAGATTTACAAAATAAGAAAATAACTCTTGCCGTTAAGTTAGGCGATAGTAAAACAAGAGTCTTGTATGCAGCTTTACTGATAATACCTTTTGTGCTTGTTGGTTCGATGTTTTTTACAAATAATTCTGCGATAAACACAACCATCCAAATTCAATTGCTGGCACTGCCTGTTGCCTGGCAAGCACTCAAGCCTGTATTAGCCAAAGTTGAAGGAAAAGAACTTATTGCGGTGTTAACAAAAACTGGTCAAACTGAGTTATTTTGGGCTTTACTAGTTTGTCTTGCTTTAGTTAGAGGTTAGTTTTTTTCATCAATAATTTTGTCTTCTTTATCAGCTGCATTTGTAATTCTTTTATTTATTTTTTCAAAACCATTTGAAATAGAACTAGAGAATTGATCCCTTGTTTGCGATAAAACAAAAAGGCTCACAATTCCTGAGGCAAGAAATCCAACTAGCAGCAAAATAATTCCTCTAAGTCCTACTAAATAACCAATACCTAAGAAAGCTGCAAGAATGAGTAGTCTTAAAAACGTATACTTCAAAACACTTTTCATCTCTTAAACTCCAGCGTAACTATGTAACCCTGTGATAAAAATATTAATAATAAAGAAATTGAAAACAATTGCTGCATAACCAGCAATACTTAACCAAGCAGATTTTGTTCCTTTCCAACCAACTGTAACTCTTGAATGTAGGTAAGCAGCATAAATAATCCAAGTTATAAATGACCAAGTTTCTTTAGGATCCCAACCCCAGTATCTACCCCAGGCATTTTCTGCCCAAATTGCACCTGAGATTACCGCGAATGTCCAAATTGGAAAGGCAAACAAAACTAACTTATAAGAAAAATCATCAATTCGAGTTGGGCTAGGTAAAGATTTTAATTTACCTTTAACTCTAAATAGATACACCACAGATAGTGCAAAATTGATAGTAAATGCGCCGTAAGAAATTATGGCAGAGCTTACATGTATTAGTAACCAACTTGATTTAAGTGCTGGAACTAGTGGGCCACTTTCGGTGTAAAGCACAATTACTGCCAGTCCTAATAGCAAAACAACTGGAACAATTATAAATATGCCAAGCCATTGAATATCTTTTCGTAACGAAACAATTAAAAATGTAAAAACTATGGCAGTTGCAGAAGCAATAGCAAATTCATACATATTGCCCCAAGGTGCACGCTGTGCTGCTACCCCTCTAAGTATTAATCCTGCTGCTAAAAATATTCCAACAAGCCATGTTAAAGACATGGCGATATTAGAAATTTTATTATTTGATTTGCTCTGTGTTAATGATATGGAAAATAGAAGTAAATTTATAGCAGCTAGAAATATAGAAAAATAGATCAATAAATTACTTAATGAGTTAGTACTCAAATTGACCTACTTCCTGTTTTATTTCTTTCAGTTATACCTAAAGCACTGAGCACTTTGTTTAAATCTTTACTGATTTCATGATTTGTGCTTTTTGCTAAGCCTGCTACTTCTATAACACTAGAACCACTTCCTACTTTATGCATCATCACCCAAATTCTTCGCCTTTGCACACCTAAGCCAAAAAACATACCCAGCATGGCAAGTGTTGCTCCTATAAGTGCTACAAATCTTCCTGGTTCATATGCAACCTGAAATGATGCAAATCGTTCAACACCTATAAACCTAATTACGTAACCTAAATCACTTTCCCAGCTTTGCCCTGGTTTTAACTCTTCCAATCCAATCTCTTTCATTTTCGATGTGTTAAGTCGATAAATGCTTTGAGCTATTCCTTCATCAATTCCTAAATCTCCTTGCCACAAAGACATAAATATTTCTGGATTATCAAGGGCGGGAAA
>JAQCGN010000002.1 GCA_027730605.1 Actinomycetota bacterium
ACTCCATCTTTTACTAAACCTGGATCTATACCTAAATCATGGGTTGAGTTATATATAACTTCAGTAACAGTTATGACTAATCTTTCTCCTGATTTATTTTCTACAGTGATAGTTTTTTTATCACTTTCATTTACTTCAGTTGTAAAACATGGTGGACTCATCCAATTAAGTGGTTTGTAAGCCCGGTCATCAGCATGAATGGAGACCGAACCATCAGCCTTAAAAAGAATCAATCGGGTGGCTTCTGGCAAATGAGCCGTCAGCCTTCCCACATAATCAACTGTGCAGGTAGCAACCAATAAACGCATAACTCGATGATGCCTGATGACTAAATATGCGCAACAATGGCTGTCATGATGACTTGGGGTAGCACCACCTATGTAACACTTCCCTTGATTGTTGGTTTGGGATTATTAATACTGGTGCTGTTTTTGAGATGGGGTTTTAGTCCAAAGAAAACTTCTCTAATTGAACGCCCAACCAAAGCAAGCTTCAAAGATGATTATGGAGTCTTAGTAGCAATTGGAAATCCAGCCAATTACGCAGAAGGTGAAAAACTTCGCCAAGAATTAATTGCTCACAACATAAAAGCTACTTTGGCTTTTACTTTGGAAGGACCACAATTAATGGTGTGGCCTAAGGATGAAACTAAAGCAAGAAATTTGATTCGCGGACGAGTCTAAATTATCTATGGGCTCCTGGAACCCATAAAACATCACCTTGTGCTCTATTGCTGTAACGGGCAAGCACAAATAACAAATCTGAAAGTCTATTTAAATATCTTGCTGGAGTTTCTGTCATCACAATTTTATGAGCAGTAAATGCTGTCCAAGTTGATCTTTCAGCACGTCTCACAATTGTTCTTGCCACATGCAAAAGTGCAGCTCCAGGTGTTCCACCTGGAAGAATGAATGAACTCAAGGGTTTAAGAAATGAGTTGTAGTGATCAATTGCTTTTTCTAAATCATCAACATATTCAGGTTTAACTCTTAATTGTGGTGTGTCATTTTTTTTACCAACTGGAGTTGCTAAATCAGCACCAACATCAAATAAATCATTCTGAACTCTAGTAAGTAAGTCTTTAACATCCTCATCTAGATTTCCCATGGCAATTGCCACACCTATAGATGAATTAGCTTCATCAACATCAGCAAAAGCTTCTAATCTTAAATCTGTTTTTAAAGCCCGGGACATATCCCCTAAAGCAGTAGTTCCATCATCACCAGTTCTGGTGTAGATGCGAGTGAGATTAACCATGAGTAGAGCCTATGTGTGAATTGGTGTTTACACACTTTGGTTGGGTACTCTGGTGAGTCATGGAAGCATTTCGAGTTGAACGATCCGGTCCCCTAAAGGGTGACGTGCGTGTTCCTGGTGCAAAAAATAGCGTTCTAAAACTTATGGCTGCTGCTGTCATGGCAGAAGGATTAACAACTTTAACAAACGTCCCACAAATATTAGATGTTGAAATTATGGCTGAATTACTTCGAAGACTTGGCTGCAAAGTTGAACACGATATTGCAACATCAACTGTAACAATCGATGTACCAGCAAAAATAGGCCACAAAGCAGACTATGACTTAGTAAGAAAAATGCGTGCCTCTATTTCAGTACTTGGACCACTAGTTGCCAGATGTGGTGAAGCAGACATTGCTCTTCCTGGTGGTGATGCAATTGGATCTCGCGGACTTGATATTCACATGCAAGGTTTAGAAAAACTAGGTTGCCATGTTCATAGTGAACACGGTTATTTAATTGTTAGAGCAGAAAATGGATTAAGTGGAGCAAATATCGCTCTAGATTTTCCAAGTGTTGGTGCAACAGAAAATGTTGTGATGGCAGCAGTTTTAGCTAAAGGAAATTCAAATATTGACAATGTTGCCCGTGAACCTGAAATTGTTGATTTATGCAACATGTTAGTAAAAATGGGTGCAAAGATTAATGGCATTGGTTCAAGTGTTTTAGAAATTACAGGTGTAAAAAAACTTAATCCCACGACTCATAATGTTGTTCCTGATCGAATTGTGGCTGGAACTTGGGCAATTGCAGCAGTCATGACTCAAGGAGATATCACAATTCATGGAGTAAAACCAAGTGATATGGAATTAGTTTTAGAAAAGTTACGTGATACTGGTGCTGAAATTAAATCAGTTGAAGATCGATTAAATGTTTCCATGCACACCAGACCAAAAGCAGTTGACATTGTTACCCTTCCCTATCCAGGTTTTCCCACCGATTTACAACCTCAAATGATTGCCCTAAATTCCATAGCCACAGGATCTTCCATGGTTACTGAAAATCTGTTTGAAGCAAGATTTAGATTTGTTAATGAATTAGCAAGATTAGGTGCGGATGTAAAGATCAATGGTCACCATTGCTTAGTTAGAGGAAAAGAAATACTTTCAGGAGCACCGGTTGAAGGAACCGACGTTAGAGCTGGCGCATCTTTAGTTTTGGCAGGTTTAGTAGCAGATGATGTTACATATGTAACTGAAGTTCACCACGTTGATCGTGGATATTCAAACTTTGTTGAAAATCTAACAGGACTTGGCGCCAACGTTAAACGCGTAGAAATGTAAATAGGTGCCAACTGTTTAGTTGGCACCTATTATTTAATTCCTTAGTTGGTGGGTTTTACTGAAAAAGTTGGATATTCATCTGTTACTAAAATAAATGCATACCCGGTAACTCTGTTCCAGAATTGAACTGTTCCCACCACAAAGTCAATTGCAAATTTTGGATATTTACCTGTGAACAAGATATTGAACCAAGCAATGATGGTGTAAATAATTGTTACCACTAAGTAAACAACTCCAACTATATAAAGTGGAATTGCCAGTAACCACTTGATTAATGGAAGCCATCTATTAAGGGCTTTGCCACCTTTTACATCTGGCAGCGTGATATTTACATATTTGCTTTTTTCAATTGATGGAAATTCATCAGTTAAATAAAGGGCATAAACTGAGATTCTGTTTTGTAGTTCCAAGAATGCCTGGTTGAAACCATAAATGTAGCTTGGATAAATTCTTCTAAAAACTAAAGCCAGAAGTACTGGAACTGCAAGTATAAATGAAATACTTACCGCACCTGAATTATTGGATGAAAAAGTACTCACAAATATTAAAATCGGAATGATCAAAACTGGTCGAAAAAAAGTTGTTGCTCTGTTTCTTTTTCTGGTATTAACTACTAATTTTGTGACAACTTGCTTTGACATCTAAAACTCCTTTGATGGGATAACTATTTTCTAACCTACTGCAATAGTCAGTCTTGACTCTGCTCTTTTCAGTGCTTCTTTATCACCTGATTTTGTTGCTTCATCTTTTGCTTTTTGAGCACGTTTAACATCAATATCACTGGCTAATTCAGCTGTTTCTGCTAACACAATCACATTGTTACTATCAACAATTACAAATCCACCATGTGCTGCTGCTTTTAATTCACTGCCTTCAAGTGGCCTGATGGTGACGGGGCCATCGTCAAGTGAAGCAAGCAAAGGTGCGTGTCCAGGAAGTAAACCAATTTCACCTGATTTAGTTCTTAACACAACCGTGCTTGCTTGCCCTGACCAGACTTTTCCGTCAGTTGCAACAACTTCAACATTTAATGGCATTAGTTAGTTACTTTCCTGCCAATTTGCTTGCGTTCTTTTCAACATCTTCAATGTTTCCTGCCATGAAGAATGCTTGTTCTGGAAGATGGTCATAGTCACCATTTGTTAAAGATCTAAATGAAGCAATGGTTTCTTCCAACGGCACAAAAGAACCAGCTTGACCGGTAAAAGCTTCTGCTACGAACATGTTTTGGGATAAGAATCTTTGAATTCTTCGAGCACGACCCACAAGAACTCGATCTTCTTCACTTAGTTCATCAATACCAAGAATTGCAATGATGTCTTGCAAATCTTTGTATCTTTGTAGTACTTCTTTAACTCTTTGGGCAACTGCATAATGTTCTTCACCCAAATAAAGTGGTGAAAGAATACGTGAAGTTGAATCCAATGGATCCACAGCGGGATAAATACCCAACTCTGAAATTGGACGGCTTAACACTGTTGTGGCATCCAAATGCGCAAACGTGGTGTGAGGTGCTGGATCTGTGATGTCGTCTGCTGGAACATAAATTGCTTGCATCGAAGTAATTGAGTTACCACGAGTTGAAGTAATTCGTTCTTGCAATTGACCCATCTCATCAGCAAGTGTTGGCTGGTAACCCACAGCTGAAGGCATACGGCCTAACAGTGTGGAAACTTCAGAACCTGCTTGGGTGAAACGGAAAATGTTGTCAATGAACAACAAAACGTCTTGGTTTTTCACATCACGGAAATATTCAGCCATAGTTAGAGCTGAAAGTGCAACTCTCATACGAGTACCAGGTGGCTCATCCATTTGACCAAACACGAGTGCGGTTTTGTTAATAACACCTGACTCGGTCATTTCCAAAAATAAGTCGTTTCCTTCACGTGTTCTTTCTCCAACACCGGCAAACACTGACACTCCACCGAAGTTTTCAGAAACGCGATAAATCATTTCCTGAATCAAAACAGTTTTTCCTACACCTGCTCCACCAAACAAACCAATCTTTCCACCTTTTACATAAGGTGTTAAAAGATCAATAACTTTGATACCAGTCACAAACATTTCTGTTTTTGGTTCAAGTTCGTCAAATTTTGGTGGTTGACGATGAATTGGCCAACGATCAGTAATTTTTAGTGAAGATTCTTCAACATCAAGTGGTTTACCGAGGGTGTTCCACACATGTCCAAGAGTTACATCGCCCACAGGAACAGAAATAGGAGAACCAGTTGATTTCACGGTGGCGCCGCGAATCAAACCATCTGTTGGTTGCATAGAAATGGCGCGAACCATTCCATCACCAATATGTTGAGCTACTTCTAAAGTAAGTGTTCTTGTTTCTGCTCCTGGCAATGTCACTTCGACATGGAGGGCAAAAAACAATTCAGGTATCGCATCTACTGGAAATTCCACGTCTACAACGGGACCAGTAACGCGTGCAACTCTTCCGGTTACATTCTTTGTTTCTGTTGTGCTACTCATTTTTCTTTTCTCCTAGTTGGCGGACTTTAGTGAGTCGGCGCCACCGACAATTTCACTAATTTCCTGGGTAATTTCGGCCTGACGTGCTTGGTTAGCACGACGGGTCAAACTCTTGATTAGATCTTCAGCATTTTCAGTTGCTGATTTCATGGCACGCTGTCTTGCTGCGTGTTCTGAAGCTGCTGCTTGTAACAAACCTGCATACACCAAATATTCAATGTATTTAGGTAATAGTTCATCGAGCACCGCATCTGGTGATGGCTCGAAATCATAAAGAGGCAAAGTTGGTTTGTGGGTATCAACTTCGGTCATCTTTGATGATGATTGAACTAGTTCTTCTACAACTTCTAATGGCACAATTCTTTGCACCACTGGAACTTGAGAAATTCTGTTCACAAAACGGGTGTAAATGATTTGGATTTCATCAACACCACCTTGTGCTTCTTCTTTTAAGAAAATTTCTAATAACGCTTTAGCAATAATGCGCGCATCATCATAAGTTGGTCTATCAGTAATTCCAGTCCAGCTTGCTGCAACTTCTCTGTTGCGGAATTTGTAGTAACCAAGACCTTTTCTGCCCACAATGAATGGAATAACTTCTTTTCCTTGTTCATCGCGTAATAGCTCAGTTAATCTTTCACCTTCACGCAAAATATTGGCCGAATAAGCACCTGCTAAACCACGATCGGCTGTGATCAATAAAACTGCGGCACGTTTGCCATCTTTTTTGTTTAATAACAAAGGATGGTTTCCGCGAGCATTTGAGGCTGCTAAAGAAACTGCTTTATAAAGTGCTGTGGCATATGGAGTAGCCGCAGCCACTTGGTTTTGCGCCTTGATGATTCGACTAGAGGCAATTAATTCCATTGCTCTAGTGATCTTCTTGGTCGCATTAACCGAGCGAATGCGTCTTCTAAATACGCGTAACTGGGCACCCATAATTAACCTTTAAGCTCTTTTCTGAACTTTGATTTGGGCTTGTTCAACATCTTCAACAGCTAATGCTTCAACATTTGCATCAACCAATAAAGGTTGACCATTTGCTTTCACAAACTGCTTCTTAAAGTTGTTGATACCTTTTTTGATGTCTTCAACGTTGTCATCACTTAGATCACGCGTGTCTCTGATTGCTGCCAAAGTTGAGGCATGTTCGCGATCTAGATAGTTATGGAATTCAACTTCGAAGCGACCAATATCTTCCACCGGAACATCATCAAGATTTCCCGTAGTTCCAGCCCACAGAGATGCAACTGCTTTTTCCATTGGCAGTGGTGCATATTGGCCTTGAATTAGTAACTGAACTAAGCGTGAGCCTCGTTCTAGTTGTGATTTTGAAGCAGCATCAAGATCAGATCCAAAAGCAGCAAATGCTTCTAATTCTCTAAATTGTGCTAAGTCAAGACGAAGACGTCCCGCAACTTTTTTCATGGCTTTTGGTTGAGCTGATCCACCCACGCGAGAAACTGAAATTCCCACGTTGATCGCAGGACGAATTCCTGAGTTGAACAAATCTGTTTCCAAAAAGATCTGTCCATCTGTAATAGAAATAACGTTGGTTGGAATATATGCAGAAACGTCATTTGCTTTGGTTTCAATAATTGGTAATCCAGTTAATGAACCGCCACCTAATTCGTTTGATAATTTGGCGCAACGTTCTAATAAACGTGAGTGCAAATAGAACACATCACCAGGATATGCTTCACGACCTGGTGGACGACGAAGCAACAAAGACACTGCTCGATAGGCCTCTGCTTGTTTTGTTAAATCGTCAAACACAATTAATGCAGGTTTTCCTTCATACATCCAATGCTGACCAATTGCAGAACCTGCATAAGGTGCGATGTATTTAAAACCTGCTGGATCTGATGCAGTTGCCGCAACAATGGTGGTGTATTCAAGTGCACCGTATTTTTCTAATGTTGCTCTAACAGATGCTATAGTTGAACCCTTTTGCCCAATCGCTACATAAATACAGCGAACTTGTTTCTTAGGATCTCCTGATAACCAGTTTTGCTTTTGGTTAATGATCGCATCAATTGCAAGGGCAGTTTTACCAGTTCCGCGATCACCAATGATTAATTGGCGTTGACCACGACCAACTGCTGTCATTGCATCTACTGCTTTGATACCAAATTCAAGTGGTTCTTTAACAGGTTGGCGCTCAACTACAGTTGGTGCTTGTAGTTCAAGAGCACGTTGTGCACTTGCTTTAATGGCACCTAAACCATCAATTGGATTTCCAAGGGGATCAACAGTTCTTCCTAAGAAGCCATCTCCTACTGGAACTTCTAATACACGACCGGTACGTCTTACTTCTTGTCCTTCTTGGATACCTGAAGGATCTCCTAAAAGAACAGCACCGATTTCTGAAACATCTAAGTTAAGAGCTACACCTAATAGTCCGCCTTCAAATTCAAGTAATTCACTTGTCATTGCTGATGGCAAACCTTCAACGCGGGCAATACCGTCACCGGTTTCGGCTACACGTCCTACTTCATCCTTGGAAGTTTTCGGATTGAAATTGGCAACGTTGCGCTCGATTGCACTCCGGATATCTTCAGGTTTGATCTGGAGTTCGGTCATCTTTGATACTGCCTTTCTACTTTTTCTATCTTTTGTATTTGCAAACTTTGCAAACACTGGAAGTTTTTGGTTTTAGCCAGCTAACTGGCGTTTTACTTGTGCTAAACGGCTTGCAATTGTGCCATCGATAACTTCATCGCCAACTCTTACTGCAACTCCGCCTACAACTTTTTTGTCTATACTTACTTGTACTTGAACATCTTGTTTATAAATTGCTGTTAATGCGTTAGTAAGTCTTTGTTCTTGATCACTGGTTAAAGCAATTGCAGCAGTAACTTCAGCAAGCACTCGTCCTCTTCTTGCTGCAGCTAATTTTTGCAAATCGCCCAATGTTGAAGTAATTGATCTGCCATGACGATGAGGTATAGCGTGATTTACTAACAAAATAGCGGTTGGGCTAAAAGTCTTCCCCACTAAATCATTAATCACATTTGCTCGATCTTTAACAGTCATATTTGGATTTGCCAGCATTAATTCAAGTTCCCCGCTTGCAGCAATTGCTCTTTCAAAAGCAAATACTTCATCTTCAACTCGATCTAGTTCAGCCTTTACTTCACTAGCGGCAAATAAAGCCCTTGCCCCACTTGCTTCCAGGCTTTGCACTAGATCTTGGTTTTGACTCCACCGCATTTTTACAGCTTCACTTACTAATGAAACCGCTTCTGTTGTGCCAGCTTTGGCCAAAACATCTTTAACAACACCAGCACGTGCTTCAGGTGAAATTCCTGAATCAGTAAGGGTAGTTAATAATGTCTTGCTGTCAGCAATAGCATCGGCTAACAAAAGCACACTTTCGCCATTTTCAAAGGTGTGCAGATTCTTATTAGAATCAACAAGTTTGATTAATGACTGATTAGCGATTTTGCTAGCACCCAACATTTAGCGTTTACCCCCAGCAGATTCAAGATCTTTAATGAACTGATCAATAACTGCTTTTGCTCGTTGGTCATCTTGTAAAGATGCGCCAACGATTTTGCTTGCTAAATCAAGAGCTAAATTAGAAACATCTAGGCGTAATTCATTTACCGCTTTAGATTTTTCAGCTGCGATTTGAGCATTTGCTTGTTGAGTAACTCCTTGTGCCACAACTTGAGCTTCAGTTCTAGCTTCATTAATTAAGTTAGTGCGCTCGGATTCTGCAGTGGAACGAATCTTTGCTGCTTCACTTCGAGCATCAGCTAGTTGTTGGCGATATTGCGCCAAAGTAATTGAGGCCTCTTGTTGCATTTTCTCAGCTTTAGCAATTCCACCTTCAATTGATTCTGTACGAGCTTCTAATGTCTTTTTAATGTTTGGCAAAGCAAACTTTGAGAGCAAAAAGAAGATAGTAAAAAATGCAATTGTTCCTATGACTAATTCATAAGTTGGTGGCAATAGAACATTGCTATTGCCTCCTGCACCCTCTGCTGCGAGGATCCAGTTCATATTCACACTCCAGTTTTTGGTTGTTAGTTATGCGCCGAAAACGAATGGTGCAACGAAACCAATCAAAGCTAAAGCTTCTGCAAGTGCGAAACCCAAAATCATGTTTTGGCGAATTACACCGTAAGCCTCAGGTTGACGAGCAATTGCTTGCACACCGTTACCGAAGATGATGCCGATTCCGACACCTGGACCAATTGCGGCAAGACCGTAACCGATCGAACCAAGTGAACCAGTGATTTCCGCGAGGATCATCATGTTTCCCTTTTCCTTTTCTTTCTTTATCCCACAACTATTTGTTGCAGGAATTCTTTTTCTTTAGTGCTCCGCGTGTAACGAGCTGGAGATAAATACAGCTGTTAACAACGTGAAGATGAAGGCTTGAAGTGCTTGGATAAACATTTCAAATCCTGTTAAGACGATAGTCACGAAGAAAGAAACTATGGAACCTAAGTATCCAATTACTGAGACAAAACCCACAAAATTTGTCAGATTGAGCAAATACCAAGCAGAAACGGTGAAAACAGTGATAAGTAAATGGCCGGCAAACATGTTGGCAAATAAACGAATGGCAAGAGTAACTGGTCTAATAATGATTGTTGATAACACTTCAATTGGGGTAAGTAAAGGATAAATTCCTATTGGCATACCTGGTGGAAAAGCAATGTTTTTAAAGTAACCAACCACACCTTGATTTTTCATTCCCAGATACAGATAAACAAACCAAACAATAAGTGCCAAAACTACTGGGAAAGCAAAACGAGATGAGACTGGGAATTGTGCCACCGGAATAATTGCCATCACATTCATGGTCCACACAAAGAAGAACAACGAGGTAAGAAAGGGAACAAAGCGATCACCATCTTTACCCATAATCTCTCGGGCAATGTTGTCACGAACAAACAAATAACCAACTTCAACAACGTTTTGTAACCCTGTTGGAACAAGTTTTGGTCTGGCAAAAGCTGCCAAGAAAACCACACTTACAATTACTGTGCAAAGTAGGGCCAAAATTACGGGTTTAGTTATATCAATTGAAGTTAATCCAAGATTAAGAGAAGTTATGGCACGCCATTCAAAAATTCCTGCTCCTGGCGCGGGAAACGGACAAGCCTGGTCACCAAATTTACAAGTAACTTCGGCTAAAGAAATAAAGTTAGCCATGAGTTAAACCTCTAATTGGCTTCACTTTTTTCTTTCCTTTCTTACGGTTTAATACTTAATTGTTTGTAAGTCATATAAAGTGCTAAAGCAATTCCTAGAATCACTCCAGCAGCTACAAACATTTCTACTTTGTTTACCCAAGTTCCAATTAGCCAACCAAGGCCTCCGTAAATTAAAATTCCAGAAACCAGACGACCAAAAATTGCCCATGGATCATCTGAGGTTGTCTTGCGGGTTCGAAAGTTGTTTTGTTCGTTCACCAATAAAAGGCTAGTCGTCTTTTGACATCTTCAAAGCCTGGGGGGTTACAGGTTCAATCACCACATTTTTATGTTTTGCCATCACCCAAACAGATCCTGCTGACCAAGAAAGTGTGCAGGCAAAAATTGCGATGCCAAATGACCTTCCATCAAGCCACGCAGCGTCCATTAGTAACTTTATTAACACAAGTAACACAATTAATTGTGTTAAATACACAATCATGGCTACTCCTAAACCAATTTCAGGCTTAGTTAATAAAACTCGCCCAATTACGTATTGACCAAATACAAAAAAGGCCAAAGTTAAAACCATTCCCCCTAATGCCGAATAGCCTGCTTGTGCGTCTGTGAAAATGCCTAATCCGATAGAAAATAAAATTCCCACAATCAAGGTGGGCACTAAACCTGAAACAATAATTTTGTTTTCAATCGTCATTTATGCAACCACTATCTCCTTGGGGTCTCTTCTCCTACCAAAGTAAATCAAAGAAGCCAATCCTGCAATAAGTGCAGACAAAGAATATAGAAACGGAATAAACGCAGTACTTACTGTGGCAAAAGCTAACAAAGCAGTTCCAGCATGCATCAACATCACAGCTCTTCTGTGAGAGTGACCTCTTTCTAACAAACGGTGATGCAAATGTTCTTTATCAGGGGTAAAAATATTGGCACCCCTTCTAGTTCTTCTTAACACCGCTAAAGCTAAATCAAACAATGGAACTGCAATCACAGCTAAAGGAAGAAATATAAGTAAAAAGCTAGGTAGAACTGAAGTTAATTCCAAGGCACCAGGATCTGTTTGACCAGTCAAAGTAATCGCACACGCAGCTAACATCAAACCGATTAACATCGAACCTGTATCTCCCATGAAAACTCGTGCAGGAAACATGTTGTGGGGTAAAAATCCTAAAGTTACCCCAACTAATAATGCAGAAATAAGTGTGGGAAGAGTTGCTCGCGAGAAACCAAACTCCACACTTAGTAAATAACTGTAAGCAAAAAATGCTGCCGCACCCAGACCAACTACTCCTGCTGCTAATCCGTCTAAGCCATCCACGAAATTCACTGCGTTAACTGTGATTAAAACAATTAATACTGTTAATAAGACTCCTGTCAAAGGGTCAAGACTTAGTGTTCCTTGCACAAATGGCAACGGTAACCAAATAAGTGAAATTCCCTGAGAAGCCATTACTCCAGCAGCTAAAGTTTGCCCAGCTAATTTAACCGGTCCATCAACTGACCATTTATCATCAATTACTCCCAATAAAACTAAAATTCCAGCACCAGCCAAGAGTGCTCTTATTTGTTGTCCATCTTTAAAAACGTTACTTATTAAAGGTAATTGAGAAGCAAGTGATAAACCTGCTAACAAACCTGCCACCATTGCCAAACCACCCAATCGTGGAATTGGCCGATCGTGCACATCTCGATCGCGAACTTTGGCCATAAAACCAAAACGAAGAGCGGTATAGCGAGCAATTGGAGTTGTTAAATAAGTAATGAAAGCAGTTGCCAAGAGTACTAACAAATACTCGCGCAAAGTTTTACTACTCTCTGTTGACTACCTACTTTTGTGGGTAGGCGGGAAATGCTCTACAAAGTTTATTAACTTCTTCAGCAATCTTGTCATGGCCTGTTTCACTCTTCACAGCTTGAGCAATAAATGAAGCAACTTGGCGCATTTCACTTACCCCCATGCCTTGGGTTGTAACTGATGGTGAACCAACTCTGATACCACTTGCTGTCATTGGTGGAAGTGGATCATTTGGAATTGGATTTTTATTCAAAGTAATTCTTGATGCATCACAACGCTTTTCGGCATCCTTACCATTAACTCCAATTGGTGTTAAATCAAGAAGCACAAGATGAGTATCTGTTCCACCACTTACTGGACGCATTCCTTCTGCTTTTAATCCTTCAGATAAAGCTTTAGCGTTTTCTACAACTTTTTTGGCATAAGTTTGATATTCAGGTGTTGCGCATTCTTTCAATGCCACAGCTTTTGCTGCAACAGCATGCATTAATGGTCCACCTTGCATCATGGGAAATACTGCTTTATCAATTGTTTGGGCATGTTGTGCTTTGCACAAAATCATTCCACCGCGTGGACCGCGCAAAACTTTGTGTGTGGTAAATGAAACAACATCTGCATATGGCACAGGACTTGGAATTGCTTTTCCGGCAACCAAACCAATGAAATGTGCTGCATCGACCCACAAAATAGCACCGACTTCATCAGCAATTTCTCTCATTACTTTGAAATCAACTAAACGCGGATAAGCAGTTGCACCCGCAACTATCATTTTTGGTTTATGTTGTTTTGCTAAATCTCTAACGTTGTCATAATCAATTAATTCTGTTTTGGGATCAACGGAATAACCAATTGGGTTAAACCATTTACCAGAAAAACTAACTGGGGAGCCATGAGTTAAGTGTCCACCTTGAGCAAGGCTCATTGCTAAAATTGTGTCACCAGGTTTTGTAAAAGCACCATAAACAGCAATATTTGCACTTGCTCCTGAATGTGGTTGCAAGTTTGCATGATCTGCTTCAAATAATTTTTTTGCTCTTTCAATGCCAATTATTTCAGCTTCGTCAACAACAGCACATCCGCCGTAATAACGTTTACCGGGATAACCTTCGGCATATTTATTACTAAATGTGCTACCTAATGCTGCAAGAACTGCTGGAGAGGTGAAGTTTTCACTTGCAATCAATTGCAATCCACCGCGGGCACGTTCTAATTCTTTTAATAACAAGCCAGCAATTTCGGAATCTTGGTTCTCAAGTGAATCCCAATCTGGACCCCAGAACTTTGAATTACCCATTTTAAAATTGCCTCCCGTTTTACTTTCTGTACAAATACTATGGCAGAAGTTCTATATTTGGCACTACGAGACGAATTTCCTCAATAGAAATGGCACCTTGACGAAGTAGTTTTATTTCACCTGATGAAACATCGATGATTGTGGAAGCAACATTTCCGGGGGTTTGTCCCCCATCAAGATAAATTGTCACTGCTTCACCTAACTGCGCAATTGCTTCATCCACATTTGTGGCTGCTGGTTGACCTGTTTTATTCGCACTACTAACTGCCATGGGTCCAACAATGTTTAATAATTCAATAGCAACAGGATTTAGTGGCATTCGAAGTGCAACTGTTTGATTAGTATTTCCTAAATCCCATCTTAAAGTTGGTTGAGACTTCACAATAATTGTTAACGCACCTGGCCAAAATGCTTCTGCTAATGCTTTGGTAATTGGATCAACTCTTTGAGCTAAACCATCTAATGCCTTTGTGTGTCCAACTAAAACTGGAATTGGCATATCACGATCTCTTCCTTTGGCTGCCAATAACTTTGTGGGACCATTTTTTGAAAAAGAATCAGTACCTAGACCATAAACAGTGTCAGTTGGTAAAACAACTAAATCACCTCGTCTAGCAGCTGCAGCTGCTGCTGCTAACCCATCTTTTCTTTCGATGGGATTATCCATAGAAAATTTACGAATCATGATTTAATCGCCACGCTATATCTAGGTAATCCATTTAAGTCTCTTCGATCCTCAATCTTTTGAAATGAAGCTGATTCAATTAGTAAATAGGGAACCCCGGTGTCTTGTGTACTTGAGCCTTGAACATCTGCGTGCTCAATGCCCACAAAGCCCCCAGGTTTTAATAAATTCTTGGCAATATCGATAACAACTTTCACAACATCTAGTCCATCTTTGCCACCAAAGAGTGCTATTTCTGGTTCATGATCTTTAACTTCTGGTTCACGCGGCACCATTTTGTTTGGAATATATGGTGGATTAGATATAACTGCATCTACTTTTTTTCTCAATAAGTCAAGTTCATTTATTTCTTCTTCAATACTTTTGTTTATTGCAATAACTTTAGAATTTTGTTCATTCAATTTTTCTTGAGATTTATCAATGTTTTTAATCAAGTAATCAAAAGCTGCACTTGATTTTTCAATTGCATAAACATCACAGTTTTTAACTTCTGTGGCAACTGCCAATGAAATTGCACCAGTACCAGCACATAAATCAATAATAGTATGTCTTTCATTTTTTTGATCTAGCAAATACCTAACTACAGATTCCACTAACAATTCTGTTTCTGGACGGGGAATAAAAACTCCTGGGCCAACACTTAACACCAAACGCCTAAAGCCCTGTTCTCCTACAAGATGTTGCAGGGGGATTCTTCTGACTCTTTTTTCTACTAACTTTTCAATTTCTCGATATTGTTCATCAGTTATTTCTTTTAATAACCCAATACGATTTCTTTCTATTCCAAGTGAAAAAGCAACTAAAGATTCAGCATCAAATCTAGGGCTTGGCACACCAGCATTTTTAAGCCTTAACTCAATATCAACAAGAACACTTCTTGTTAATTTACTCAACGAGTATCTCCAACCTCAGCCAACTTTTGTGTGATTTCCATATCAACACATGACTGTAAAACAGGATCTAGATCACCATTAAGTATTTGATCTAAATTATGTGATTTATAACCGGTACGGTGATCTGTTAAACGATTTTCAGGAAAGTTATAAGTTCTAATTCTTTCTGATCTATCCACTGTTCTTACTTGAAATTTTCGAGATGCTGATTCTTCTTGTGCTCTAGCATCTTCGGCAGCTGATAGTAATCTTGCTCTTAATATTCTTAAGGCAGATTCTTTATTTTGTAATTGACTTTTTTCATTCTGACAAGAAACCACAATGCCAGTTGGAATATGTGTGATTCGAACTGCTGAATCCGTGGTATTTACTGATTGACCACCTGGACCAGAAGATCTATAAACATCAACTCTTATCTCTTCATTGTTTATTTCCACATCAATTTCTTCTGCTTCAGGAAAAACTAAAACTCCAGCAGCAGATGTATGCACTCGTCCTTGTGATTCAGTAACAGGCACTCTTTGCACACGATGAACACCACCTTCATGTTTCATCCATGCATAAGGAGCTGTTCCTAGTTCTGGATTTCCTTTAGCTTTAATTGAAATTGAAGCATTCTTAATTCCACCCATATCCGAATCAACCGAATCAATAAGTGTTGCTTTCCAGCCACGTTTTTCTGCAAACCTTAAATACATTCGCACTAAGTCTCCGGCAAACAAAGCAGATTCTTCTCCACCTTCACCTGATTTAACTTCCACGATCACATCTTTGCCATCGAGTGGATCACGAGGAATTAACATCATTTGTAATTTATCTGCTAAATCTTGAACAACTAATGCTATTTTTTCTGCTTCTGCTTTGAAACTAGAATCATCCATAGACAGTTCAACTGCAGCTTGATGATCTTCCACAGCTTTTTGGTATTCACGCCAAGTAGCAACAATAGGTTTTAATTCAGCAAATCTACGCCCAACTTGACGAGCTTTATTTTGATCAGAATGAAGTTTTGGATCAGACATTTTGTGTTCTAATTCAACTAATTCTGCAGCTAAATCAACTACGCCTTCGAACACTTTTTCATCATCTCCTAACTATTTCTTCATCTGTTTTTTTATAAAACAAAACGGACGTCGGTTTTTTAAAACACAATTGAATGTGTTTTAAACCGACGTCCGTAAGATTAGCTATTTGTTGGCGCTTTTGCCGTAACGCTTTTCGAACTTTGATACGCGACCTGCGGTATCCAAAATCTTTTGTTTACCAGTGTAGAAAGGATGACTTGCAGATGAAATTTCAACATCAGCTACTGGATATTCTTTGCCATCTTCCCAAACCATTTTTTGACTTGGCTTAAGAGTTGATTTGGTTAAAATTGCAAAGTCAGCAGATTTATCACGCAAAATAATGTAATCGTAATCTGGGTGAATTTCTGGCTTCATCTGTAGTGCTCCTATTTCTTTTTCTTAGGTTCCAATTCTATTCGGCGTCATCGCCGTTAGTAGTTGGGGTGGTCTTTTGTACCTGCAAGAGGAACTCAAAGTTAGTTTTTGTCTCACGTAACTTGTTGAGTAAGAGCTCAATTGCTTGTTGGGCATCTAGAGCATGTAGCACTCGACGAAGTGTCCAAATGATCTTTAATTCATCTGGAGGCATGAGGATTTCTTCTTTTCTTGTGCCTGAAGAATCAATATCAACAGCAGGAAATACTCTGCGATCAGCAAGTTTGCGATCGAGTTTAAGTTCCATGTTTCCTGTTCCTTTGAATTCTTCGAAAATAACTTCATCCATACGAGAACCTGTTTCAACCAAAGCTGTAGCAATGATTGTTAAAGATCCACCGTTTTCGATGTTTCTTGCAGCACCAAAGAACTTCTTAGGTGGATATAAAGCAGCTGAGTCAACACCACCAGAAAGAATTCTTCCAGAAGTTGGAGCAGACAAGTTATATGCACGACCAAGACGTGTCATGGAATCAAGCAAGATCACAACATCGTGACCCATTTCCACTAAACGTTTTGCTCTTTCGATTGAAAGTTCAGCCACAGTTGTGTGATCTTCTGCAGGTTTATCAAAAGTTGAAGCAATAACTTCACCCTTTACAGAGCGTTGCATATCTGTTACTTCTTCTGGTCTTTCATCAACAAGAACAACCATCAAATGAACTTCTGGGTTATTGGTAGTAATTGCATTTGCAATTGCTTGCAAGACCATAGTTTTACCAGCTTTTGGTGGTGAAACAATCAAACCACGTTGACCTTTACCAATCGGTGCAACTAAATCAATTACACGAGTGGTTAAGTTATTTGCTTCTGTTTCAAGTCTTAAACGCTCTTGTGGGTAAAGTGGGGTGAGTTTTGAAAAATCTAATCTCTTGGCTGATTCTTCTGGTTCTAAACCATTAATAGTTTCAACACGAACCAATGGATTAAATTTTTGTCTTTGTTCGCCTTCTTTAGGTTGACGAATTGAACCGGTGACTGCGTCACCTTTTCTTAAACCAAATTTACGAACTAATCCCATAGAAACATAAACATCGTTTGGTCCTGGTAAATAACCAGAAGTTCTCACGAATGCATAGTTTTCTAATAAATCAATAATTCCTGCTACTGGCAGTAAAACATCGCCTTCTTTGATTTCAAAATCATCACGTTCTCTTCTAGAACCGCGTTCTCTAAATCTAGAACGAGAGTTTCTATCACCATTTCGATCATTGCGATCGTTTCGATCATTTCTTCTGTAACCGCCACGGTCATCATTACCGCGATCATTTCTGTTGTAACTGCCACGATCTTCACGGTTATAGTTGCCGCGATCGTCGCTTCTTTCTTCACGTTCTACTCGAGTATCAGATTCTTCTCTAAATTCTTCGATTACATCATCTTCTGGAATTTCAGAATTTGTGGTCATACTTTTATTTTCACCATTTCCGCGTTGGTCGATTGCTTCGACAAGTTCACTTTTTCGCATTGTTGCTGCATCAGGAATTCCCAGAGCTGCAGCCATTTGCCTTAATTCAGGCAATAGCTTTGACGAAGTGTCAGTCACCTTGAGGAGTTTTCCTTTCAATACTTCTGCACACTTATTAAAATTTGTTTAAGTTAGTTTCGTGTGAGAGATCCGGACCTGTTTTAATTTGGTTTATAAAGTTAGCGAATTTGTTTCTGTGTATTTGCCATCTTTGGCCCATATCGACCGGACATCAAAAGGATAGCAGAACCAGGGGGCTTATCTCAAGCACGGGGTTAGCCCAGGGTTTTGCCTAACCTCAAAATTGCTCTATTGAACACTTGCTCCAGTTGTGGCAATTTCTAGTTGTTGGGCTTCAAAATCTTCTGGGACCAGAGAAATTACTTCTTCAACTTTTTCCTTGTTTGTCAAAATACAAACACTTGGACCAGAGCCAGAAATGTAGGCCGCAAAATTTTTCTTTCGTAAATTTGTTACTAAACCAGAAGCAGACTGCATGGAAGGTCTTCTATATTCCTGGTGAATTCGATCTGAGGTTGCTTCAAATAAATAATCAGGATCATTTGTCATTGCATGGACTAATAATGCAGATCGAGAAAGATTAAAAGTGGCATCTTTATAAGGCAAATGAGTTGGCAACAATGCTCTTGCTTGTTCAGTGTCAACTTCAAATTTGGGAATCATGACCACTGGAATTATTGATTGGTGGGGGTTAATTTTTACAGCCCGGGCGTATGAATTTTCATCAATCCAAGAAACTGTAAAGCCACCATAAAGACAAGCTGCCACATTATCGGGATGGCCTTCAATGGAACTTGCTAATTCCAAAGCACCTTTGTCATCCATTCTGGTTCCTTGAGTGCCAGCTAAAGCTCTTGCTGCAACTACTGCTGCAGAAATTGCTGCGGCAGAAGAACCAAGTCCTCTACCATGAGGAATTCTGTTAATACAACGAAGATAAAGTCCATTTACTGGCATAGATAAATTAGCAAAAGTTTTTAACATCACTCGAGCAATTAAATGATTTTCATCCTTTGGTAGAGAATTTCTTCCTTCCCCATCAACATCAACTTGCACACCTGGTTTGTCAGTAAATGATGCTTCAATTTCATCAAACATAGTTAAAGCAAGACCTGCAGAATCAAAACCTGAGCCAAGATTGGCACTGGAGGCAGGAACTACCACTCTGACAGCTCCTGTTACTTTTGACATTTATTTCAACCCCAAAGCTTCTGCTGCTGAATCTGCATTCACAGATATTTTCACAGGTTCCTTAGATCCTTCAAGTGCCCATTGTGGATCTTTGAGACCATTTCCAGTCACTGTAATCACGATGACTTTATTTCTTGGTAATTCATTATTAGTTTTTGCCTTTAATAATCCAGCCACGCCTGCGGCAGAAGATGGCTCAACAAAAACACCCTCTTTTTCAGCTAATAAATGATAAGCCTGCAAAATTTGTTCATCACTTACTTTGCCAATTTTTCCATTTGATTCATCCCGCGCAGATATTGCTTGTTGCCAAGATGCAGGATTTCCAATTCTTATTGCAGTAGCAATTGTTTCTGGTTTCAAAACCGGTGCACCATCCACAATGGGTGCAGCACCTTCTGCTTGATATCCCCACATTTGTGGCAATTTAGTTGCCAGATAATCATTTTTGTACTCAACATAACCTTTCCAGTAAGCAGTTATATTTCCTGCATTTCCTACTGGAAGCACATGAATATCTGGTGCATCACCTAAATCATCAATAATTTCAAATGAAGCAGTTTTTTGTCCTTCAATTCGAAATGGGTTAACAGAATTTACCAAAGCAACTGGGTAATTATTTGCTAATTCTTGTGCCAATACCAAACAGTCATCAAAGTTTCCTTGGACTTGCAATACTGATGCACCGTGAACTATTGCTTGGGCAAGTTTTCCCATCGCTATTTTTCCATCAGGAATTAACACAGCACTTTTCATGCCAGATTTAACGGCATAAGCAGTGGCTGATGCTGAAGTATTTCCAGTTGAGGCACAAATTACTGCTTTTGCGCCAGTTTCAGCTGCTTTAGAAATAGCAACTGTCATTCCTCTATCTTTGAAGGAACCGGTTGGATTACATCCCTCTACTTTTAAATAAACTTCATTATTAAGCATTTCACTTAAATTGCAGGCATAAATTAAAGGTGTTCCACCTTCGCCTAAAGTAACAATTGGAGTTTTAGCACTAATGGGCAATCGACTTTTATATTCTTCGATTACCCCTCGCCATAAGTTTTTTGTTGCAGCCATTAATTATTACTCGCCTTCAACTCTCATATAATCAGAAATTTCTTTGACACTGTCAAGATTTCTTAAGTCATCAAGAGTCTTTGCTAGATCTTTTTCTAACGCTCTGTGAGTTCTAATTATTAACTGAGCAGCATTTTCTAAACCATCTTGTCTCACAGTTTGAATAGACACATTGTTATTAGCAATTTTTTGACTAATTTGTGCTAAAACACCTGGTTTATCTGCAACCTGAAGTGAAATGTAATAACTAGTCATAGCTTCTGAAACTGGCTTGACTTTTAGATCAGCATAAATACTTTCACCTGGTCCACGTCGCCCGCTCATTTTATTGCGAGCAACTGCAACTAGGTCACCCAAAACTGCAGATGCAGTTGGTGCTCCCCCTGCTCCACGACCATAAAACATTAGAGAACCTGCAGCTTCTGCTTCAACAAAAACAGCGTTGAATGCTTCTCGCACACTTGCTAAAGGATGGCTTCTTGGAATCATGGCCGGATGAACTCTAACCACAACTGATTGCTCGTCAAGTCTTTCCGCAATTGCAAGTAATTTTATTACAAATCCCATTTCTTTGGCAGCTTTTACATCATTTGCTGAAACTTTAGAAATTCCTTCGCAATAAACATCGTCAATTGTCACACGAGTGTGAAATGCAAGTTGTGCCACAATTGCAGCTTTTGCTGCCGCATCATTTCCTTCAATATCAGCACTAGGATCTGTTTCGGCATAACCTAATTTTTGTGCTTCAGCTAATGCATCTTTAAATGATGCACCAGTTTCATCCATTTTAGTTAAAATATAATTTGTTGTTCCATTAACTATTCCTAAGACTTTTTTGACGCGATCGCCAACTAGTGATTCTCTTAATGGGCGAAGTAAAGGTATTGCTCCAGCAACACTTGCTTCGTAGTAAAGATCAACATTATTTTTTTCAGCAGTTGCTGCCAATGTTGCACCGTTTCGAGCAAGTAGTTCTTTATTGGCTGTGACAACACTTATTCCTTTTGACATGGCATCAAGAATGTAGGTTCTGGCAGGTTCGATACCACCCATTACTTCAACAACAATGTCGATGTCTTTTGCAAGTAAACCCGGAATATCGGTAGTGATTAATTCCGCAGGAATATGTGGTCTTGACTTTTTACCGTCTTTAACACCAACTCCAACTAAAATAAGTGGTGCGCCACTTCTTGCTTCTAGGTCATCTGCTTGTTCCAGCATTAAAGAGGCAACTTTGGAACCAACGGTTCCTGCGCCAATTAATGCAATTCGAATAGGACGAACTTGAGCCTCGGCCACGGTTAATCGTCCTTAAACAAAATAGTAGGTCCAGTTCTAAGTCTCTCATTAAGGATGTGGTCAGATGTGCTGTGGCTACTGTTACTAAGCGAATAACACCAAAAGTTTGGATTGCCCTGGTAACTGTTTACCTTGTTTGGGGTTCTACTTACTTAGGTATTGCACTAGTTATAAAAACAGCACCTCCGCTTCTTTCTATGGGTTTGAGGTTTGTTGCTGCTTTTTTTATCTTGGCTTTAATTTTATTAATTTTTAAGGGTAAAAGTGTTTTAAAGGTAACCAGACCTGAATTAATGTCATCAGTATTTTTAGGTGGTTTACTATTAGGTTTTGGTCTTGGAAATTTAACTTTGGCTGAAAGATACGTACCATCAGGAATTGCTGCTCTAATAATTGCAGCATTACCAATCTGGGTGACAATTTTTCAAAGAATTACTGGGGTAAGACCTAAAAGAATTACATTAGTTGGAATCTTTCTTGGATTAATTGGTGTTGCAATAATTGTTTTACCGGGAGGAGCTGGTCCTGCTCCAGGAGCTGATCCCTCAAAAGTCAAATTTTGGATGTTCATGATTTTAATAGGTAACATTGCTTGGGCTTTTGGTACTTTTATGACTCAAAGAATTCCTATACCAAAAGATCCATTTGTCTTAACAACTTATGAAATGTTATTTGGAGGGCTTGCACTAATTATTGCAAGTTTCTTTAATGGTGAGAGATTTAAAGTTGAATTAATTACACAAATGTCTCCTACCTCAAAATGGGCTTGGATCTATTTGGTTTTAATTGGCTCCATTGTTGGTTATGGCGCATACATCTGGTTATTAAACAACACTTCTTTATCACTTGCTTCAACTTATGCATATGTAAATCCAGTAATTGCAGTAATGCTGGGATTGATAGTTTTGAGTGAACCAGTTGATTGGCCACTATTTTTAGGCGGTGCTGTTGTGTTAAGTGGTGTTGCTTTAGTTGTTAGTGGAGAAAGATTTACAAACCTGGGTCAGTAGCAAATACGTCTTGGTAAGTTTCTTTTCTTAATATTTCTGTAATTTTATTATTATTAACACTAATAACTCCTGGTCTGGTGACTAAATTGTATTGAGAAGACATTGATCTGTTGTATGCACCAGTTGCTGCTACCGCTAACAAATCTCCTGGAACTAAATCACTTGGAAGATAACAGTCTTTCACAATTATGTCACCAGATTCACAGTGTTTACCTACAATACGAGAAAGCATTGGTTGAGCATTCGATAAACGTGAAGCTAAAGCGACACTGTATTGCGCGCCATAAAGTGCAGTTCTAATGTTGTCACTCATTCCACCATCTACTGCAACGTAAGTTCTTTTGTCACCATTTTCCAATTGAATATTCTTTGTAGTTCCAACTGTGTATAAAGTGATCATGGCAGGTCCAACTATGGCTCTTCCGGGTTCAAATGCAAGTTGTGGCATTGCTAAACCATTTGAAGTAAATAGTTTATGAACAATATCGACTAATTCACTAGCCATTTTTTCAATAGCTAAGGGTGCATCACTTTCAACATAAGCAATTCCCATTCCCCCACCAAGATTTAACATTTCAATTTGCACATTATGTTCTTTAACAATTCTTAGTGAAAGCTCAGCAAGTCTGGTTGCTGCTATTTCAAAACCTTTATTATCAAATATTTGTGAACCAATATGAGAATGAAGTCCTAAGAAATGAAGGTTTTCTTCTTTAATAACAATTCTTACAGCTTCGTCAGCATCACCTGCGGCAAGTGAAAAGCCAAATTTTTGATCCTCGTGAGCAGTTGCCACAAAATCGTGTGTGTGAGCTTCAATTCCGGCAGTAACTCTTACTAAGACTTTAGCTTTCACATTTCTTTTTTTTGAATATTGGGCAAGTCTTGCTATTTCAAAAAAAGAGTCAACAGCAAAAATTCCCACACCCTTGTCAAGTGCGAATTCCAACTCTTCTAAAGATTTATTATTTCCGTGAAAAACTATATTTTCTGGTTTACAGCCACCAGCAAGTGCGACTCTTAATTCACCTTCAGAGGCAACATCTATTCCCATACCCTCTTTAACAATTAATTCAATAAACCTTGTAGCTGTGAAAGCCTTTGAGGCATAAAAGATTTGAGTTGGTTTTGTTAATTTATTCCCGTGGGTTTGTGAAGCAAAGCTTTTTAAATATTTTCTTACCCTACTTAAAAGATCTGTTTCATCTAAAACAAATAGTGGAGTTAGATATTTCTTACCCAAGTCCCTCACATCAGCACCTGAAATTTCAAGTGCCCCATCACTATTTCTTTTTGCACCCAAAGGCCAAATGTGCTGACTTATGTCATTCACGACCAAAGCATCAATAGGTGCTGTCATGTGAAAAATTCCTTTTTAAATAGTTACTGGGTGGGACTCCTAGTGTTAAGGCTAACCAACACAAGATGACCCACCCAGTAGGTGTACTACTAATTGTTTATTTAAATGAATACTTTCCCTTGCCTTTATTTGGAACCAAAAGAAACCAAGCTTGTCCAACGTCGAATGGCACAATTTCGCCATTTATCGTAAAGGAAGTACCTGAAGCACCTGTTGGTCTGGACCACTGGGCGTCATAGCGTTTTCCATCTCGCAAGATGAAGGCTTTGCCTGATCCAATGGTTTTAATCTTTGGTGTTCTGCCACCAAATTTATCCCCTTGGCCAGAAAGAGTTTGAGTTATCAATTGCACGACAACAGTTTGAGCAACTACAGCTTTTCCAGTTGCTTTGTCTTTCTGCGCTCTGTTATCAAGTGATATAGCCCAACCTTTGCCATTCCATTTACCGCTCACACTTGAAGCCGGCCATTTTGCTCTAAAAGTTGTGGTTTTCTTTCCACCAGCTGGAGCGGTTTGAGAAAAGATTAAACCAATATCTTTTACCGCACCAATTCCTTTAGCTTTTTTAACAGTTGCTGAAAGATCCAACATTAAATTATGCGGAATACGGCGAGATTTATCTCTGGAATATTTAACTCCATTTAATCCAGGACCAAGACGCACAAGTGGAGCTTTAGCAATAGTTTTTAACAATGCTTTATTAGCACCAGAATATGCAAAACCTGGTTTATCAAATTGTTCTAATATTTCTAAATCAGAAATACGTGCAGATCTAACGGGACCAACTTTTTTTGGAAATGAAGAATTGTAAAGTGCTGCAATTCTTGTTAATCCACCCTCTACTTGTTCCACATAAACAATATCTGCCTTAGAAATGTTTGTGTGTGGTCTTGCTCGACTAACATTGTCAATCTTGACCATGATTACAGGTTTGCCAGCACCACCTGGACGACCAGATAGTGGACTTGCTCCCTCAGCTGCACTTGATGCTGTTACACCTAATGAAACTGTCAAAGCAATTGCAATTGCACTTGCGAAAAAGGATCTAATTTTTGTCATGCACAAAACCTTAGAGCAAATATGCCCGATTGGCGCACAGGGGCACTACCTACATTTTCTCTGGCGCGCTCACACCTATCAGTGAAAGACCATTTTTCAATACTTGTTGCGTGGCCGCACACAACATCAAGCGAGCAATAGTCTCATCAGTCACATCTTCACCAATTAGAGGCAAAACTCGACATGATGAATAAAAAGAGTGATACGCAGTTGCTAATTCTTCCAAATATCTAGCCACTCTATGGGGCTCTCTTAATTGTGCAGAGCTTGCAACAACTCGAGGAAATTCACTTAATGCACCTAGCAATTCTGTTTCTTGTTGCACCACTAGTGCTGCAGGGTTGAAAGAACTTTTTTGCCAATCAATTTTCTTTTCACTAGCCGCTCTTAACACAGCAGATATCCGAGCATGCGCATATTGCACATAAAAAACAGGATTATCATTGGTGTGTGAAGTTAATAAATCAATATCTAAAGTTACAGAAGTATTTACCGGATATCTAATCAATGTGTAGCGAGCTGCATCAACTCCTACTTCATCAACTAGATCTTCTAAAGTGATGATATTTCCAGCTCTTTTACTTAATCTGACTTCTTGACCGTTTTTTAACATTTTTACAAGTTGACCGATTAAAACTTCCACATTTTTATCTGGATTATCTCCGGCACATGCAGCTACTGCTCTTAATCTGTTTACATATCCGTGGTGATCTGCGCCCAGAAGATAAATATTTACTTCAAATCCCCTACTTCGTTTGTCAACGTAATAGGCGGTATCGGAAGCAAAATAGGTGTATTCACCATCTGCTTTAACTAAAACTCTGTCTTTATCATCACCAAAATCTGTGGTTTTAAGCCACGTTGCCCCATCTTTTTCAAAAACATGACCATACTTTTTAAGCTTGCTTAAGCCTTTTTCAACAGCACCACTGGAATGAAGAGATCTTTCTGAATACCAAACATCAAAAATAGTTCTAAAATCTTTTAAAACTAATTGTTGTTGTTTTAATTGTCGTTTATAACCTTCTTCTCTAAATTCAATTTCTTGCTCCTGCTTACTTAATTTTAGAATTTGTGGTTTATCTTTTGTGATCTCACTTGCTAATTCTTTAACGTAGGCACCGTGATAGCCATCTTCTGGAATTGGTTCATTATTTGCAGCAGCGCAAATTGAGATACCAAATTTATCTATTTGAGCACCTCGATCATTAATGTAAAATTCTTTAACAACTTTTGCTCCACTTGCAGCTAAAACTCTTGCTAGCGCATCTCCTACCGCTGCCCAACGAGTATGACCTAGATGAAGAGGTCCCGTTGGATTAGCGCTAATAAATTCAATATTTATTGTTTCCCCGTTGAAAGAATTTGTGTGGCCATATTCATCTGCTTGCTGGAGGATAGTTTTAGCAACTTCGCCCATACTTTTTGAATCTAGGGTGAAATTTAAAAATCCTGGTCCAGCTATTTCAATTCTTTTAATACTTGGATTTGCTCCTAATTTATCAACAAATAATTGTGCAATGTCACGAGGATTTTTACCAACAGGTTTAGCAACAACTAAGGCAATATTGCAGGAATAATCTCCATGTTCTTTATTTTTTGGTCTTTCTATTTTTATTTCGGGTGACTGGGAAATTTCAAGTTTTCCTGCAGCAATCAATGACTCAAGACTTTCTTTAATGATCTTTGATAGTTCTTCTGGAGTCATGTTCTAATCGTAGGCAGGTGTTAAGTGAAAATTGTATTGCGCCATACGCTTATGTATATGTGGAAAATCGCATCGGAACGAAAATGGTTGCTATTTCATATGGCAACCATTTTGGGCATTGTGTTTTGTTTAAGGCTTGGAATCTGGCAGTGGATCAGGCGCGCAAGAATCGATTCATCAACTGGCGAAGTGGTCATAAGTTTACAAAGCTCTTTTTATGCCGTTCAGTGGGTTTTCTTTGCCATAGCCCTTGCCTGGTTTTGGGTAAGATTCTTTCAAGATGAATACTTAAGTAGAACCGGTCAGTTAAAAAAGAGGGATGAATAGATGGAAAAAGCATTAGCTCGTTTCAAGTTCATTGCCTATTTGGCTGGTGTGATTTTAATTCTTTTTACAATTGAAATTATTATCAAATACACACTTGGCCCTGAAATTCCGTGGTTTGCTCAACTTCATGGAATTGTTTATATGATTTATGTGGTAATTGCTTTTGATATTTCTCGTAGAGCAAAATTATCTTTATCTCAAACTTTGTTAGTTTTATTAGCAGGAACAGTTCCAATTATGTCATTTATTGCTGAAAAAAAGATTCGACGGCGGATAACTAATTCTTAAAAATTAATTTTTAAGAATTGAAATTAGCCCCCGTAGCTCAGTGGATAGAGCGTTGCCCTCCGAAGGCATGCGCGCGTGTTCGACTCACGCCGGGGGCACAATTAATTAAAAGCTAGTGGCAATAACTCATCTAAATGATTTAAGAAATGATCTGCTTCAATTAATTGAGTTTGATCATGAGACGTTAAAACTGCAGCAACGGTGCAGCCCGCTGTTTTTCCTGACTTAACTCCAGCTGGTGCATCTTCTATAGCCCAGCATTGATTTGGATTTAATCCAATTCTTTTCGCACCCAAAATAAATGGCTCAGGATGAGGTTTGCCAAGTTCAACATCATCAAAAGTTACGGCATGATGAGGCAATTGGATTCCAGCTGCTTTAACTCTTGATTGGGCAAGGGGAATTGTGCACGATGTGACAATGGTCCAAGGAATTTCTTTATCGTTAAGCTCAGTTAATAATTCTTTAGCACCATTAATTGCCGTAATTCCATCAGTATCACTCATTTCAAGATATTCAATTCTTTGCACCCAATTCATAATTTCTGCTTCATCACGATCTTTCATAAGCATGCGCAATGACTGCTCCCCCGGAATTCCATGTAGCCCCACCATTTTCTCAAAAGGAATTTGGGCTTCTTTTGCTAATTGAATCCAGGCTCTTTCAACAGCAGGTTTAGAGTTGACCAAAGTGCCATCAAGGTCGAATAAAAATCCAATGTGACTCATTACATCATTGTATTTGGCTTATTTGTGATGCGCATTTGCAATCACATAACTACGCTTATATAAGTAGTCAGATTTTGAAGGAGTTCCTTGTGTTACCTCAAGCAGCATTAGATGGCCAACTAAATTCTTGGCTTGATGCACTTGGTCCTTTTATTTTTTACCTAATTGTGTGGGGTCTAGTTTTTGTAGGAACCGCTTTTTTTGTCGGCGCTTTCGTACCCTTTATTACAGGAGATTCTCTTCTTTTTGCAGCAGGATTAATTGCTGCAAGTTCAGCAAATATAAATGTAGTTATTTTAGTTACTGGTGTTGCGATAGCAGCTTTCTTTGGAGATCAAGTTGGATTCATCATTGGGCGTCATTACGGCAGACCCTATTTAGATAAACGTGGTGGCAAAAAAACTCAACTTGCCATCAAAAAAACAGAAAACTTTTATAACAAATATGGTTGGTGGGCGGTAGTTGTTGCAAGATATGCCCCTTGGGCCAGAGTTTTAATTCCAGCAATCGCAGGAATTGGCCGAATGAACTATTACAAATTTCTTTCCAGTAATTTTGTGGGAGCCATTAGTTGGGGTGTTGGAATTACCTTAACTGGTTTTTATGCAGCAACCATTCCAGCTGTTAAAAATGCCGCTTACGCAATAGCTGCATTCTTTATAATTGGCTCACTTGTGGCAGGTTTTAGAACTTGGTATTTGGATAGAAAAGTTAGCAGTTAAAACAATGTCGGGCTGGATTCTGGCATCTGGTGGTAATGAATTTAGTTCCTCATACCAGCAAGCAGATTTAGCTGCGTTAGAGAAAAGAACTGATAAATCTTCTGCCCTTTTGGTAGTTGTGACAGCACCCTTTCCTACTCAAGAACTTGCCTATAAAACAGCTCAAAAACATTTCAACTCCTTGGGTATTAAAACTTTAATGAGTCCAATATTGAGTGAAAAAGATTTGAGCACAGAAAATATTTCTCAATTAGAAAATTCTTCTGCAATATATTTTGCTGGAGGAACTCCCTCTCGATTGGTCGACGCATTTATCGATACTGATGCAGAAGCAGCTATTCAAAATGCGCTACTAAATGGTGCAGTGTTAATGGGCTCTAGTGCTGGGGCAATGCTTTTTGGTTCACGAGTTGTTATGCCCGGTGGCAAAGATATTGGTCGGGGTTTGAATATATTGAAAAACCAAATTATTTTGGCTCACTTCAATAAACCTTGGCCTTCCTGGGTAAAACAATTTACTGAACAAGACTTTGAAATATTGGGCTTGAGTGAAGGATCCTCATTACTCACAACAGTCACATCTGCCACAGATACTGTAACTTTTGGAAATATTTCATTTCTGCCACCTAAATAAGGACCAAACTCTTTCGAGTGTTTATCCCCCTGAAAGGCATTGGGTTCATTAAAGTTTGCCTATTAGTTGACTCGCAACTAATTCTGGGGAGGGAAAAATTTAGCTGATGGCAACATTGGATTCGTATTTCCAAATTAAGAAAAGAAAATCCAGCGTAGGTCAAGAAGTACGCGGTGGGCTTGTTACATATTTAACAATGGTCTACATCGTGGTATTGAATCCATTAATTTTGGGTTTTACTCAAGACATTAATGGAAAATTCTTAGGTGGCGGTGACGGTCCAAATCTTGCAGCTATTGCAGCAGCAACAGCATTAATTGCAGGCATCTTAACAATATTGATGGGAGCTGTTGCTAATTTTCCATTAGCTCTGGCAACCGGACTTGGCATCAACGCATTTGTGGCAAGAATTGCTGCAAACTACATGACTTGGGAACAAGTAATGGGACTTGTGGTGTTGGAAGGAATCATCATCACGATTGCAGTCCTAACTGGTTTTCGTGTCGCAATTTTCAAAGCCATACCAACTCAATTAAAACTGGCAATATCTGTTGGTATTGGTTTATTCATCGCACTTATCGGCTTAGTGGATGCAGGATTTGTTCGCCGTACTCAATCTGGACCGGTTCCAGTTGAGCTTGGCGCAGGTGGAAATCTAGTTGGATGGCCAGTAGTGGTCTTCATCTTTGGTTTACTCTTGATCTCATTCTTATATGCACGCAAAACTAAGGGTGCAATCTTAATTGGAGTTTTATCAGCAACAGTTCTTGCGGTAATTCTCGAATCAGTATTTAAGATTGGACCTTTATTTACAGCACCAGACAAAGTCAACCCAAGTGGTTGGAATTTGAATGTGCCAGCAATCCCAAGTTCAATTATTGCTACACCTGACTTTGGACTACTAGGCAGATTTGATCTTTTTGGTGGCTTTGCAACAGCAGGTTTTATGGCTGCAGCTCTACTAGTATTCACTTTGTTAATCACTGACTTCTTCGACACCATGGGCACGATGACTGCAATTGGTGCAGAAGCAGGACTAGCAGATCGCAATGGAAACGTAGAAAATGCAGATCGAATCTTGCTTGTTGATTCAATTGCAGCTATGGCTGGGGGTGCAGGAGGTGTTTCTTCAAATACTTCTTACATTGAATCAGCATCAGGTGTAGGCGAAGGAGCTCGCACAGGTTTGTCAAGCATAGTTACAGGAATTGCATTCTTGTTAACAACATTCTTGTCACCACTTGTTGCCATAGTGCCTTACGAAGCTGCAACTCCAGCGTTGCTCATCGTTGGTTTCTTGATGATGACGCAAATTAAAGATATCGACTGGACAGATGTAACAATCGCACTTCCAGCGTTCTTAACAATTATCTTGATGCCATTTACTTACTCAATTGCAGTAGGAATTGGTGCAGGATTTGTTACCCACGTTGTGTTGAAAGTTGCAACTGGCAAATCAAAAACTATTCATCCATTGTTATGGGTAGTAGCAATTGCATTTGTTATTTATTTCTCCTCTTATCCGATTAACAACCTACTCGGATAAATTCCCAAGGAAATGGGGGCCAGAGAAATCTGGCCCCCATTTTAATTTTCTAACTTGTCCAAGATGTGTAAAGAGGTCTACCCTCGGCATAGCCTGCAGCCGACTGAATTCCGACCACAGCTTTTTCTGCAAATTCTGAAATATTTTTTGCACCAGCATAAGTAAATGAGGATCTAAGGCCGGCAATTATTTCGTCTACTAAATCTTCTACCCCTGGTCGATTAGGATCTAAATACATCTTTGAAGTTGAAATTCCCTCTTCAAATAATGATTTACGGGCCCGATCAAATGCATCTTCGCCACTTGTTCGTGCGGCTACTGCTCTAGCTGAAGCCATTCCAAAAGATTCTTTAAATAATTTGCCTTGAGAATCTTTTTGTAAATCACCAGGTGATTCATAGGTTCCAGCAAACCAAGATCCAATCATCACATGTGTTGCACCAGCTGCCAGTGCCAAAGCAACATCACGAGGATGTCTTACTCCACCATCTGCCCAAATTGTTTTGCCATATTTTTTAGCCTCTTGAGAACATTCCAAAACGGCAGAAAATTGTGGTCTACCAACACCGGTTTGCATACGAGTTGTACACATTGCACCTGGCCCAACTCCAACTTTTACGATGTCTGCACCAGCTTCAATTAATGCTTTAACGCCAGCTGCTGTTACCACGTTGCCTGCCACAATTGGAATAGCAGGTTTTAAAGATTTTATTGCTTGTAATGCTTCAATCATTTTCTTTTGATGTCCATGAGCTGTATCTACTACTAAAACATCAGCCCCTGCTGCAATAATTTTTTCTGCTCTTGCTAAAACATCTCCATTAATTCCTAGCGCTACAGCGACAATCAATTTGCCATTCTTATCAAGAGCTGGGTTGTACAAACTGGCACGTAGTGCACCAATTTTTGTCAATATTCCTAATAGTTTTCCATCTTTGGACACAACAGGTGCAAGTTTTGTTCTGTTGTCATTTAAGTAATCAAATGCCTCTCGGGGGCTTAAGTTTTCTGTAATGGTGATGAGCTCTTTACTCATTACTTGCTCTACTTGAGTAAATCGATCAACTTCATTGCAATCTTCCTCAGTTATAATTCCAATAGGTTTTTCATCTCGCACAACAACAATTGCACCATGAGATCTTTTATGAATAATTCCCATAGCATCAGTAACAGTTTGCTCAGGATTAAGAGTTAAAGGTGTGTCATAAAATTTATGTCTACTTTTAACCCAATTAATTATTTCTGTAATAACAGCAATTGGAACATCTTGAGGAATTACTGCTAAACCTCCACGACGAGCAATTGTCTCTGCCATTCTTCGACCAGAGATAGCAGTCATGTTTGCTACAACTAAAGGAATCGTGGTTCCAGTTTTATCATGAGAATTTAAATCAACATCAACTCTGGAAGTTAATTCAGAGTAGCTAGGAACCATGAATACGTCGTCATAGGTGAGATCATATGAAGGTTGGGTTAGAAAGCGCACAAAAATATAGTTTATGTCACAGGCCCATTTATTCCTAGGTTGGACACTTTTTCAACGCTTATGCCAATGTGTTTTCTTCTCTATACATACAAGTAGTAGCGTTACTTCGTGAGCAAAGACCCGTACGAATTGGCAAATCTCTCAGCCCAAAAATTAGCTGAAATAACAAAAATCGCCCGACACGATGTTTTAGTTGTTCTAGGTTCTGGTTGGACCCCAGCAATTGAAGCTTTGGGGAAAGCAGATGCTGAACTTGCTGTCACAGATTTACCAGGATTTTCTGCCCCTGCAGTTGCAGGTCATGCAGGAAAACTTAGAAGTGTGAAAGTTGGAAATTACCAAACACTTATTCAAATGGGTAGAACGCATTACTACGAAGGTAGAGGCACTGCCGCTGTTGTTCATGCAGTTAGAACTGCAATCGCCAGTGGTGTCAAAACTGTTATTTTAACAAATGCTTGCGGTGGGTTACAACTTAAATGGAAACCAGGCACACCCGTATTAATTAGAGATCACATCAACTTAACTGGAGCAACACCACTTGTTGGTCCAAAGTTTTTAGATGTAAGTGAAATTTATTCAAAGCGATTAAGAAAAATTGCGAAAGAAATAGACCCAACACTTGATGAAGGTGTTTATGTTCAATTTCATGGTCCTCAATATGAAACACCAGCTGAAGTTCAAATGGCACTTAAAATTGGTGGAGATTTAGTTGGTATGTCAACTGCTATTGAAGCCATTGCTGCTCGCGAGGCCCAAGCAGAAGTTTTGGGAATTTCAATGGTGACAAATCCGGGTGCAGGTTTAACTAGTGAGCATCTAAATCATGAAGAAGTATTAGCTGCAGGTTTAGCTGCCGCTGCTCGAATGGGTGATTTACTAAAGAAAGTTATTGAAAAACTGTGAGTGAAAAATTGATTTCAATCGCCCAAAACTGGGCTGATAACGATCCTGATGAAAATACTAAGAAACAAGTTCTGGATTTAATTAAAAGTAATAACGTTAATAAATTAGGTTCTCTTTTTGCTGGTGAGCTTGAATTTGGCACAGCAGGATTAAGGGCTGAAATTGATGCAGGGCAATCAAGAATGAATCGTGCCGTTGTCATCAGAGCAACTTATGGGTTGTGCCAATACTTATTAAAAAAATATCCAAATAAAAAACCTAAATTAATTGTAGGCAATGACGCTCGTCATATGTCTGATCAATTTGCACAAGATGTTTGCGGTGTTGCTATGAGTCTTGGTTTAGAGGTCATTAGACTTCCCTCCCAAATTCCAACTCCAGTTTTGGCTTTTGGAGTTAGGCATTTGGGTGCTCATGCTGGGGTGATGATAACTGCGTCTCATAATCCGCCTCGAGATAATGGTTATAAAGTTTATGACCATTTGGGTGCAGGAATTATTCCACCGATGGACAAAGAAATAGCAGAGTTAATTAAATCTGCCCCAATGGCGGCTCAAATTAAATTAACACGTGGGTGGAAAGAAATAGACATAACTTCTCAATACCACCAAAGAGCTGCTCAATTGGTTAACAATAAGTATGGGCAAATTAAAGTTGCTTTTACCCCGATGCATGGCGTTGGCCAAGAAACCTTTGATAAATGTATGAAACTTGCAGGGTTTAATCCATCTATAAATGTCAAAGAACAAACAAAACCAGATCCCGATTTTCCTACCGTGGCATTTCCAAATCCTGAAGAACCTGGGGCAATGGATTTATTGTTAAAACTTGCACAAGAAATTAATGCTGATGTTGCAATTGCAAATGATCCTGATGCCGATAGATGTGCGGTGGCAATACCTGAAAGTGGCAAATGGCAAGTTCTGACTGGAGATGAATTAGGTTTTCTAATCGCTTGGTGGTTAATCAAGCGAAGTAAATTAAATAATTTGCAACTAAAGGGACAAATGGTTGCTTCAATCGTTTCAAGTTCGCTCGTTCCTAAAATGGCAGTGGCGAATGGTTTAAAAGGTGCCACAACTTTAACGGGTGTTAAGTGGATGGGACATTTAGATGAACTTATCTTTGGATACGAAGAGGCAATTGGTTATTGCACAGATTCTGAATATGTAAGAGATAAAGACGGAATATCAGTCGCTTTGCGCGTCGTTGAATTGTTTTCTTATTTGAAGAATAATAATATCTCTGCTTCTGAAATACTGAATTCTATTTATCAAGAGTTTGGTGTTCACTTAACAAAACAGTTGAGTTTTCGATTTGATTCTGTAAAAAAAGCTATAGATATAACAAAAAAGTTGATTACAAACCCACCTACACAAATTGGAGAATTTGTCGTAGAAAAAGTGGAAGATATGAACAACGGAATTGATGGATTACCACCTACTTCAGGTATCAGGTTGGTGACAAAAAATGCACGAATAATTGTGAGACCAAGTGGTACTGAGCCAAAGTTAAAGTGCTACTTAGAAGTCACGACTAAACCTGGAAATCCTCAAGAAAATCTAATAATTGCGAAGAAAGAATTAGATTTATTGGCCGATTCCGTTCACCAACTCCTCACAAGTATTTAGCTATTTACCTACTTGGATACGCTGTGAACGTGTTAAAAAACGATCCCTTGGTATTGCCACCACTTCTTAGTGATGCCGCTAATAGCGAATCTGCTCTTAAAAAGTTTTTGAATGGCCTTGCAGGTGTTGACAAAGTTGGTGTTGAAGAAAGAGTAGCTAAACTTGGCACTCGCTCAATCAAAACAACAGCAAAAGCTGAAGGTATTGATTTAGCAATTCGAATGATTGACCTTACGACGTTAGAAGGTATGGACACAAAAGGAAAAATTAAAACCCTTTGCGCCAAAGCTAGAAGACCCGATCCACAAGATCCAAATGTGCCAAGTGTTGCGGCAGTTTGTGTTTATAGTGATTTAGTTTCAATTGCTAAAGAGAACTTAAGTGGTACAACAATAAAAGTTGCTGCTGTTGCTACTGGATTTCCAGCAGGAAGAGTTTCTTTGGCCGCTAAGTTGCAAGACACATCTGATGCTGTTTCTCAGGGTGCAGATGAAATCGACATGGTAATTGATCGTGGAGCATTTCACGAAGGAAGATTTCTAGATATCTATGACCAAATTCAGTCAATTAAACAAGTTTGTAAATCCGCTCATTTGAAGGTAATTCTTGAAACAGGTGAATTGAAAACTTACGACAACGTTAAAAAAGCATCCTGGATTGCAATGTTGGCCGGTGCTGACTTCATAAAGACCTCAACAGGAAAAGTACAACCTGCAGCAACACTTCCAGTAACACTTGTAATGCTGCAAGCAATTAGGGATTTTGAAATGGCAACTCATAGAAGAATTGGTATGAAGCCAGCTGGTGGAATTAAAACTACAAAAGATGCTATGAAATATCTAGTTGTATTGAAAGAAACGTTAGGTGACAAATGGATGAATCCAGATATGTTTAGATTTGGCGCCTCAAGTTTATTAAATGACTTGTTAATGCAAAGACAAAAAATGAAAAATGGAGCTTACTCAGGTCCAGATTATGTGACGGTGGACTAGTGGTTTTTGAATACGCCCCTGCTCCAGAATCAACCAAAATCGTTAATTTAAAATCAAACTATGACTTATTTATTGGTGGAAAGTTTGTTAAATCCAAGAGTGGATCAAATTATAAAACGATAAATCCAGCCACAGAGGAAGTGCTTGCTGAAATTATCGAAGCAAGTCAAAAGGATGTTGATGAAGCAGTTAAATCTGCTCGAAAAGCATTTAAATCTTGGTCGAAACTTTCAGGATCTGAACGAGGTAAATATCTTTATCGAATCGCACGAATTATTCAAGAAAGATCTAGAGAATTAGCAGTACTTGAATCGATGAACAACGGAAAACCAATTAGAGAATCAAGAGATATTGATATTCCTTTGGTGGCAGCACATTTCTTTCATTACGCAGGTTGGGCCGACAAACTTGACTATGCCGGTCTTGGTAAAAATCCTCAAGCTTTAGGTGTTGCAGGACAGATTATTCCTTGGAATTTTCCACTCCTAATGCTTTCTTGGAAAATTGCTCCAGCCTTGGCAGCAGGAAACACAGTTGTTTTAAAACCTGCTGAAACCACCCCACTAACTGCATTGTTATTTGCAGAAATTTGCCAACAAGCAGAACTTCCAGATGGTGTTGTAAACATAATTACTGGTGCAGGCCAAACTGGCCAATATTTAGTAAATCATTCAGATATTGATAAATTAGCTTTCACCGGTTCAACTGAAGTAGGACGCTTAATCGCACAATCAGTTTCAGGAACAAACAAAAAAGTCACGTTAGAACTTGGGGGCAAAGCCGCCAATATTGTTTTTGATGATGCAGCGATGGATCAAGCAGTTGAAGGAGTTGTTAACGGAATATTCTTTAACCAAGGTCATGTTTGTTGCGCAGGCTCTAGATTATTGCTTCAAGAATCAATTTCTGATGATTTCTTAAACCTACTTTATGAAAGAATGAAAACTTTGCGCTTAGGAGATCCGTTAGATAAAAACACAGATGTCGGAGCTATTAATTCGGCCTCACAGTTAGCAAAGATTAAAGAACTATCCGAATCAGGAAAATCTGAAGGTGCTCAAATGTGGAGTGCTCCTTGTGAAATCCCTAATAAAGGTTTTTGGTTTGCTCCCACAGTTTTCACAAATGTTTCCTTATCGCACCGAATTGCTCGGGAAGAAATATTTGGACCAGTATTAAGTGTTTTAACATTTAGAACTCCTGATGAGGCAATTGAGAAAGCAAATAACACTCCATTTGGTTTAAGTGCCGGAATTTGGACTGAAAAAGGATCAAGAATTCTAGAAGTTGCTCATAAATTAAGAGCAGGTGTGATCTGGGCAAACACATTTAACAAATTTGATCCAACTAGTCCTTTCGGTGGATATAAAGAATCAGGTTATGGCCGCGAAGGTGGACGCCATGGGCTTGAAGCGTATTTAAAGGCAGGTAAATAAATGTCAAACTTAGACGTTAAAAGAACAGCGAAATTATTTATCGGTGGAGCATTCCCACGCTCTGAATCAGGTAGAACCTATGAAATTTTTGATAAGAACAAAAAATTTGTAGCAAATGTTGCTTTGGCTTCAAGAAAAGATGCCCGAGATTGTGTTGTAGCTGCCAGGTCTGCATTTACTAAATGGTCAGAAGCTACTGCCTATAACCGTGCCCAAGTTATGTATCGCGTTTCAGAAATAATGCAAGGCCGTCGTGAACAATTTATTGAAGAATTAAGTTATTGGACCAAGTCAAAGAAAGAAGCTGAAAAAGAAGTTGATGAAGCAATAAACAGGATGGTTTGGTTTGCTGGTTGGTCAGATAAATTAGCAATGGTTACAGGATCTAATAATCCTGTTGCCGGCTCATTTTTTAATTTTTCAGTTCCAGAACCTACTGGAGTTGTTGCAACAATTGCACCTGAAAAATCTCCTCTACTGGGACTGGTTGAAACAATTGCATCAGCAATAGTCAGTGGTAACTCAGTTATTGTCATTGCCTCTGAAACTCAACCACTTGCCGCTGTTTCCCTTGCAGAAGTATTAGCAACAAGTGATGTTCCGGCAGGAGTAGTAAATATATTGACAGGCTCATATAAAGAAATAGCACCTTGGCTTGCTAGTCACCAAGATGTAAATGCCCTTGATTTAACAGGTGTGGATAAAAAAAGTATTGCCCAAGAATTAGAAAATCAGGCCGCAATTAATCTCAAAAGAGTGTTGCGTCCAAATACAAAACTTGATGGATTAACTCGAATTAAAACTTTCTTAGAGACCAAAACTGTTTGGCATCCAAGGGGATTTTAGAACTTTATTCCTAAATCTTGAGCAATTTTTGCATAAGACGGTTTGATAACTTCATTGATTAGTTTAAGTCTTTGATCAAAAGGAATAAAAGAGCTCTTCATTGCATTAACACTTAGCCATTGTAATTGCTTCAAAGTAAAACCTAATTCAGTAACGAGAAGCGTCATTTCTTTAGTCATTGAAGTATCAGACATTAATCTGTTATCTGTATTTACGGTTGCTCTAAAACCAAGTTTTGTTAACACCCCAATTGGGTGATCTTTAATGCTTTTTGCGGCCCCTGTCTGCACATTTGATGAGGGACAAAGTTCCAATGGCACACGTCTATCTCGAACATAGGCGGAGAGTTCGCCTAATTTTATTTCACCATTTGCTTGAAAACTTAAATCATCAACAATTCTTACTCCATGACCTAAGCGATCAGTTCCACAGATTTGCACAGCTTCCCAAATAGATGGCAAACCAAATGCTTCACCGGCATGAATTGTCATATGAAAATTTGCTCTGCGCACGGCATCAAATGCATCAAGGTGTCTTGTGGGAGGAAAACCTGCTTCTTTGCCAGCTATGTCAAAACCAACAACACCCTTTTCTCGCCACTTAACTGCTAGCTCTGCAATTTCACTTGAACGAGCAGCCGTTCTCATTGCTGTAAGAAGTGCCCGAACAATTATTGGCTTACCTACGCTTGTCATTGTTTTTTCACCACGACGAAATCCTTCAAGAACAGCTTCAACTACTTGATCCAGTATCAAACCTTTGTTTTGATGTAATTCGGGAGCAAATCTGATTTCTGCATAAACAACTCCATCATTAGCCAAATCTTCAACTGCCTCAAAAGCGACTCGTTCTAATGCATCTTTTGTTTGCATTACACCAACAGTGTGAACAAATGCTTCCAAGTATCTCTCTAATGATCCAGAATCACAGTTATCTCTAAACCATTTAGCTAAAGCAAGTGGATCTGTTGTTGGTAAATTCTCATACCCAACTTCTTTTGCAAGTTCAGCAACTGTGGAGGGTCTAACCCCTCCATCTAGGTGGTCGTGTAATAAAACTTTAGGAACATTCTTAATTATTTCTCGAGTTAAACTCTCAGGCATTTAATTCTTGTCTCCGCCAGCCATTAATCTTCCAACTTTGTTTCTTTCCGCATCTTTTTCATCCAAAATTTCTACAATTCTTCCTGCGTAAATTACTGCGACTCGATCAGCTAAACCTAACACTTCATCTAACTCTGCAGACACTAAAAGAACTGCAGACCCACTGTCTCTTGCTGCAACTATTTGATTATGAATAAATTCAATGGAGCCAACATCAACTCCTCGAGTTGGTTGAGCTGCTATGAGAAGTTTTGGTCCCCATATTAATTCTCTTGCAATAACAAGTTTTTGCTTATTTCCCCCAGAAAGAGCTCCAGCTGCAGTATCAATACTTGGGGTTCTAACATCAAATTTTTCAACAAGTTTTGTGGCTAATGTTCTTATTGCACCAGTTTGCCTCACCCCAGCTTTAGAAAATTCTTTTTCATCAAATCGATTCAACACAGAATTATCTGCGATTGAATAACCAGCAACTAATCCATCCTTTTCTCTATCTTCTGGAACGTGGGCTACTCCTAGTTCGTGGATCTTATGTGGGCTTAACTTTGTGGAATCAGTATCACCTATTTTGATATATCCAGATTCTATTTTTCTTAAACCTGTTATTGCTTGGACCAACTCTCGTTGACCGTTACCTTCGACTCCAGCTATTCCAACTATTTCCCCTGCTCTAACTTCTATTGAGAAATCACGAACTGCGGGAAGTTTTCTATCATCTTGCACATTTAAGTTCTTAATTTGTAACACGACTTCTTTAGGGTGGGATGAATCTTTTTTAACATCAAGAACAACACTTCTTCCAACCATCATTGTTGCTAAACCTTCTTGATTTGTGTCTTTAGGTCTGGCCGTTCCTACAACCTTGCCATTTCTTAAGACAACTACTCGATCAGCAACTGCTAAAACCTCTCGTAGTTTATGGGTGATAAAAATAACTCCCACACCTTTTTGCGCAAAGCTTTGCATTACCTTTAATAATTCATCTGTTTCTTGAGGCGTTAGTACTGCTGTTGGTTCATCCATAATTAAAATATCTGCTTTTCGGTAAAGCATCTTTAATATTTCAACTCTTTGCTGCATTCCAACCGGTAGATCTTCAATGCGAGCCTTTGGATTTACTTCTAATCCGTATTTTTCTGATAACTCGGTAACTTCTTTGTCTGCGGCATCTAAATCAAATTTTATCCCTTTTGTTTTTTCTGCACCTAAAACTATATTTTCAGCCACCGTCATAACAGGTACTAATTGAAAGTGTTGGTGCACCATTCCAATACCTTTAGCAATTGCATCGGCTGGAGAATGAAAATCAACTTTTTCACCCTTTACAAATAGTTCTCCGCTGTCAGATCCATATAGTCCATAAATCATTTTGACTAGTGTGGATTTACCTGCACCGTTTTCACCTAAAAGAGCAACTATTTCACCCTTTTCTAAAGTTAGGGAAACATTGTCATTTGCCAAAACTCCAGGAAATTTCTTAGTTAAGTTTTTAGCTTCAATTAAAAACTCGGACAAAATTAACCTTCTTTCGTGTACGGTTGGCCGGCCGCCGCTGGAGGCCTAACTCGACCAACAGCAATTGCCAAAACAACTAAGGTCATCACAAAAGGCAATAAGTTAACAAATTGTTGTGGAATGTTTATTACTTCATCTGCTTGTAATTGACTTGCAATTGCAGTTGATAATCCAAAAAATAGCGCTGCAGCAAGAGCTCCTAATGGATTCCAGGCACCAAAAATCATAATTGCTAAAGCCAAAAATCCTCGTCCTGCGGTTAATCCTCTAGCAAAAGTTCCGGCAGCTTCTAAAGCTAAGAATGCTCCGGCACATCCTGCTAAGGCGCCGGCCAATGTTACGTTAAGCATTCGTGTTCGTAAAACATTTATTCCTGCTGCATCTGCAGCACTTGGGTACTCACCCACTGCTCTACTTCGCAAACCCCATCTGGTTCTAAAGATTGCATAATTTACAGCCAAAACAATAAACAGTGTTGCTAATGCAAATAAACCGTTTCTAAAAAATACGGGACCAATTAAAGGAATATCGCTCAAAATTGGGATTGATACAACTGGCATTAATTGCGGAAGGGTTTTTCCTGGAGCGTAGAAAAATGAAGTTAAACCTGCGGCAACAATATTAATTACAACCCCGGCAATAATTTGATCCATTTCCCACTTAACTGCTGCGACTGCCAGAAATGCACCCATTACTAAACCAGCTAAGATTCCAATAACCATTCCCAAATAAATACTGCCAGTAATTACTGAACCAAAGAAACTCGCAAATGCTGACATCAACATTTGGCCTTCAATACCAATGTTTACAACCCCAGTTCGTTCCCCAATGATTCCCACCATTGCTGCTAAAACTAAAGGAACTGCATATCCCCAGCCAAAAACCAAAACAGAAGTTGTTTTAATTTCATCTAGGAAATAAAAGACATAAGCAACCACTGTGACAAGAGCTAGAGTGATTATTGGTTTTCTGTTTTCACTTATAAAGTCCAACATTAATTGCCCCAACCACTCGTGACATTTGCTGATTTTTGTGCTTTTCCTTTAAACAGGAATTTAGCCAAAATGGGAGCAGAGACTAATAACAAAGTAATTGCTAGTAAAACGTCAACAATTTCTGGTTCGATTCCAGTTTCAAACTGTAAAGATGCTCCACCTGCGCGAAGGGTTCCCACCAAAATTGCTGCTGGGATGGTTGCAAGAGGATTAGCTCTGGCCAAAAGCGCAATAGTTATTCCATCAAAACCTAGCCCTGCATTAAATGCTGGTTCAAATCGATAAGTAATTCCTAATGTTTCAATTGCTCCACCAAGTCCTGCAAGACCACCACTTAACAACATTCCAGTGACAACCATTAGTTTCATGTTTATTCCTGCATAAGTTGCAGCAAACTTATTTTTTCCAACAGTATTGAATCTAAATCCAGCAGTAGTCCGGTTAAGCATCCAGGAAACTAATAAACAGATAATTACTGCCAAGATAAAGCCAAATGGGATAACGCCAATGTTTGGTAAAATTGCGGTTTCTGCGATCTTTTTGGTTCTCTGCAGTGCTTGATCTGGTTCTTTGAAAGGATTGCTTACTAAGTAGTCAAGAATTCCAATCGCAATACTGTTTAACATAATTGTTGAAATAACCTCGTGCACACCTCTATAAGCCTTTAATAAACCGGCAATTCCAGCCCAAAGTGCTCCAACAATTACTCCACAAGTTAGTGAAACTAAAACGTGCAAAATTGGAGGCAAGGTAGTTATGTAAATACCTGCTAAAGCAGACGCTAGAGCTGCAGAAATTAATTGACCTTGTGCCCCGATATTAAAAAGTCCAATTCTTAAACCAACGGTTACTGCTAATCCAGCTAAAACTAAAGGGGTTGTCTTTTGAAAAGTTCTAAGAAGTCCATCTGAATCAAACCATGCTTCTGAAAAAATTGCTCTGTAGGCAACAAGAGGATTAACGCCTTGTAAGAAAATTAGTATTCCACCCAAAAAAAATGCCACAAATATCGCAGCAATTGGAACAACAATTGATTGGTTACGAACAAAAAATCCAATTTTATTAGACGTTTTTGTTTCAGTCATAGTCAATTTTTTTCTCCTTACCCTTAATTATGAAAGTGGGACGCAATCAAAATTGCGTCCCACTATCAGTCTGTCGCTAATTTACTGATTTGACTAGAGAGTTACACCAGTCTTAATTGAGCCGTCTTTTAGTCCAGCTACAACACCAGCGACTTTGTCTTGAACGTCCATAGGAACGACAGAGGCAAAATCATGGTAATCAGAAATACCAGCTGATCCAACAAAGTTTCCGCCAGCAATTGAACCATCAAATGCTAAGTTCACTAAGTCAGATGTTCCTTCAGTCAGACCTTTGACTGCTGAAGTAATCAAACATGGTTGTGCTTCTGGAACAGTGAACCATTGATCAGTGTCAACACCGATACAAAATATTGCAGTTCCTGCACCTTCTGCTTTTGCAATTTCAATCAATGCGCCGTTACCAGTTCCGCCACCTGCACCGAAAATGATGTCTGCACCTTGAGCTAATTGCTTCTTAGCTTCGGCTGCTCCCCATACAGGATCACCGAAAGCATTATCGGCTGGTGGATGGTAAACAGTTGTCACAGCAACACTTGGATTTGATGCTTTGGCACCTGCTTCAAAACCCTTAGCAAATAGTTGTACTGGTGCAATTTCTAGACCAAGAACTGAACCAATTTTATTGGTCTTTGTCATTAATCCAGCCAAATATCCTGCACCATAACCTGCTTGATCTTCAGGGAAAATCAAACCTGTTACGTTAGCAACTTCTTCGCCTTGGAATTGATCCACACCGATGAACTTGGTGTTTGGATTAGCTTTCGCTGCAGTAACTGTGGCTTCTGCCATCAAGAAACCAACTGTGACGATTACGTCATAGCTCTTGTCGGTGAATTGTGCCATGTTTGCTGCATAGTCTTTTGTGTCGGTTGTCTCTATGTATTTATAGAAACCGTCAACTTCTGCTGCTGCTGCCATTGCACCTTCATGTGCAGATTGGTTGAATGACTTATCATCAACCTTTCCAATGTCAGTAACTAAACCAACGCAAAAACTTTCAGCTGCCGCGCAATTCGAATCATCTAGAACCGCTGCAGTAGTTTCTTCCATACCTTCTTCTGCTGCTGTATCTGTTGATCCACTGCTACAAGCTGCTAGTACTAACGCAAGAATTGATATTCCTGCTAATGTGCGCATGCGCTTCATTAACTAGTGCTCCTTTTTTTTATTTCTCCCATTTGGGAACTTTCCAGTGTCAGAAGTTTTCACAGCTGACATTGCAAACAATACGCCTAATTTGGATAGATTTATCTTTGTACATGGATGAATTCAACTACGTGATGAAAGCGTTATGAAACTTTTGTTACTGATGTGAATCAAGTTTCAAGAGATGCGCTCGAGAATGATTTTTCTTTTTTCGCAAGGCTCCGAACCAATTGTGAACGCTGTTTTGAGAGCTTCTTTTGCCATTGGCAATCTAGCTGGGTCATCAATGTGAAGTTCCAAAACTGGTTGATCTTTTTCAACAAAATCGCCCTCTTTTGCTAGACATATTATTCCCGCAGTTTTAGAAACGATGTCTTCTTTTTTAGCTCTACCTGCGCCTAATCTCCAGGCGGATAATCCAATTGCGTACGCATCAAGATCGGTGATGTATCCAGCCTTTGGCGCCAAGATATTTTCTTTTTTATCTGCAACTGGAATTTTAGCCTCTGGGTTTCCGCCTTGCGCAGTAATCATTTTTTTCCACGTAGCAAAAGCTGAGCCATCTTTAAGTGCCATAGCAGGATCTTTTTTTATTCCGGCTAGTTCTAACATTTCTTGAGCTAGAGCCAAAGTTAGTTCAACGACATCTGCTGGACCTTTGCCATTAAGCACTTCAATTGATTCACTTACCTCCAAGGCGTTTCCAACAGCATTTCCAAGTGGTGTTTCCATTTGAGTTATTAATGCAATTGTTTTCACTCCTGCGGCATTGCCTATCTCAACCATTGTTTCTGCTAACTGTTTAGCCCGTGAAACATCTTTCATGAATGCTCCACGTCCAGCCTTTACATCTAACACCAAAGATTGTGTGCCTTCAGCAATTTTTTTGCTCATAATTGACGATGCAATTAAGGGTATACATTCAACTGCGCCAATAACATCCCTGAATGAATACATTTTTCTATCCGCCGGAGCTAAACCAACACCTGCTGCTGAAATAAATACACCAACGTCTTTCAACTGATTAATCATTTGATTATTTGATAAGGAAATATTAAAACCTTCAACAGATTCCATTTTGTCTAAAGTCCCACCAAACGTTCCTAATCCGCGACCTGAAAGTTGAGGAACGCCTGCCCCAAATGATGCAACTAGTGGGCATAGTGGAAGTGAAATTTTATCTCCAACTCCACCGGTTGAATGCTTGTCAACAGTTGGTTTTCCAACTGTTGACAAATCAAGTTTTTCCCCACTATTTACCATGGCGTTTGTCCAATAATTAAGTTCTTGTTTATTCAACCCTTGAAAAAAGATTGCCATAAGAAATGAGCCAGCTTGCTCATCGGGAATTTCATTTTTGGTGAATCCATTTATAAACCATTTAATCTGTTCTTCGCTGAGAACCCCACCATCGCGTTTTGTGTAAATCAAATCTTGAAAATTCATGCCACGCTCCAACCACCGTCAACAATTACAGAAATACCGGTTATTCCAGATGCTTCATTGCTTAATAAAAATAGAACTGTCTTTGCTACCTCTAAAGAAGTTACCGGTCGTTTAAATGGTGATTTTTCATTCCATTTAATTAATCCCTCAGGCCAAGATTGTGCTAAACCATCTCGCTCTATTAATCCTGGGGCTACTGCATTACATCTAACGCCTAATGCTGCTAATTCAATGGCAGCTAATTCTGTGTACCGGGTAAGAGCTGCCTTACTTGATGCATAAAGTGAATGATTTGGAAATGGGAATTGGGCTTCAACTGAAGTAATGTTCACAATTGCATTTCCTGGTTTGAAGATTTTTAAACAGGCTTTGACAATGGCTTGTGGGGCTAAAACATTTGTCATCATTATCGACTCCAAGACTGAGTCATCCAGTAGATCTGTTGGGTCAAGTGATTGATCTCCCGCATTATTAATCAAATAATCAATTGTTGGAACCTTTTGCAATATTTCGGAGATGAATTTTTCAGCAACATCATCAAGATTTCCCTTTGATAAATCACATTGAACGGCAAAAGATTTGCCCCCACTATTATTTATTTGGGAAACTACTTCTGTTGCGCCCTTTTGATTTGAATTAAAATGTATAACGACATGTGCGCCATTTTTAGCTAGTTGAATAGCTATCTCTTTACCTAAACCTGAACTTGCTCCAGTTACTAATGCAACTTTGTTATCAAATGAATTCATCTTTTTCCTATGTGATTTCTTGCTTGAGAAATGATCTGATTTATTTCAACTTTAGTAGGAATTCTGTCAACAATTACTGGATCTCCTGCAACCAACACATGCACAACATCACTTCTTCCTGCTGCATATACAAGCAGTCCATGAAGATCTCCAATTGGAACTAGGTGTGGTTGATCCAGATCTAGCACAATTAGGTCTGCTTCTTTCCCTACTTCGACACTGCCTATTCGATCTTGCATTCCAAGTGCCAGTGCTCCTGCATAAGTTGCAGCGCGTACTACTTGGGCAACTGGAATTGCTGCAGCATCGTTTGTAATTAATCTTGCTAAATTTGCAGCTGATCTCATCACATTCCACATATCCAAATCATTACTTGATGAACAGCCGTCTGTGCCAAGGGAAACATTAATACCTTTTTGTTGTGCTTTTACCCACTCAAATGCTCCGCTGGCGAGTTTCAAATTTGATCCTGGGCAATGCGAAAGACTAACTTTATTATCTTTTATTATTTGTCTATCATCATCTGTTAATTTCACTGCATGAGCAAAAACTGCATTATCTAAGGCTTGAGCATCCTTTAATACTTTTGTTGGAGTTTTACCAAATCTCTTAATGACATCATCATTTTCTGTTTGATTCTCTGAAATATGGGTGTTAAATATTGCTCCAATTTCTTTGCAAACTTGTGCAACTTCTGCTAAATGCTCTGGAGAAACTGTGTAGGTTGAGTGAGGTTGAGCAACTAAAGGCGTATACGGCCCACCTATTTCTTTTACTACTGTTGGCCAGTTTCTTAAATGCTCAATTCTTTTATCCCATTGCAACCCATCAGGACCTTCAAAATCAAAAAATACTGGACCAATTAAATGGCGCAACCCAACTTCAACTGCACCTTTGTGAGCCATGTGTGGATGTAAATACATATCTAATGTGCAAGTAGTTCCTCCAAGTAAAGCTTCAAGTGCACCTAATTTTGCACCAATATATGTGCCGTTTTCATCCATAATTCTTGCTTCTTCAGCCCAGACTTTTTCTAGAAAACCTTGAAGATCAACATCTTCAGCAACTCCGCGCAACAACGACATTGGAGTATGTGTGTGAGTGTTTATTAATCCAGGCATCACAAGATGATGAGAGCAGTCAATAACTTTACTTGATTGCCATTGATTTTCTAAATCAATTGGCACAATTCCAAATATTTTTTCATCTTTTATGGCAATACTTACATTTCTTAAAACTGAAGAATTTTCATCAACTACCACAACATAAGATGCGTTGTGCAGAATTAAATCAACGGAAGTTGTCATACTATTTAGATAATATCTTTATGGCTTCATCTAAAACTAATACAACCTTTGATGCTGAAGTTTTCACAACTTTTTGTACATCGTGCATTGTTATTTCTTCATCACTTAATCCTGCAGCTGGATTTGCCACAATACAAATGCTGGCATAACGCAAACCTTTTTCAACAGCTAGTACTACTTCAGGCACTCCAGTCATACCAACCATGGTTACACCCATTTGTTTTGCCATTTGAATTTCAGCTTTTGTCTCAAATCTAGGTCCTTCGAAACCACCATAAATTCCACCGTCAGAGACAGTTATATTCAAATTTTTGCAACTTTGAATTAATACTTTTCTTAAGTCCTGGTTATAGGGCTCCATCATATCAACATGATTGACTCCCTCATCACCATCAAAGAATGTTGAAATTCTATTTTTTGTGAAATCAATAAAATCATTAATAATTTGTAATCCGCCCACAGGCACTGTTTGGTCAATTCCTCCGCAAACATTTACTGCAAGCACATCTTTTACCCCAAGGTCAACTAAGGCTTGAATATTTGCTCGGTAATTAACTTTATGAGGTGGTACCGAATGTTTGGTGCCATGTCTAGTTAAAAAGTATGTTACTCGATCATGCCAAGTACCTTTAGTAACTTGCGCAGGTCCATATTTAGTTTCAATAACTTGTATTTCAGGATTTTTTAACTCCGAGATTGAATAAAAGCCTGTTCCAGCAATAATTCCAATTGGTTCCTTCATATTATTTTAATTGACTTCCGTCAAATGCATCAGGCAATAAATCTTTTAATTTTTTTGGTCCATCGTTATGGTCAATTATTAATTCCGATCCTCCGTGTTCTTGCAATAATTGGCGACATCTGCCACAAGGTAATAAAATTCCTGGTTCAGGTCCAACACATGAAAATGCAATTAGTCTTCCACCCCCGGTTAGGGCTAATTGTGAAACTAGTCCACATTCTGCACAAAGTGTTAATCCATACGATGCATTTTCCACGTTGCAGCCTGAGACAATTCTGCCATCATCAACAAGGGCTGCAGCTCCAACAGCAAATTTAGAATAATTAGCATAAGCATTTTTTTGAGCTTTTCTTGCTTCACTTCGAAGCAATTCCCAATCTATATTTTTATTATTCATGATGGACCTAAGACTACGCCTTTATATGTTTATAGAAAAACCTATGGTCTAGATTAATGCGTTAACTTGGCCAATTAGTGGGTTGTGAGAAATTTCCTCAGCACTTCGAAGTAATGACACAGCAGTTCTTCTGCGCCACAAATCTTCAGGACGTTGCACCATTTCAGTTTTTACAATGTATTTGCACTCACCCAGAGTCAAATCCAGTTCCGGAAAAATCCTTTCTAGATTTCTAGAGTCATCTTTGAATAGTTCAAGAATTTCAAATGACTCGTTTCCATGACGTCTCCAAATAGCAGGAGCTATAAAATCAATATCAGATTCTGTTGTTGAACTTAAATTAGAAAACTCACTATTGAATTGATTGAACTTTTCTGAACTATCTTCTCCATACCATTTTTTTATTTTGGTAACTTTTACCCCTAAATTTTTAACAAATCTAACAACTTCTTCTCCAACATTCACACAATCTGTTAATTTTCCACCAAATATTGTAATAATTTTTCTTTTTTTGTTAACTTCAATTTCATGCTTTCTTGATAAAGCTGTCCACTCTATCTTTGAAACATCTTTTTTACCTTTAACGACTAAAGGCCTAACTCCACATCTCTCAGAAATAATGTCATCTTTAGTTAGCGGTTTAACTAGATTCAAACATCGATTGGCCTGCTCTAAAACGAAGTCTCTATCCTCATCTGTTACTTCACTACTTAGATTTTCAACTCTGGTATCGGTAGTTCCTATAACACTTCTATCTTGCATGGGAATTACGTAAAATAATCTTCCTTTGTCATCAAAAAATGCTAAAACTCTGTTATTGGTAGTTAGCTTGGGCACTACAAGATGAATACCTTTTGAAAGTGCTAATTGGTGTAGCGTTTGGTCATGAAATTTTACTGTTAAATCCTTGCCCCAAGGACCGCCTGCGTTTATTACAATATCTGCATTTATATCAAATTGTTCATCACTTACTTCATCTTGAAGATGTAAAACCCATTTCCCATTTTCTTGTGTTGCATCTTTCATCGAAACATAATTTGTGACAACTGCTGAGTGATCTATTGCACTTTTGATAAAGTCCCAAACAAATCGAGCATCATTGTCAATTAAGAGAGCATCGTCATATCTAACAGATCCTCGTAAACCATTTGAATTTATTAATGTTTCTATTTCTAAAGTTTCTTGAGGTGAATAAACTTTAGGAGATTTAGTTTTGAATCTGCCTAAAACCCAATATAGGTAAATTCCAAGTGCACCTAAAAATCTTCCAAATGGTGCAGTCGGACCAATTGCTGCAAGAAATGAAATCACTTTAATTCTATTTGGAAAAGCTTCTAGCATGTGATTTCTAGATCCACATAAATCCCACACAAGTGGAATCTCGTAAGTTTGCAAATACTTAATTCCACCCCAAACCATGTTTGAGGATTCTTGACTTGTTACACCTGCAAAATCTCCACGATCAATTAAGGCAACTTTGACTCCCCTTGCGGCAAGTGCAGCAGCCGATACAGCGCCATTTATTCCGCCTCCAACTATTGCAACCTCAAATATTTGATTTTTGAGTTTATGTAGTTGAGCCGAGCGAGTATTCAATTCTTACCTTTCTTACTGGCGTGATTATCAATTTATAAACATAATATATCGAATCTATTGTCTGGGAAAGTCGAGTTTTAACTTAGATTGTGATTAAACCATTAAAACCTTTTTGTGTGGAATTTGGTCTAATCGCTGATTAATGAGAGAATGAAAATAGAGAATTTGGAAAAAACTTGTTAAAAAGATTGTTAGTTTCATCAACTTTAATCGGTGCACTCTTTCTGACCGCTTGTTCTAGTGATGCCTCAATGGGTATGTCAGATTCGACAGTTAGTTCAGTACCTGCGACAACTAGTGAAATGCTTGTTGAAAATAAGGTTGCACTTGATCGATCTGTCATTAAGACTTCTTCCTTGACAATTAGAGTTAAAAATGTTGAGAAGTCAGCGCAAGAGGCTCAAAACCTAGCTATTTCATTTGATGGCAGAGTTGATGATTTTTCACAGTATAAAAATCCAGGAAGCCAAGACACTTTTAGTGCAAATTTAACAATAAGAGTTCCAAGTGTAAATTTAGAAAAAGCACTTGAGGGTTTTAAGGTCTTGGGTGATGTTGAAAGCTCATCACTTTCTGCAAGTGATGTGACAGTGCAAAAACTTGATCTAGATGCCCGAATAGCAGCATTAGAAACCTCAATACAAAGATTTAAAGATTTAATCTCAACTGCTACTAATACATCTGACTTAATAGCGGCTGAAACTGCTTTATCCGAACGACAAGCAGAGTTAGATAGTTTAACGGCACAATTAAAGTATTTATCAGATCAAGTAGAAATGTCAGTTATTTATTTATCTCTTCTACCTAATGATTCGTTTGCAGCAATTAAGCCAATTGGCTTTATTGCTGGAATTGAAAAAGGGTTTATTGCCTTACTAAATGCGCTAGCTAATTTGACCTCAATTCTGGGTTATGTTCTTCCATGGGTCTTAGTTTTAGCAGTCGTAATCGTGATTTGGAAGATAATTGCAAGGATGAGAAGGAACAGATAATCGACTTGGCATAATTAGTTAAATCATGCCAAGTGTTTTAGTCATCGGGGAAGCTCTGATTGACGTTGTGTATTCGCAAGGTGAATCGGTAAAAAATATTCCGGGTGGGTCTCCAGCAAATACAGCTGTTGCTTTGTCTCGTTTAAATACAAAAACTTTTATGAAAGCTAGAACTTCTAGTGATGAATTTGGAATTTTGATACGAGAATATTTGATTAAGCAAAATGTTGACCTTAAATATTCGCTGACTGTAGATGAGCCGTCTTCTGTGATTGATGCTCTAATTCTTCCTGATGGTTCAGCCAAATATTCAGCTAATTTAAAAGGAGCTGCAGATTATGGTTGGAATTCAGATGAACTTAATCAAGTATTAGATTCAGACATAAAAATTATTCAACTTGGATCTTTAACTTCATATATTGAACCTGGTGGCACAAATATTGAAATTTGGATTCAAAATTTAAAGAACTCAAATAACTTTTTATTAGTATTTGATCCAAATATCAGACACCCACTTGATGGTCAGGAAGAAAGCTTAGTTAAAAAAAGAGCCAAGAAACTCGCAAGTATTGCCCACCTAGTTAAAGCAAGTGATGAAGATTTAAAATGGATCAATCCTGATAAAACTATTTATGAAACTGCCGCTGAATTAATTAATAATGGCACCAAAGTTGTTGTGATGACGCTGGGTAGTGGTGGTGCTGTAGCTGTAACAGAAAATTATCAAACTAAACAAATTTCTGCACAAAAAATTAAAGTTGTAGACACCATAGGAGCAGGAGATACATTTTCTGCAGCCCTAATTACACAATTACTAGAACGAGAAATTCAACATCCAGATAAAATTGGGCAGCTTAGTAAAACTGAACTTGAAGAAATTCTTACCAATTGCGCTGAAGCAGCAGCTATTACGTGTTCTCGTGAAGGGGCTAATCCCCCTCTGCGACACGAAGTGTCTTGGTAGCATCATGTGTCTAACTAGGGAGATGTGTTGACAACTTTAAGTGCTTCACCTTTTGTGATTGATTCAATTTGGCAAAGAACTAGAACTTCTGCTTTTGTACAGATTTCAGCATTAACAACTTTGACTATTTTGAGTGCCCAAATTATTGTTCCTTTACCTTTCACTCCAATCCCCTTTACGATGCAAACTTTTGCCATTCTTTTTGGTGCTGCTGCCCTAGGACCAACTAAATCTTTTATTGCCCAATTTGCTTACTTATCATTAGCCGCTTTAGGGTTTCCAATTTTAGCTGGCGGTAAAGGTGGGTTTCAAGCAATATTTGGTGCAACTGCGGGTTATTTAATTGCCTTTCTAGTTGCAAGTGTTGTAGTGGGAAAACTTGCTACCAAGATAACAACAAAAAGATTTCAAGGTGTTCTCTTTGGTTATTTAATTGGAACATTGATTATTTATGTTTTAGGAGCTACTTGGTTAGCCATATATACAGAAAAAGGAATTAGCTATGCGATCACAAGTGGGGTGCTCCCATTTGTTATTGGAGATATCATCAAAGCTGCACTTGCCGCATCACTTCTTCCTATCTCTTGGCGATTAGTTAATAAATAATTGATGGATTTAACACTCGCACTGCTTGCTGGAATGGCAAGTGGGTTTTTAAATGTTGTTGCTGGCGGTGGAACCTTAATAGTCTTTCCAACTCTTGTGGCACTTGGTCTTTCTCCTTTAGTTGCAAACGTAACTGCAGCAGTTGGAGTTTTTCCTGGATCTTTAGCTGGAAGTTGGACGTATCGAAAAATTCTTAGTGAACAAAAAAAATTAGCTTGGCTTTCAGTTTTACTGATGCCTATATTTTCAATAATTGGGGCAGCGCTCTTACTTTTTCTTCCTGAAAAAAACTTCGAAACAATTGTTCCATTTTTAATCGGAAGTGCTGGAATTTTGATTGCATTACAACCTCTTGTCTATAAGCTATTTCCAAAAAATACAAAAGTACTTAATTTAAAACTCATAATTCCAGGATTTATTCTTGCAGGAATCTATGTAGGTTATTTTGGTGCTGGAACTGGGGTAATTCTACTAGCAATTTATGGTTTAGCTGGATTATCAAATATTCAACAAGCAAACGGACTAAAAAATCTTGGTTCTGGAACTGGAAATGCAGTTGCTGCAGTAATTTTTATTTTCTCAGGACTCGTAGTGTGGCAATTGGCTCTCTCCGTAGCTATAGGTTCAATTATAGGTGGGGCTTTAGGTGGAAGATTGGCCCAAAAACTTGACGCATCTATTTTCAGAATAATTATTTTAGTTATTGCAATAGTTGCATCTGTTTATCTTTTTATAAATAACTCTTAATTACCCTTCCGACCCTCCAACCTAATTGTTCAATCAAAATTGTTGCATCAATTCTTAGGTACCAAACTTGTTTAAAACCCTGGATTCCATATTTTGCCCCATGCTCAAATCCTGCCAACATTCCTAATAGATCAGGGCGACTCGCACTATTTATCTGCTCCCGCATAGTGTTTAATCCTTTTAATTTAATTTCTTTTGTTATGTCTTCTTTGTGATAGAAATAAGCAATTAATGCATCTATATCGATTTTAAATTCAGGTTCTCCAAGTTTTTTAGCTAACTCTTCAGCCACCTCTGAAGTTGTTTTGCCATTGGCACACAGTAAAACGGCAATCAATAGAGGATTGATTAACTCAGAAAGATTTCCTTTAATATATTTACTTCCTGGGCGAGTAAATTTCCATAATGGATAGTTCTTTATAAAGTCTGTGCAAACACTACTTTTATCTGCCAAGTGATTTATTCCATGGAAAAGTTTTGGATTACTCATAACTACTTCCCATTCTTTAATACATTTAATCAAGCAATTGCATATTTCAATCACGGAAAGTTTGTGTCTCTTTTGGGTGCTAAAGATTAATGAATCAAGTGCAAATAGTGTCAAAGAAAAGTTATAGGAGACATGTGCATTATGAGGTGGGGATGTGATACCCCAATCACCGTATTTATCTTTGATAGTTTCTTTACTTAAACCACTTATGGCATTTCCCATCACATCACCTAGAGCTGCTCCTAATAGCGCACCCAAAATTCGATCTTGACGAGAATTTGGTATTGGTTTTGAACGCAACAAAGACCTAGCAGCTGGATTTAGTTCAGAAAGTAACATTGGCTCCACCTTTGTTACATAAATTGTAATTTCAATTATTAAAGTTTGTCATAAGTTTTATTAAAGATTTCGTACCATATTTGGTACGAAATATTACAAAATTTAGACTAAAGAAAGAATTGCTACAGCGAAGAAGGCTAATCCGATTCCAACAGATTGAATAGAACTCAATTTTTCCTTCAAGAAAACTGTAGCCAGAATTACCGTGGCAGCTGGATATAAAGCCGCAATTACTGCGGCGATTGATAAATAGCCATCAAAAGTTGCCAAAACAAACACTGCATTGGCTGTTGCATCTAGTGCTCCAGAAAGGACAACCAGCGCAAGTAATTTTGAATTATAACCTTCACTAAGTTTTCCAGATTTAAAAGTCGCAAAATAAATTAGGGCTAAGATCGAAGAGATGAATCTTGCAATAACTAGTGGCCACATTCCATTTTCAGGAGATGCTAATCCCACTAGACTTAAGAAAGTTCCAATCAATAAACCAGAGCAAATTGCAAGTGCTAAACCTTTTCCGCTAACTACAAGTTTTCCTCCAGTTGAAGATGGCTCTAAACTCACCAAGGCAACAGAAATAATTGCAAGTAAGATTCCAACCCAAGCAAGCCAATTTAAATTTTCACCAACTATTAATCCCATTGCGATTGGGACAAAAGTTGAAGCTGCAGCCGTGACAGGACTCATCACACTCATTGGTCCAATAGCAAGTGCCAGATACAAACTGCCTATCGCCAAAATTCCTACGACACCAGCAATCAATCCAATTACAATTGAATTTAAGTTGATTTCACCAGGCAGTAATAAAGCATAGATGTATAAAAACAACAATCCCACTGGGTAAGACAAAACCAAGACTTTGATAGCAGGAATTTTTTTTGAGACAAATCCGCCAAAAAAATCTGCTGTTCCCCACATTAAACTTGAGATAAGTGCTAGGAGTGCTGCCATGCCACTAATCTAGTCCAGAGTCTGACAAAATACGTTCATGGCATTAAATTTAATTGATATTTTTAAGAGTTCACATAAAAATGCACAGTTATTTGATGCTTTAAAAAGTATTGACTTTCATCAAACTAGATCTCAATCAAAAAGTTTAAAACTGATTGAATTTGAAACTCCTTCACCTATTGAACTTAAAATTACCAGGCATAACGATTTTGATATATCAGCATCAGCTCAAAAATTTATTTCAAACCCAGTATTGCTTAGCGAAACATGGGACTTTATATCTCAATCAAAAATCAAAGTTATTCTCGCAATCCCCAAGATTCAAACAGAAGTTACAGCTGATTTGAACTTTGAGGAATTAGGCGCAGAAACTGTGATAACTGTGAATTCTTATGTTGTATCAGAGATGTTCTTAGTGGGTTCGTTCGTGGAGGAATTTGTGTCTAAGTTTTGGAAGAATGCATTAAACAAAGATTTTGAAACTCTAAATATTTGGATTACGACTAATCAAACTTTTGATTAAAAATTGATTCAAGCTCTATTTTAGTTGATTCATAGTCAACGTGTAAAACTCCTGCCATCCCAATTTCACTTGCGGATTTAATGTTGTGTTCCAAATCATCAACAAAGACTGAATCTTGCGGTTTAACTTTTAGTAGTTCCAAAGTATGAAAATAAATTTCTGCATCTGGTTTCCTCATCCCTACTTCTCCTGAAATAACTACTTCGTCAAACATGTCATCCCATCCATGTCGTGGATAGCTATTCCCCCAAGAGTTTGAAAGTAACGCGGTTTTTATCCCTTTTTTTCTAGCTCTGTGAACCAATCCGTTCATATCTGGTGCATGCTCAAAAAACTGAAACATTCTTTGTAAAAGACCAGCAGGATTTACTTTTATATTTCCATACCTTAATAAAGCATTTGCTAATTCTTTTTCAAAATCAGGAACTGCCATCTCGCCTCTTTCAAGGGCGTGAATAGGATTTAACCTCAATTCTTTTTCTGCAACAGGTCCAAGCCAATCATTAAAGACTTTGTAATAAACTTTTAAATCAATATTTTCTTGAGCAGTCCAATTGGTGAGCATATGATCTAGTCCATTGGTTAAAACTCCTCCCCAGTCCACAATCAGTGCAAAAGGGGTGTTATTTGAACTAGTCATGAAATAAAGTTTACTAGTCAGCTCACCTTTCTTAATAAACGTTTTAATTTTGGTGGAGAATATGTTTCATTTATGACCTGATTTGCAATCACATCATAGATTTTAACTAATTCCTCGTCTCCTATATCAAGGATTGATTCTGCTTGATTCCAGCTTTTAGCAAAAATCTCTGGTTTATCAGGAATTCTTTGAATTAATTATTTGATCCGTGGCAACGCTTATATTTTTTACCCGAACCACAAGGACAAAGTTCATTTCTACCGACTACTGCAACTTTATTAGTTTTTGTAACCGGAACACTTTGTTGTTCATCCCCATCAAGTGAAGGAGCGCTGTATGAAAGATTTTGCTGTTTTTCTACTTTAGTAAACCCTTTAGCTTCCACAGATTCTTGATTTTCTTGAACTTGTACTTGGGCATTAAAAGTAAAACCTACAACTTGTTCCTTAATTGCATCCATCATTGCAACAAATAGATCGTAACCCTCTTTTTGATATTCAACTAATGGATCTCTTTGCCCCATTGCTCGAAGTCCAATACCTTCTTGTAAATAGTCCATTTCATACAGATGTTCACGCCATTTTCTATCAAGCACACTTAATACAACTTGTCTTTCTAGTTCCCGCATTACTTTTGGTGTTAATAAAGCTTCTCGTGTGCGGTAGGCCTGGGCTGCATCATTTCGCAATGATTCCATTAACACTTCTTGATCAAGAGAGCCACCATTTTGTTGTTTTAAAGCTTCAATGGAAACAGCTGTTGGATAAAGGTTTTTTAGTGCCATCATTAGTTGATCTAAATCCCATTGCTCTGGATAACCTTCACTAGTAGCAGCTAACACATAAGCCTTAATAGTTTCATCAATAAATTCAAGGATTTGATCGGAAAGGTCTTGTCCTTCCAGAACTCTGGCTCGCTCAGAATAAATAACTTGGCGTTGCCTATTTAATACTTCGTCATATTTAAGAACATTTTTTCTTATTTCAAAATTTTGTTGTTCAACTTGAGTCTGGGCATTTCTAATTGCCGTTGTCACCATTTTTGCTTCAATTGGAACATCGTCTGGAACATTAAATCTTCTCAGAAAAGCATCAACTAAATCACCTTTGAATCGACGCATCAATTCATCTTGGAGGGATAAATAAAATCTGGATTCACCTGGATCACCTTGACGCCCAGATCGTCCTCTTAACTGATTATCAATTCGTCTAGATTCGTGTCTTTCCGTTCCCAAAACATAAAGTCCACCTAATGCGGTAACTTCATTATGTTCTGTAGCAACTCTTTGTGCCGCAAGCTTTACTTCTTCTATATAAGCATGGTTATAAGCATCTAAATCAACATCAGGACTTAAACCTTTTTGAATTAATTCAGCATTTGCTAAGAATTCTGGATTTCCTCCCAGCATGATGTCTGTTCCGCGACCTGCCATATTGGTCGCAACAGTGACTGAACCTTTTCTTCCTGCTTGAGCAATAATTGCTGCCTCACGCTCATTATTTTTCGCATTTAGCACTTCATGGGGAATACCGCGTTTCTTAAGTAACCCACTTAAATATTCAGATCTTTCTACACTTGTAGTTCCAACTAATACTGGTTGACCTTTTTCATGACGGGCATATAAATCTTCAACAACGGCAACAAATTTAGCTTCTTCTGTTCTATAAATTAAGTCAGATTGATCTTTTCGTATCATTTTCTTATTAGTTGGTATCTGAACAACGCCTAGCTTATAAATACTGTCGAATTCTGCTGCTTCTGTCATAGCAGTTCCAGTCATACCTGAAAGTCTTGAATACATTCTGAAATAGTTCTGTAATGTAATCGTGGCTAATGTTTGATTTTCTTG
>JAQCGN010000036.1 GCA_027730605.1 Actinomycetota bacterium
CTGAATCCCGTGCTTCATTAAAAACTTTCACATGACAGGTGTCAGTTGCTTTCTCCCCTGGAGGAAGCTCAATGTTATAAAGTGCAGCAGATTCTTCACTAGGAAACCAGAAAAAAGAAAAATTCCTGTTCTTTTTAACTCTTTCGTGAAAGTTTCTAATTACATCAGAAAAAGGTTCGTGATCAATATGTTCGCGTAACTTATATTTTTTGGTAACTTGCAATTCCATTCCCACCATCACACCTAACATTCCAACAGATACTTGAGCTGCGTGTAATAAATCAGGAGTTTTTTCAGTTATTTCAACTACCTCACCAGTACCAGTAACAATTCGACAAGATCTTAAAAACGAAGAAAAACTTCCAAATTCAGTTCCAGAACCATGGGTTCCAGTTGAAATTGCACCAGCAATTCTTTGCGCATCAATATCGCCTTGATTTCTTAGTGCTAAACCTTTGTCCCACAAAGGTTCACCTAACGCACTAATTGGTGTACCTGAACCAACAAAAGCTCTTTGTTTATATGGGTCAACAGCTTTAATGCCACTTATTTTTTCTAAATCGAGAAGTAATCCGTCTGTTTCAACAATTGGGGTAAAAGAATGACCGGTAGCCATAACTCTTATTTTTTGTTTTTTCTCTAGTGCTTTCTTAACTGCTTTTACAACTTCTTTTTCATTTTTGGGTTGAGCAAAACTGGCATATTTAAAAGATTGATTTCCAACCCAATTTGTCCATTTACCAGCCATAAGTAGAACCTACCAATAAATTATTCAAATAAAAAGGGTATTTATATTAATTTGAGTTCTATTTGAAAAGTCTGTTTCAAAACTCTTGGGTATTTAGGTGTTTTTTTACCAATTCCAGAGTCACATTGACTCCATCGTCTTTTATCATTTCCTGGGAAATATTTTGAACTTTATCCTTGTACTTTTCTGTTTCCTTAATCCTATTTATTAAGTTAGCTTTATTGAATTTTCGTAATGGCAACGACTTAGGTCCAAGTCCTAATCTATGCAACCTATCTGCCCACCAAGGTTGATCAACTATGAAAGGAACAATTATTGAAGGGGTTCCAGCACGTAGTGCTGCATGAACAGTCCCAACTCCGCCGTGGTGAATTATTGCTTTAACTTTTGGAAAGAGTTTGGTATGCGAAACACTTTCCACGAACTTCACAAAATCAGCTTGTTCGTATTCAGCTGGGATTTCTAATCCTCCCCAACCCTTAGAAAGCACAACTTGAAATCCCAAATCCTCGCAAGCTTGAATTATTGTTCGTGCTAACTTTTCGGGTTGTCCTTTTTTCATGGAACCAAAACCTGCATAAATAGTTGGCTTCTTATTAACAAATTCTAAAATTTCAGAACTTAATTCTTCTTCTTTTTGTTGGTGCCAAGGTCCAACAACATAGGAATTATCAGGCCAATCTTTAGGTCTTTTCAATAGCGCAGGACTCACAAGCGACACAGCTAGATCATGATTTCTATTTGTCACATTTAATTTTTTTGCTAATTTGTTTGTTTCTAAAAAGAATAGTTTTTCAGCTAACTTAATTCCCTTATAGGTTAATTTGTTCAGAAATTTCAAATCTGATGTCCACAAACCTGCTGATGCAAACTCCCTAGTTGGAGAAAGAACTGGAATTATCTCAACCAAAACACTAAGTGCCTTGAGATATTTTGCTGTTATTGGTGCAGTTAAAGCGGTTGGATGATAAAACACAACATCTGGTTTTATTTCGAGTATTTGTTGAGAAATTACTTCCAAGATTTTTACAATCATTGGTCTTACATTTGGTAGAAAATCTAACGAATTTTTGATAACGGAAACCCCATTAGTGTCTACAAATTGTTTAATTGTTCCGGGTAAAACTAAAGTTGTAAAATTCTCATTCTTTGCCTCGGTGACAAATTCTTCAGTTACTGCCAAATAAACATCATGACCTTTACTTGCAGCTATTTTTGAAAACGCCAAAAAGGGTTCAAAATCACCACGGCTACCGGTGGTTACTAAATATATTTTCAATCAATTTTCCGACTTTTAAATAGATTTATTTACTCTTGTGAAAACGAAACCTACCACGAGTTCAGATTATAAATTCCTGGCCTTAACCAAGATGGTGAGTCTCTTGCAATCCATAAACAGGTGTTGGAATATTTTCAAGTCGTGCTTTTAGTTGTAATGAAAGAAATTGTGAATAATGTCTTGATTGATGAAGGTTTCCACCATGAAACCACAACGCTTCTTGTTGGGTGGGTTTCCACATATTTCTCTGTTCTCCTTCCCACGGTCCTGGATCTTTTGTGGTGTTAGAACCCAAACCCCACACCTTTCCAACTTTGTCTGCAACTTCTTTACTGATCAAATCTGCCGCCCAACCATTCATTGATCCATAACCAGTTGCATAAACTATGACATCAGCAAGTAAACGTGTTCCGTCATCAAGGACAACTGAATCCTCAGTTATTTCAACAACTTGTCCCCGCTTAAGTTTAATTTTGCCATCAATAATTAATTGAGATGCTCCTATATCAATGTAATAACCCGAACCGCGTCGTAAATACTTCATAAATAACCCTGAGTCATCTGCTCCCCAGTCAAGCCAAAATCCAGCTTTTTCTAATCCATCATAAAAATCTGCATCCCTTTTTTTCATTTTTTCATATAAAGGAATTTGGAAAGTATGTAAAATTTTGTACGGGAGGGAAGCAAAAATTAGATCAGCCTTTTGATGGGTCATTCCATTATTAACAGCTTTTTCCGAATAAAGATCCCCTAAACCAATATCCATTAATGTTTCAGAGCGGACAATATGGGTAGATGAACGTTGCACCATGGTGACATCAACATCATTTTCCCAAAGTGCTGCAGCAATATCGTGAGCCGAGTTATTTGACCCAATAATCACAACTTTTTTACCAATATATGCATCCGGACCAGGATGTTTAGAAGAGTGGTGTTGTTCACCCTTGAATTTTTCCATTCCTTTAAAGTTAGGAATATTTGATTTACCAGACATTCCAGTGGCAAGAACTAATTGTTTTGGGCGAAGGACCATCTCTTTTCCTTCTCGAACAACCTTCACAATCCATTCTTTTTTGTTTTCATCAAACTTTGCAGATTGACATGTAGTAGAAGTCCAATAATTTAATTCCATTATTTTCGTATACATCTCAAGCCAGTCCCCTAATTTATCTTTCGGAGAAAAAACTGGCCAATTAGGTGGAAAAGGTAAATAAGGCAAGTGGTCATACCAAACCGGATCATGCAAACATAAAGACTTATATCTATTTCGCCAACTGTCTCCTGATCTAGTATTTTTTTCAACTATAATTGTGGGCACATTTAACATTCGTAATCGAGCAGCCAAAGCAATACCACCTTGCCCGCCTCCAACAATCAAAACATAAGGTTGTTCTGTGTAGCCCAATGTTTCTTGCTCTTTATCAATCTCTTCTTTCCAAGATGGGCGATGCTTACCTACTCCATGTTTTGCTCCCAATGGACGTTCAAATCCCAATGGTTCTTCGAAACCTTTTAATTCGACAAGGGTAGTTAACAAAGTCCAAATTTTTCCATTTTTTAATCTCATCAATCCATAGCCTTGTCCAACTTTGGTTTCAAAATTAAACCAAAAGGTGACAACCTCATTTTCTTTTTCGACAGGTTCTTCAGGATTAAGTTTCCAATTAGTTGAATTAATCAATTCAGATTGAGATTTGAGCATCTCTAGTATTTGAGTTTTACTCTCAAGAGTTTTCAGGTTCCACGTGAAAGAGACTAAATCGCGCCAATAGCACTCATCTTGAAATAGGTTTACAATGAGATCAAAATTATTCTGTGGAAAAGCTTTATTAAAAGTTTCCAGCACGTGTTCTGCTTGACTTAGACCAGAATCACCGTCTTGCAGCGTTAAATCATCACCAATCAAAGTGGTCATATCCCCCCCTAATTTCATTTCCTATAATTTAATCAACTAATCATGCATTTGACAATAAACCAGGGAATTTTTAGACAATCAACAACTTTTGGGGTTCTTCTGTTTAAATTGTGAACTGTCTTTAGCCTGCGAGCCGCTTTCGGGAATTGAACCCGAGACCTTTGCTTTACGAGAGCAACGCTCTACCAACTGAGCTAAAGCGGCCGGGGTTAATTAGTTAGACGTGGGTAATTGTGAAACGCGATTATCTCGGCGTTGAATTAAATCATTAACCATTGCTATAAATCTTGCAATACTTGATCCTGGTTTTGTATCACCAAAATAATAATTTCTCATCTCATCATAAGAACTTCGATCGACTTTTCCTGAAACATGATCAGAAATTATCTGTTCAATATTTCCGATATTGAGATTTGTAATATTTGTAACAGCTTTTGAGACCGGGGCTACTTGAGTAAATAGGTCTTTATTACTTAATCGATCACACATCAACATTGCACCCTGGGGTTTTAAATACAAATAATCAATTGTTACAGCAGATACATCAGATACCAACAAATCACTAACTTGTAAGACTGGCATTGGATCTCCTGATACAAATCTATGTTTAGCATTTGAATCTTTTGAATTTGCATTATCTAGTAAAGCAAGGATTGCTTTATGGGATTTAATCATGTGAGATTTTGGAGAAGTGGTAACTTTTGGGTGAGGTTTGTAAAAAACAGTTGAATTGGAAACTTTCAACATTGCTGCCACAATTTTTTCACCATACACATCAACAGATGAATAATTGTTTGTCTCTTGATCACCTTCCCACGTTGGGGCATAGGTGAGAATCTTTCTTCCTTCTACTATTTCTAATGGTTTTTGCAATAAGTCTAATTGTGGTCTACCGATGATTACTTCTTTATTTTCATCACTAACAATAAGTGCATTCCTTAATCTATCTTTTGCTGCTTGACCTGCAACGGCCACAACATCATAGGCATACATTTGTCTTGAAGTCATACTCATTTTATCTGACTCACCATGGTTTAAGTGAACGTGAAAAGCCTTTTTCGCAGCCATGGCTTGAAAGTTAGTAAACGAATTATTGACATATAAAACGACTTTATAATTATTAGCATCAATCAAATCTGTTAAAGTAAAAAAATCATAAACTGAATTAACAGGTAAATTAGTTAATTTTCTTAAGTATTTTGTTGTGGGATATTGTCGGCAAATGATTTGAACTTTATGTGTTTTATTTAATTCTTCATATACTGATAACCATTGTTGAATCTGATAAGAACGAGAAATATCATCACCAAAATAAGCTAACACTTCAAAATCTTTTGAACTTTGCTTAACATTTTTATATTCATTTATGGCTTTGGGGTCATTTGCCTTCCAGGCGTGATAGGCCGCTCCGCCCATTCGGCGAATGCGCAAATACCACGGGTTTGAATCAAAACCTCTGGGAGCAAATGTCATAGTGAATATGAGCCTACTCAATATATATAGTGCGAAGATGAGCGTGAAAGACTAAAAGCACCACAAAGGCAATAATTCATATATTGAATGGGGCACAACATGCTGGGCTTAGTTTTAGCCGCAGGTGCCGGACGTCGACTTCGCCCTTACACCGATACTTTGCCCAAAGCACTAGTACCGGTAGATGAAGAAACAACAATACTTGATCTAACCTTGAACAATTTTTCTAAAGTTGGCCTAAAAGATGTGGCAGTAATTGTTGGATATAAATCTGAAGCTGTGGAACAAAGAAAAAAAGAATTAGAGTCAAAACATGGTGTTAATTTAGAACTAATTTTTAATGATAAAGCGGAAATTTGGAATAATGCTTATTCACTTTGGTGTGCCAGAGATTTATTCTCGCAAGGTTTTCTTCTTGCAAATGGTGACACAGTTCATCCAGTAGGTGTTCAAGAAACTTTATTAGCAAACAGAGGCCCCGAGATACTATTAGCTGTGGATACGGTTAAGAAACTTGCTGAAGAAGAAATGAAAATCACAGTTGATTGTGCAGGTAATTTAGCAAAAATAACTAAACAAATGGAACCTTCAACTGCATTTGGTGAATACATTGGTTTAACACTTGTGGAATCTTCAGCAGCAAATGCCTTAGCGTCTAGTTTAGAAGCTACTTGGAAATTAAATCCAGATCTTTATTATGAAGATGGATATCAAGAATATGTTGATCGTGGTGGTGTTATCACATTGCAGCCAATTGGTGAAGTTTCTTGGGTTGAAGTAGATAACCATGATGATCTAGCTAAAGCGAGGTCTATTGCATGTCACTACTAAAAAGAATGGTCGAAGCACCTTTATATATTGACATTAGAAAAGGTGCACTTAATGATCTAGCTGAAGTGCTGGCAGACCAAAGAGTTTCAAAGAAAGGTCATATCGCTGTTGTTATGACCGAAGGTGGCCAGACAAAATTCAAAGAAAGATTAAAAAAATCTGCACCCAATGCAGATTTTTACATTTCCCCAGGTAATTCATTAACTGATGCAAAAAATCTTGCTCACGAATTAAAACCGAAAAAATATGATGCAATCGTAGGTGTTGGTGGTGGAAGAGTTATTGATGTTTGTAAATATGCTGCCTCTTTATTAGAAATACCAATGATTTCTGTCGCCACAAATTTAGCTCACGATGGTGTTGCTTCACCGGTAAGTATTTTGGAAAACAATGGTGGCAGAGGATCCTTTGGAGTAAATGCTCCATTAGCAGTGGTTATTGATTTGGATGCCATCAAACTTGCTCCCGACAGATTTATCAAAGCTGGCATTGGAGATGTTTTAAGTAATATTTCTGCTGTTAAAGATTGGGAATTAGCAGTTAAAGAAAATAATGAAAAAATGGATGGGCTGGCCGCCTCCATGGCACGCATTAGCGCTGAAGCATTATTGGGCAGACCAGATTCTATTGGCAGTGATGATTTCCTCATCGCCCTTTCAGAAGCTTTAGTTTTATCAGGAATTGCTATGGGCATTGCTGGCACCAGCAGACCTTGTAGTGGTGCTTGTCACGAAATTTCTCATGCCATTGACTTAGTGTTCCCAAACAGAACTCAACCTCATGGGGAACAAGTTGGAGTTGGAGCCTTATTTGCCACATTTTTACGAAATGACGAAGAAAAGTTCAAAGAATTAGCTTTTGCTCTTGCCCAACATAATCTGCCTTTATCACATCACAGTCTTGGATTTAATGATGATGAATTTACAGAAGTTGTTAAATCTGCCCCTAGCACAAGACCAGACAGGTTCACAATTTTAGAACACCTAAATTTGTCAGAAAATAGAATCAAAGAAAAAATTAAAGAATATAACGATGCTATCTCGTCATTAAAAATTTAATGATGTTCGATATGTTCAGTAATATTTTGTTTTGCTGCTAATAAATATGTTGTCAAAGTCAAAATTGCTGGAATCATTAATAACCAAACAAAAATTTCTGTTCCTGTTATTTGCATAACAAATCCCATTAAAGCTGGTGAAACTGTTGCCCCAGCAAGTGCTGCAAACATCATAAAACCTGCAGTTCTTGGATCCCCCGGATTTATTCGTACTGCCCACACCATCGCAGTTGGAAAAACTGGACCACACACAAATCCCATGATGCTAAATCCAATTAATGGATAGGGCAAAAATACTAATAAAATTAGGCTAAAAATGATCAAAATTACAGAAGTGATAACAATTTGAGTGGGGGAATATTTTTTAGCAAAGGGCAATATCACAATTCTTCCAGCCGCTAAAGCTACGAAAAATAACGCTAGAGCAGTAGCACCCATCTGCGGTGAATAATTTTGGTCAATCATGTAGGTGGGAATCCACCCCGTAGCCCCAACTTCAACTCCAACATAAAAAGCAATTGCTAAAAGCATCATGGCAAAAACAAACTTATGCCCCTCTGGCTTATTTGTTGAGTGATCACGTTTTAAATAACCAGAAGTATTTGAAATAAATAAATAACCCACAATTACAAATAGCGCAGCCCAACCTATTAGTAATTGTGGAAACAAATCCGGAATAGCTCCTGCTATTAATACCGGTCCCACAACTGCCCCAATGGCATAACCTGCATTTAAAATATTTACTAATCGAACCGCCTTTTCACTTCCCCCACGGGATAAAAATTGGCTAATCGTTGCATCGCATGCACCAAATCCGATTCCCACCACACTAATTCCTAATAAAGTTAAACTCCAAGTAGGAGCTGTGCCAATTAATAATGCTCCAACTCCCATAAGTGGTGCACCAAATCCGCCAACGTAAGCTGCTTTTAATTTTGAAACAGTTATTATCCCAATAAAGATTCCCAGTAAAGCTGTGATTCCATGAGCAAAAAATATAATTCCACTTTGGGCAAGATTTAAAGAAAACTTGTCTCTAAAGAAAGGAATCATCACTCCATATGATGAAGTAAATCCTCCCATTACTGCAAAAATTGAGATACCTGAATAAACAGATAAATTATTTAATTTTAAAGGCGTATGAATCGTAGTCATTGTTCACAACCTAGCAAAGAGTTAAATTATTTATAGCGATGACATTGGGGCATCAGGAGCCGGTGGTCGAGATAACAAAATTTCAATTTCACCGCTAATTGACCATGAACCTGATTCAAAAGGAATAATAAAGGCATCTCCGTTATTTATTTCAAAATTTCCTTGTTTCTCAGTGCTAATAATACCTTTTCCTTGCATTGCTAAAAGAATACAAAAACCTGGAGGAAATTCTAGTGAAGCATTCTTTGGTCTTAATAAATGTGATCTAAAGTATGGATCTGCTTGAACCGGCAACATTGATGTCATTAAAGATGACTCATTTTGGGTGTTAACTATTAATTTTTCAACATTATCTTTACTTAACGCTGATAATTCTAAAGCTTGTAATGCCACATCAAAGCCAAGATTTAAATGGCCATCTTTTACTCCATCAACAGCAAAACCTTCCCATTCCAAAAGGATTGAAAAATCTGTTGGTTCTTGTAATTCAAGAATAAAAATTCCTGCTGCAATCGCATGAGGTATTCCTGCGGGAACCAATATTCCTTCACCTGCTTTTACTTTTCTTTTATTCAAAGATTCGACCAAGGCACTTGAATCTTCATTCTCAACCATGTTTTTAACATTTTGCATGGTCATATTTGATTCAAAACCAATTCCTACCCATGCATCTTTAGGTGCTTCTAAAATTATCCATGCTTCAGTTTTTCCATGCGGAACACCTAAATGCTGTTTAGCAAAATTTCTTTTAGGATGAAAATGGACTGGCAGTCTTTGATCAGGGTCAAGTAACTTAACAAGTAATTCAATACTTGGACCATATCTTGCAACATGAGCTTTACCTAACCAAGATTCAGGATTAGTTAAAACACTTTCTCTTAAAGTTGTTTCATCTTCTAAAACTGTTAAACCTTGAGTCGCTGCACCAAATCTGGTAGTGGTTGAACCTAGCCATTCCTCAGGTCGCATAGGCCCACCAGGACCATTTCGAAGTTTGCCAATTTTATTGCCACCCTTATAAAAGTGATCAAATTGATTAGCAGATAATTTTATTGGTTTTGCTGCCAGCAATTAAAAACCCTTTATTTATTTCTTACTCGCGTTATAAGAATCTATTATTTTCTGCTTTTCTTCAATAAGTTTTTTCAACTTTTCTTCAGCTATTTGAGCATCAGCCAGGGCAGATTTAGCATTCTTCAAAGCAGCATTTGCCTCAGTTAATAGTTCTTCTAGCTCACCTTTTCTAGCAGTTGCTTCTTGTTTTTGCTGTTCTAATAGTTTAATAAGTTCGATGGATCTCTTCATAATTCGATCTTGAGATTCAGCAAAAAAACTTAAATTAATCAGGTTTTCTGTGAATTCACTTGGTGAAGCTGAATTTAATAACACAGAAACTGTGTCAAGTGTTCCTTGCATATAAAGAATTCTAATTGAATCTGTTACCTGGGACTGGGCATTTCTTGCTTCAGCTTCTCGTTTTTCTATGTCTTTTATTAATTCTGCTAACTCATTCTGTGCTTTTTCTATTTCCTTTTTGATATTTAAATATTTTTTTCTTGATTCTGCTGCTTGGGCTGCTGCCTGATCTGCTTTTTCACTAGCTGCTTTATATTGTGGTGTTAAAGCAGCAATATCTGCAGCAGCTTGTTGAGCACGGTATGCAAATTCATCAAATCCGCTTTGCGTTGGAATTCCACCCAGTGTGTCAGCTAATGCAATATCAACAGCGCCAACAACATATGTTGACTTCAATTTCATTCTTGCTTGAAAAGTTCTTCCAGTTAAAGAAACCGATCCTCCATTTGAATCTTTGGCAATTAAAGTTTTGGCAGCACCACTTGAAAATCTTTCCACCACATCAATTGTTTGCACATTACTTAATCCAAGTGCTGCAGCCATCGCAGCTTGTGACATACGCACACCCCATCTAGCATTTGGGTTTCGCGCATTAATTGACCAATTGTCCTCAACTGATTGACTCCAAGCAACATTTCCACCCCAAGCATCCCTAGTACTCATAGTTCTGCCCCCCGTTGAGGAAGCAAAATATGCTGTTATTGCATTTCCATTAAAAGTTAAAATTGCAGGTTGGCCTGAAGCAGTTGTTGCAGAATTAACTGCATCTCGCCATGCATCACTTTCTTTTGAATAACCAATATAAACTTGATCACTCGTGTTGTTATAAACATGGCATCCACAATTTCCTCTTAATCCACTATTAACTTTTCCCAATCCATAAGAGCGTGATGCAACAACTTGTGCCACTAGTGCAGCTTTTGGCCAAGAAGAACTCATTTCACTAACTCCTAGAGGATATTCATCAACTAATCTCATCGAAATCGAGGTGTATAAATCTGGTCGACCATCATTATCGCCACCATAAACAACATTTAAAGTTCCATATCTAAATCGATGTCCTGGGGTTGATAAAGATGACTTGGGGTTTGTTTCAGGAGTTCCACTAGTTGTATTTATTAAACCTGATCCTGCACTAATTCGAAAAGAAATTCTTTTCCCACTCCCCCTTGATTCAGCTCTGCCATCATCCCCACCACTTGTAACTACTGATGCTCCATTTGATTCAATCCGAATAATTACCCCACTACCAATAGTTGCTACCGGATTTCCATCAATCGACATTTCTAATTGAGCATCATCAGAAAATTTATCTAGTCTGACAAAAACTGCAGTTTTATCTTGACTAAGCCCAACTGTTATTTGTTTATCATTTGGAGCATCACTTAAATTTGTGGCTGGGTAATAGTGGGCCAAAATATCTTGCCAACTTCTTCCTTCCAGTGCTTGTCCTAATGCACCGTATTGACTTAGACCAACCCCGTGTCCCCAGCCTGAACCAACGATTATCCACTCATTTGGAACAGCTTGAGCAGGTGTGACAAATAAATTAGTAGTTATAAGGGAAAAAATCATACTAATGATTAATACCGGGCGCTTACGAATTTTTATTTTCATATTCGCCCTTTTTTTAAGTTGCAGCTGGGTAACCGGCAAGAGCAAGTAATTCTTCAGCAGTTCCTGCAAACACATTCAAATCAATGCCTCTTGAGGAAACACCAAATTTTCCACCTGGTCCAGTTTGGGAATACTGCCAAAAAGTCCAACGCAGATTACAGCCATCACTTGTCCAAATGGTGTTTATGCATCCAACTTTTGGTGAAACCCCAGGATTTGAAACACCAAAATAATTAGCAACCCATAACGGATAATTTGCTAAAGCAGGATCACTATTTAAATAATTTTTGATAAATGTGGGATTGGAATAAACTATAGGTTGTTTTCCTGTTGCATTAGTTACCTTTTCTAACCAGGTTTTTGTAAAAACAACTGCTTGGGCAGCTTTAACACCTTTTCGAAGTCCTGATTGCTCAATATCAAAAACTATTGGCAAAGTTCCCGGTGAATAACCACCATGGGCATTCCATCTACCAATTATCAAATCTGCTTGCGCATTTGCTGCCGCAATAACAACATTAGTGTCATCTGTTGCTGGAATTTGTGCAAAGTGATACTGACCAACTAATAATCCTGCTGCTTTTGCTGCTGAAATTCTTGGATCAGCGTAAGCAACAGCGCGATCATGAGCAGGGGCATATCCGTCAGATGATTTTATGAAAACATATCTTGCCCCTGCTGCATACATTTTTGCAAAATCAACATTGCCTTGGAAACGAGAAATATCAGTTCCTAAAATTCTTCCATTTGGTCCTAGACCTTCAATTCTTGGAACTACCGCAACTTCTTGTTTACCACTTTGAATTGCCACAGTTATTCCCGAGGTTGTTACAACCCGATATTTATAACGAGCAGTCTTTCTTGAAGCATTTATCGTAAAATTAAAAGTTCCATCAGAAGCAGTTTTTGATGAAGCTTTTTTTACCCATTTCTTTTTCTTTGCGTCATAAACTTGAAGTTGTACTCCAACTTTATTTGCTGGAGGATTTAGGGTGCCAATAAATCCAATAGGGTTAGCAGGACTTACTGCTGCGACTTGGGCAGTTAAGTTAACTTTTGCTTTCTTAAAAACAATTGTAAATGAATCACTTTTAGGTTTATCCCCGCTATTTACCACAATTCGATAAGTTGTTTTACGTTTTTTAACAGGAGCTGTGGTTGACATTCTCCAGGTGCCATCTGCTTTAGATTTTGTGGAACCAATGGTTGACCATTTCTTTCCTTTTTT
>JAQCGN010000037.1 GCA_027730605.1 Actinomycetota bacterium
TTAGGGCAATCTTCGATTGCGGTTACGGCAGAGGTGTACTGCCCCCTCGTTGCCCCACAAACGTGGCGTTCCACCACTTGGTCATGCCACGAAGATGAAGATCTTAATTGATAAAACGTTTAAGAAGTTTGATGAAATCTGGGCAGCAGCAGGCCATCCCCATTTTGTGTTTCCCACTACTTATGAAGAACTTACAAGGCTAAGTGGGGCAATCCCTGCTGATGTTGCACTGAAGAGTTAAAGGGACAATTAAACCTATGAGTATTCGCGTTTATCGAGGCCCCCATCGAGATACCGGTGGTCCAACTTTTGGATTTAGAACGATTCCGTGGATATTTTTTGCATTGGGGCTATTGGGGACAATCACTTGGCCAATTATCCCATTAGATAGACAAGATTCTTTAACTTTTTTCATCATTCTATTTTTATTCATAGCAAGCACATCACATGCATTTGTGTGGTGGGGAATGGCTTGGGCCGCCACATTTATGGTGGTCTCCTTAGGTATTAGTTTCTCAGTTTTAGCTCTAAATTCTGCAACAGGGTTTATTTTTGGTGAGATCACCTACACCTACCGGCTTGGTTTGCAATTGCTTTATGTCCCAATAGTTGCTCCACTTATTTGGAGTTCAGTCACATATTTTGCAATTGTGATATCCAGAAGAATTTCTCGATCAACCTACATGTCACCACTTTCTGCAGCGATTGCTGCAACTGGATTACTTATTGCTGTGGACGGTTTATTTGTCAAAGCAGGATTTCATAAATGGCTTACCCTTGCTGAACAACCTGCAATTATTGGTTTATCACCCGTTAAATTTCAGGTAGTTTCATTTGTGATTTTTCTAGTTATGATGATTTTAAGTGGGCAAAACTCTAAAAATGATAGATATTCAACACGTATGCCGATTTTGCTTTACACTTGGCTTTTATTATTTATAATATTCTGTGCTCAATTTTTGATTGATAATGTTACTAATTTTGTTATACCAATTATTTTAATGTCATATGTTCTACTGATCTTTGTTTATAAAACTATTAAGGAACGCTAAATGAGTGATGAAGATAATCAATCAAGCGGTTTAGGATTTTTACTCGCACTAGGTGGAGCTGCTGCTGCTATTTATACGGCTTTTAAAGTTTTTACCAAAGAAGAAACTCAAAGTATTATACTAAAAAATATTGCTACCTCAGTTGGTGATGAGGTTTCAATTCTTATTCCAGCACATTTTGAAGATGCAACACTAACTATTGATGGTGCAAAAGCTCAACTAAATTTGATAAATTTTGATGTTTTATCCCTTGTTGATAAAGGTCATGAGACAGATAAACCAGAATCTTGGACTAAAAAGGCTTGGGCTTGTCAAAGAATTGCTTTTAAAGCAACTGGGGAATACTTAGTGTTTATTGAACCAGGAATCAAATTGGCACCAGATGCAATTAGTTTAGCTATAAATTGTTTAAAAGAACATCAGTTAGATGCATTATTACTGCAACCAACAATTTTGAATAAGACAGAACCTGCTGTAATTACAAATCTTTTACTTTCTCTACCAACTCCTTTGAATGAGAACCAAGGTGCAGATATTGATGCTTCTTTCTTAGTGATCAACCGGAATGCTTACAGTGCAATGGCTGGTCACACCAGAGTCGCAAACGAAAAATTTGAAGGTGGGGCTTGGGTAAAAGAATTAAAAGCAGCTGGATTTAAAGTCAATATTGTTGATGGCAGTGGGGTGGCTTCAAAAATTGCCAGCATCGATTTTCCTGAACTTGATGAAGATTTAGCAGTAAGAGCAGCAACATTCTTGGGAACCTATTTATTGCCCACAGTTGCAATTTTGGGGGGGAAATCTTCTTTTAAACAATTCTTAGGATCTCTTGGTCTCATAGCCAACATTGCAACTGTTATCAAATCTCGAAGAATCCGATAATCTCATTTCAACCATGAAGGCATTAGAAATACGTCCACGCATTCAAGAATGCTTGGATGAATTCATCAAAGACCAAAGACCAACTCTAAATAAAGTCTCACCATCCCTTGATCCATTGGCTGATTTTGCTCATGAATTTCTTTCTGGTGGGAAAAGATTAAGAGCAGCCTTTTGTTATTGGGGATATATCGGTGCTGGTGGAAAAGATTCCCCAGAAATAATTTCTGCAGCTACTGCACTTGAATTATTACAAGCTTGCGCTTTAGTTCACGATGATGTGATGGATGCATCTGATACCAGAAGAGGTAAACCTTCTATTCATAAAAGATTTGAAACTATGCATCAAGAATCAAAGTGGTTAGGTGATAAGAAACAATTTGGTGATGGTGGAGCCATTTTATTAGGTGATTTATTACTTTCCTGGGCTGATGAAATGTTAATGAACTCAAAACTTGATACCACTTCCCTATTTAGAGGCAAAAAGATTTATGACTTAATGAGAACTGAATTGATGGCAGGACAGTACTTAGATATTTTTGAGCAAGCTCGAGGTGGCGGATCTATTGAAAATGCCTTTAATGTTATTAGATATAAATCAGCAAAATACACAATTGAAAGACCACTTCATTTAGGCGGTGCTCTTGCAAGTGATAATTCACAAATTTTACAAAGCTACACAAATTATGGATTACCACTGGGAGAAGCTTTTCAATTAAGAGATGACGTATTAGGCGTATTTGGTGATCCTTCAGAAACAGGAAAACCTGCCGGTGATGATTTAAGAGAAGGCAAAAGAACAGTGTTAATTGAAATGACTTACCAAAATGCTAATTCGTCACAAAAACAAGTTTTGGATGATAATTTTGGCAAACAAATGGATTTTGCTGCGGTTGAAAAACTTCGCGAAGTTGTGACCCAAACAGGTGCATTAGGAGAAGTAGAAAACATGATTTCTTCACTTTTTGAACAATCTCAAAAGGCTTTGGCTGAGGCAAATATCACAGACCAGGCTAAAGAAGCGTTTTCCGAGTTGGCACTTGCTGCAACTTCTAGAAGAGTATGACCATGGCATATTCACCCACCAGATTAATTCCAGGTCGCATGCGAACCGTTAAAGGTCCAACAGATCATGTGGTCATTGTTGGTGCAGGTTTAGCAGGTTTATCAACGGCACTTCGTTTAGCTGGTAAAGGTAGAAAAGTAACAGTTATTGAAAGAGAATCAGTTCCAGGTGGCAGAAATGGTTTATTAGTTAAAGATGGCTTCCATTTTGATACTGGTCCACAAGTTTTAACAATGCCAGATTTAATTGCTGATGCTTTTGATTGTGTTGGCGAAAATATGCATGATTGGCTAGATCTACAAAAAGTTGAACCACTTTATCGCGCTCATTACCACGATGGTTCGAAGTTAGATGTTCATGCTAACCCTCAAAGAATGGCACAAGAAATTGAAGAAGTTATTGGGGGCAATGAAGCCAAAGGTTATTTAGAATATGTTGATTTTGTCTCTAAACTTTATCAATATGAAATGAAAGATTTTATAGATAAAAATATTGATTCTCCCCTGGATTTGTTAACTCCGAATTTGGCAAAATTAGTAGCACTTGGTGGTTTTAGAAAACTTGCTCCAAAAGCACAGCAATACTTAAAAGATTTTAGAACTGAAAGAATTTACACTTTTCAAGCAATGTATGCAGGGCTTTCTCCGTATCAAGCTTTAGCCATCTATGGAGTTATTGCTTTCATGGATTCAATTGCAGGTGTGTTCTTTCCAAAAGGTGGCATGCATGCAGTTCCAAGAGCACTAGCTGGTGCTGCTGCAAAACATGGTGTGGAATTTAGATACAACACTGAAATTACAAAAGTTGAAAAGTCTGGAAATCGTGCCACTGCTGTAATTACAAAAAATGGTGAGCGTATTGCTGCTGACGTGGTTGTACTTAACCCAGATTTACCTGTGGCTTATGAAAACTTACTTGGCAAGGTTCCTTGGTCTGTGAAAAGACTGAAATATTCTCCTTCCGCAGTGGTCCTATCTGTGGGAAGTAAAAAGAAGTATTCAGGAATTGCCCATCACAACATACATTTTGGCAACGACTGGAAAGGTGTATTTGATGATTTGATTGATAGAAAACAATTCATGCAAGATCCAAGTTTATTAGTTACCAATTCAACACTTTCTGATCCAGAATTAGCCCCTAAGGGCAAAGAAATTTACTATATTCTCTTCCCCACTCCAAACACTGATTCCAATATTGATTGGGTAAAAGAAACTCCTAAATATCGAGACGAAATGATTCGCGTATTAGAAGAGCGCGGTTATGAAGGCTTTAGTGAAAATATTGAAGTAGAACAAGTAACCGGTCCCTTGGAATGGGAACAACAGGGAATGAAAAACGGTGCCCCGTTTGCTTGTGCGCACACTTTTTTACAAACTGGTCCTTTTAGACCAGGAAACATGTGGGGTGAAAACGTAGTCTTTGCAGGTTCTGGAACCCAACCTGGAGTTGGTGTGCCAATGGTTTTGATAAGTGGCAGATTAGCTGCAGAAAGAATTCTTGGTAAGGATAAAAATTACAATTCAAGGGCAAATCGAAAGTTTTAATCATGTCAAAGCGTGAACTAATTGCCTCAGGGGTCACAGATCTTGAAATGCAAGAATCATATGAAAGATGTAGGAAACTAAATTCTCAGCACGGAAAAACATATTATTTGGCAACACTTTTATTGCCTCCAGGAAAAAGACCTTATGTTCACGCCCTTTATGGTTTTGCTCGATATGCAGATGAAATTGTGGATGATCTTTCTAGCACCTTAACTAATCAAGAAAAATCAGACTGGTTAGGAAATTGGGGTAATGAATTTTTAAGGGATTTAAAACGTGGTAAGTCAGATGATCTGATTTGTAAAGCAGTTGTGGACACTGTTAACAGATGGGAAATCCCAACAGAATTATTTGAGGCTTTTCTTCACTCCATGCGAATGGATTTGACTGTTAGGCAATACCAAACTTTTAAAGATTTATACGAATATGTTTATGGCTCTGCTGCTGTTATTGGTTTGCAAATGGTTCCTATTTTGGAACCAACTTCACAAATTGCATATGAAAGAGCCCAAGACTTGGGAATCGCATTTCAATTAGCAAACTTTGTGCGTGATGTTTCAGAAGATTTGAATCGAGGAAGAATTTACTTACCAATGGATGAACTTGCTCAATTTGGAGTTGATAGGACTTACTTAGAGAAAAGAATTGCAGATAAGAATGTAAAAAATGCTTTAAAGTTTCAAATAAAACGAGTAAAAGAATTAGAGGAAAAATCAAGATCTGGGATAGATTTTCTACACCCATCATCAAGACCTTGCATTGAAGCAGCTCGCATTTTATATTGTGGAATTGTTGATGCTGTAGAAGCAATTGATTACGAAGTGTTTCAAAAACGCGCCAAAGTTTCAATCGCAAAAAGATTAAAAGTAGCACTTCCTGCTTGGGTTCAAGGTGTTAGTGCTAGAAAGAAATTTGGTCAAGGTCACGTACAAGGAATTGCTACAAAATTTAATTAATTAGTTTTTTGTTCCATACCAACGATCTTTTGGCCACCACTTTGGTGGAGGACCTGAAATTGGTTCTCTTTGAATATTTTTTCTTCCCAACCATATCCAAATTGAAACTGTTAATAAAATCATAGAAAATCCAAAGAAAACATCTTCCACTGGTGCAAAAAATAATCTGCCATCACCTATCAATGGTGGAACTTTTGTTGTATAGTCGCCACCGATTGTTGCAAAGTCGTTATATCTCACAATCAAAAATCTAGTCAAAACACCATTAGTTAAAAATTGGAAAAAAAGTACAATGATATAACTTATCCAAAACATTTTTAATTTTAATACTTTAGTCTTTAAAATAAGTAAATCTACAATTATTGCCAGTAAGCAATAGATTATTCCTATTTGAAGATAGGTCATTTTTCATCACCAGCTGGTTCACGTATAACTGACCTGACGGCTTCAAATGACAATAACGATGCAATTGGAACAGTTATGAAAAATAACAATTCTTCTAGGGGCAAGAATCCAATTAAGATGATACCCGTTGTCTTTGTTTCATCAAAAAACCAATGATTATTAGTGATCGCATAATAATCCCAAATAACAAACAAAATAACTACTGGGATAAGAGTCAAAATTAATCGTTTAAGTTTTCTTAATACTTTTGCTTGCATAATAATCTCAAGCCAAACAGTTCCCAGGAGAATAAATGCTAAAACACCCAGATAGGAAAGTTTGCTCATAATCTAAATTTAATTAATAGGCCCAAGGGGCCCATCCGCGCACTATCCATCCGTTATAAGCAATTAAGTCTTGATCCCGACAACTTGCCTTATCGGGTCTGGAAGCAAATTGCTTTCCCCCATAAGTCTTCCAAAATGCTGGGCTCATTTGCCAGCGTCCACGATATTTTCCGCTTCTACCAACTGCCTTGCAGTTTCGATGTGATTCTTTCATCGATATAAATCGAGTAAATGGGCTTGCTCTCCAAACCTCAAATGGAATTAACTCTCTAGCTTCGCGATAAAGCTTGGCATCTTTGGTAAGGGTTATGTCACCCTTATATTTGGCAACAATTTTTTTCTTCTTTTTTGATAATTTAACAACTTTTGTCTTCTTTGATCTATCAATTGTTGCCGAGGCAGTTTCTGCAATAACAGCAGCAAGAGCAGGGTCAACACTAACTGGTTGAGTTACTACTTGTTGAGCAATTTTTTCGTCTTCTCGCTGTTGATCGAGTGCTTCAAATAATTTGGTCCAACCAATTTTTCCTAAAGAAGTTCCATCATCTTGATCCCCTAAATCTTTATAAAAAGCAGCAATTGCTTTTGTGGTTGAGGGACCATATTTACCATTTGCACTTGATATGTCGTAACCCAGTTCAATTAAAGCTTGCTGAACTTTCTTAACACTTGTATTTTCTGCACCTTTAGTTAATTTTGTTTTCCCAGGATAATTGGGGACTTCCATCACAATGGCAATTGCAGCAGGAGTTGCCTGGACTGAATATTGGAAAGTTGTGGAAATCAATGCAACCAAGACCCCGATTAATAAATAACGGGAAGGGCGGCGTGTAAACGTCGTCATCCTTCGAGGCTACAACACGTAAATGAATAACACGAATTGTGTCAGTGCAAGTTGTGGACACCTTCGTGTGTTAGCAATGCTTTCTTGAGGGAAATCCCAAACCCATAGTTACCAATAGCCCCACCAGTTTTAATCACACGGTGACATGGCACAAATGGTGCAACTAAATTACGTGCGCACGAAGATCCAGCTGCTCTAACGGCTTTTGCATTTCCAGCTTTTTGGGCAAGTTCGGCATAAGTTATAACTTTTCCACCTTTTACTTTTCTGAGAATCTTCCAACATTTTTGCATGAAGTCTCCACCAGGTTGCATGACCTTTAAATCAATAATTGCATCGAGATCTCCATCAATCCAGTCCTTCACCGCATTTGTAACACCAGCTAATTTGGTGTCTTTCTTATAATCTGCATCTATATATTTATTAGGTAATTGTTTAATCAATTTGGCCATTGGTTTAAAACCGGCACCAATGACCACAGGATTATTTGAGACATCAACAACTGTAGCAATTTTGCCCCACGGGGTAGGAATTTCATGAGTTAGTAATTTCATTTAAGGTTGAGTTCCAGATGATTCAATTTGTTCAGGAAAAGGTTCTGGTAAATCATAACCAGTAATGATTGTGGCAAACTCATCTGCTTCGAATGCAGGATAAGGAGTCATTTTTTGTATTCCAGCTACTTGAGCAAGTTTTGTTGCCGCTTCAAGTGCATCTGGTCTATAAAGTAACTCACTTGTGTCAATGTTTCGTTTTTTATAGTTATCGATTTTAGTGACAAAAACTCCAAAAGTTTCTAATCGAGAACCAAGTCTTGTCCCTAAGCCTTCACGATTTGTGCCATTTAAAATTGTTACCACCATTTTGTCAATTGTGACAACACCGTCTTCAACGGTCGCAGATGGTTTGGGATTAACTATGGCATCAATGCGGTTCATTCGATAATTAGATAATGCATAACTAGTAATGATGCTTACTATTACTAAAGCAAAAACAGAACCAAGGATAATCTGAGTGCTCTTTTTCATCAGATTTTAACCCTCAAAACTTTTTACTTGGCAAGCATTTCTGCAACCTGAAAAGCTAATTCAAGTGCTTGGACTCTATTTAATCTTGGATCACAGGCTGTTTCATAGCGCATTGGCAAGTCTTTTTCCATTACTCCTGAGATGCCACCAATACACTCTGTGACATCATCACCTGTTAATTCAATATGCATCCCACCTGGATGTGTGCCAAGTTTTCTATGCACTACAAAAAAATCTTTAACTTCACTCAAGACATCACTAAATTCTCTTGTTTTGTGGCCTGAAGCAGCTTCACGAGTGTTGCCATGCATTGGATCACAAACCCAAATAACTGGGTGACCAGTTTTTTCAATTGCTTCGATAATTGGCGGTAACTTGTCAAGTACGTTTCCTGCGCCCATGCGAGAGATCAAAGTTAATCTTCCTGGGGTTTTTTCTGGATCAAGTGTTTCAACCATTTTTACCAAATCTTGAACTTGTGCTTTTGGTCCAACTTTGACGCCAATTGGATTTTTAATTGAGGCCATAAATTGGGCATGCGCACCATTTGGTTCACGTGTTCTTTCACCCATCCATAAGAAATGAGCAGATGTGTCATAACTTCTGCCAGTTACATAATCAGTTCTAGTCATAGCTTTTTCATAATCAAGTAGTAAAGCTTCATGAGCTGTGAAAAATTCAACTGATCTAAATTCAACTGGATCAGCTCCACAAGCATGCATAAATGCCAATGCTCTATCAATGTCTTGTGCTAATTGGTTGTATTTCTTTCCTGAATCAGAATTAGCCACAAAATCTCTATTCCAAGCATGAACCATTCTTAAATCAGCTGAACCGTCTTGTGAAAAAGATCTAATTAAGTTCAATGTTGCGTTAGATGACTTGTAAGCACGAATTAATCTTTGGGGATCTGGTCTTCTTGCTTCTGGAGTAAATGCAACGTCATTAATTGCATCTCCACGGTAAGAAGCAAGTGTAATACCATTTATAGTTTCTTCATTGGAGCTTCTTGGTTTGAAGTATTGTCCAGCAATTCTTCCTACTTTTACTACTGGAAGTGTTGCCCCATAAGTTAAAACAACGGCCATTTGTAAAACTGTTTTTAATCTTGCTCTCACAGAATTTGCTGTGTTTGCCGCAAAAGTTTCAGCACAATCTCCACCTGTTAAAAAGAATGCTTCGCCACGAGAAACATCAGCAAGTCTTTGTGTTAATAAGTCACATTCACTAGGAAACACCAAAGGAGGTAAAGATTTAAGTTCTTTTACGACGCGTTCTAATTCAACTGCGTCAGGCCACTCTGGTTGTTGCTTTGCAGAAGTCACTAATGGGGAATTTTGCGGTGACATTTATGCTCCAAAAAATGCGGTAGCTTCGCGGTATCTTTCCGCGGGAACAGTTTTTAAAACACCTGTTGCACTTTCCAAAGGAACTCGAACAATATTTGTGCCATGTAGTGCCACCATTTGTCCATAAGCACCATCATTAAGTGCATCTGCTGCTGCAAGTCCTAAACGATTTCCCAAATTTCTATCAAAAGCAACAGGACTTCCACCTCTTTGTAAATGTCCAAGTACCACACTTCTTGATTCAATTCCGGTTAACTCTTCTAATCTTTTAGCTAAAGCTTCACCAACACCTGAAAGTTTTACGTGCCCAAATGCATCAAGAGTGGAATCTTTTGTTACTAAGTCACCCTCAGTGCTCAAAGCACCTTCAGCGACTACAACAAGTGCATATTGATCTCTTGCAAATCTTTTTTTAACCCAAGTTGCAACTTGGTTGATGTCATATTTTTCTTCTGGAATCAGAGTTACAGCAGCATCTCCTGCCATACCGGTTTCTAAAGCAATCCAACCTGCGTGACGTCCCATTACCTCAACAACTAACACGCGGTGATGTGAACGAGCAGTGGTGTGTAATCGATCTACTGCTTCGGTGGCAATTGCCACAGAGGTTTGAAAACCAAATGTGTAATCAGTATTGGAAAGATCATTGTCAATAGTTTTTGGAACACCAATTACTTTGAAATTGTGTTTATGTAATTGAGTTGCCACACCTAGGGTGTCTTCTCCCCCTATTGCAATAAGGGCATCAACATTAAGTTTTTTTAAATTTTCTTCAATTCTTGTCACACCGTTTTCAATTTTGATTGGATTAGTTCTGGAAGATCCCAGAATTGTTCCACCTTCATCGTTGATGTGGGCAACATCGGCCAAAGTAACTGGACGAGTTAAACCTTCTAAAGGTCCTTTCCATCCATCTTTAAATCCAATAAATTCATATTTGTATGCGTTAATTCCTTTGGTGACAACACCACGAATTACGTTATTTAAACCGGGAGCATCTCCACCGCCAGTAAGAATGCCAACACGCATTTTCAAAACATCCTTTGATGTAGTAAATAAGTAGTGAAGGCCTAATTTATCCTAAACTCAGTCTTCACGTTCTTTAAGGGCTTCTTTGGCTGCGGAAGCATAAATATCTACATATTCTTGCCCAGATAATTCCCTGATTGCTTCCATTATCTGGTTAGTTACTTTTCTTAGGGTTTCAGCATTTCTGGCGTCACCATAATGCTCTGAGAAATCAAGTGGTTTGCCAAAAATAATTCCTACGCGACCAACTTTTGGAAACATACGTTCTGCAGGTTGTAATTCGTAAGTTCCAATCATGGCAACTGGAATAACAGGAACTCTTGCTTCCAACGCCATGCGTGCCACACCTGTTCTTCCTCTATAAAGTCTGCCATCTGGAGATCTAGTTCCTTCAGGATAAATTCCTAAAGCTTCTCCTCTATTTAAAATGTCAATTGCTGTTCTTAATGCAGCTTCAGCAGCTGATCCTCCAGCTCTATCAATTGGTACTTGTCCAACACCTGTGAAGAATAATTTTGAAATAAAACCTTTTATCCCTGGGCCTCGCCAATAATCAATTTTTGCCAGAAAAGTAATTCTTCTTTTAACCACAAGTGGAAGAAAAATTGAGTCAATAAATGAATTATGATTTGGTGCGAAAATTAGTCCACCAGTTTTTGGAATGTTTCTTTTACCTTTTGTCCAAGGTCTAAACGTTAATCGTAAAGGTAACCACAAGAAAACGTATTTCAAAATGTAGTAAAACACTTTTGTCTCAAACTCCCAAAATCGTTTTCGCTAGGTATTTAGGATACCTTGTAGTAAAATAGCAGTTAAATCTATTCAGAAATCAAGGACAAATGGGCGCTTTGTTCCTCGAAAAAAGCCGACATTTACACACTCAGTTTTACCAACCCTGGTTCTACTGGCAAGTGGTTGATGCACATGTCCGAAGAAAGAATATTTAGGTTGATACTTTTTTATATATTCTAAAAGTGCTTCACTGCCTCTTTCAAATCTCTTAGCAACTACATCAAAAGTGATGTCTGGAATTTCTGGTGGAATATGAGAACATAAAACATCCACTGGACCTAGTGCATCTACATTTTTTTGAAATTCTTCATCACTAATCTCATAAGGGGTGCGATACGGAGTTTTTAATCCACCACCTACAAAACCAAATTTTAATCCACCAATTTCAACAACTTGTCCATCTAAAACTGTCATGCCCTCTTTTTTAAACTGGGGCCAAAATTCAGGGCGATCAACATTTCCATAAGTGATATAAACCGGGGTGGGCATTTCAGCAAAGATTTCTTCATATTGCTTTAGTACTTCTTTTTTTATTAATTCTTCTCGATTTCCTAATTCTTCCCATTTTTTTGTAGCAATTGCTCTTGCTTCATCAAATTTATTTGCAGTTCTTAAACGGATAAATTCAGTGTTAAGTTCTGAACCAAAAAGAGATCCCATAATGCCATTACCGGGATCTTCATAATCTGTGTATAACAAGAGATCGCCTAAGCAAATAACTGCATCACAATTTTTCCCTACATCAGCTAATACCTCAGTTCGGGCATGAACATCACTGATTATGTTTACTCGCACGGCTATTACATTACGCACTTTCTCAAATCAGGCAATTTGCTACTACCCTCTTATTGATGAGATCTATCAAGTTGTTTCTGAAAAGTGTGCCAGCACTATTTTTCTCTTGGAGTATTACTCGTTATGTGCTGTTTTTATTTGTCACTCTGGTACTTCCTTACCCAGAGGGAAAATGGTTGAAAGGAGATGTCGTGACTATGAGTTATTTAGCGAGCAAGATATTGGCAGAGTTAATTA
>JAQCGN010000038.1 GCA_027730605.1 Actinomycetota bacterium
GCACTAGGTAACTTTGCAGAAATGTATCTAGATAATTTAGATGCATCTGAAACAACTGATTATGGTGAATTAGTTCATAGAGTTAATTTACTACTAGTAAGATTAAAAAGTTTAGCAGAGCTAGGTATAAAGTTTACCCACTTTTTTGTTGACGAATATCAAGATATTGATCCTGCGCAAGTTAGATTACTTAAATCCCTAGTCAGGCCAAATAAGTTTTTGATTGCTACGGGAGATAAATCTCAAAGTATTTACCAATTTAGAGGCGCTGATTTTGAAGCAATCGATAGATTTAATCAAGATTTTGGTCAGAGTAAACAGATTGAATTAGTCAACAATTATCGACAAGTAAATCCAATAGATGTAGAAGTTAATACGTATGATTCAACAAATGCTCAAAGTTTCCATATTGCAAATGAAATAAGACGATTTAAACAACAAAACTTTGATGCTAAGTGGTCTGATGTTCTAATCATTGTAAGAAACGCAAGCTCCATAAATCCAATCAGTAGAGCTCTAACAAATTATGCAATTCCAGTTAGTGTTCAGGCAGATGATTTGCCTTTGGCAAAAGATCCAGCTGCTCGAGTGTTACTTGATTGTTTAGGAATTGCCGGCCAGCTAGCTTTAGGAAATTTTGATCCAAGTAATAGTGAGGTGATTAGAGATTTACTTCGAGGACCTTTAATTAATGCCTCACCTTTTGAGTTAAGAGAAACAGCACGATTACTTCGAAAAAGATCACGAGAAAATAACGAATCTCCTCTGACTTCGGATCAGGCTTTATACAAAGCTGTGATTGACCCGAAATATTTACTTGAGATTCCAAGTGAAATTTCACAAGGGGTAAGAAGACTTGGGGCACTTCTGGCAAATGCTAGTCAATTAATTAAGAAAAAAGTTCGAGTAGAAATAGTGATGTGGAATATTTGGAATTTAGAGATAGATGAACAAAACACAAAACTTTTTGATGTTGAGAAAACCTCATATAAATGCAGTAAAACTTTAAGAGAAAATGCGCTCCGCGGAGGAATTGAAGGCAGAAAAGCTGATAAAGACCTTGACTCAATTCTTGCTCTATTTGACGCAGCTTCTCGAGATGACGAAAGAACATTAGGCACTAGGGGAGTTTTGAACTTCTTAAATGATTTAGGAATGCAAGCCTTTCAGGCCGAAACTTTGGCGCAAAAACCTATCGAGGATGATCGTGTTCAAATTGTTACCGCACATAAATCTAAAGGGTTACAAGCAAAGTTTGTGATAATTCCAGATGTGCAGGCAGATATTTGGCCATCATCTCGTTTGCGAAATAACTTACTCGAAGTGGAAAGATTAGGTTATGAAACAGTTGTCAGATCTCCAAGTAGAAGTGAAATTATTGTGGAAGACATAAGGCTTTTTGAAGTTGCTAAATCAAGAGCTAGTCAAAAGCTTTTAGTATCAGCCATAAAAAGTGATTTTGCTGACAACGGTGAACCGTCAGGCTTGTTACACAAAATAAATTCAGGAACTATTAATCACGTTTCAGGTTTTCCCCATAAACCACTATCTCTTAATGCTGTGGTTTCCGAAATAAGAAAAATTGCGCAAGATGACACATATAGTGCTGACTTCAAAAAAGCTGTGGCTAAAAGACTAAATAAGTTAGCTACTACTAAGGATGCTTTTGAAAGAGAAATAAGTAAAGCAGCAGATCCGCAAAATTGGTGGGCCACATTTAAACCTGGTTTAACTCTAAACAAGATTGCCCCAGATGATGAACCTGTTATGGTTTCAGGTTCAGGATTAGCCACTTTAAGAGATTGTGGATTGAAATGGTTTTTGGAAAAAAAAGCTGGAGCAAATGTTCCTCGGCAAAACTCTGCCAGTATCGGTTCAATTGTTCACGCTTTAGCACAAGGTTTAAGTAACGGTGATATTGAACCAGACTTACAAAAACTGAAGGAAAAACTAGATCAGATTTGGCCCCAATTATCATTTGAAGCAGATTGGATTAGTCAACGCTCATACGACGAAACTTTAGAGATTATTTCAAACTTACTAAACTGGCACCTTAAAAGAACTGGCAGAAAAGTTGTAGGAGCTGAGGTAAATTTCTCATTTGAAATTTCTGTAGATAAAGATAACCCAAATCAGAAAGTTAAGGTAAGTGGATTTATTGATCGAGTTGAGTCAGAGATAGATAATGAAAAAAGACTGCACATTATTGATTTCAAAACTTCCAAATATACATTGACTAAAGAGCAAGCAGATGAAGATCCTCAGTTAGGGGTTTATCGCTTAGCAGTAACTCAAAAGTCTTTGAAGGCAGATGTTGAACCAGAAAGTGTTGATGCTGGGGCAAGTTTAGTTTATTTAAAACATTTACAAAAAAACGGCTTAAAAGAATTACCAACTGCATCAATTGAAGAAAATGGAATACTTGAAATATTAAAAGAATCATTTAGAAAGATTAAAAATGAAGATTTTAGTGCCACGATTTCTCCTCTCTGTAGAACATGTCAATTCATCAGAATGTGTCCTGCTCAATCTGAAGGTAAAGGGGTTGTGGAATGAGTCGAGAAACTAAATTGAATCTGACTCCTGAACAACTTAAAGCAGTAAGTGCCCCACTTGAACCAGCCTTGGTAATTGCAGGTGCTGGAACAGGTAAAACCAGTGTTATGGCTGAAAGGGTTTTGTGGTTAGTCAATGAAGCAGGTCTTGATCCTGCAGAAATATTAGGACTCACATTTACAAATAAAGCTGCACAAGAATTACGAATTCGAGTAAGAGAAAATCTAAACAAGGTTGATAAGTATCAAAATTCTTTTGATTTAGTGGAACCAAATGTTTCAACTTACCATGCATTTGCCATGCAGATTCTTAATGATCATGGACTGCTCATCGGGGTGGAATCGGATTTGATACCAATTTCTGAAACTACTAGAGCAAATCTTGCTTTTAAAACTGTGCTAAATACTAAATTAAGTCTATCTAATTTAGATAAATCTCCTCGATATATCGCAAAGCAATTGCTGATGCTTGATAATCAATTAGCAGAACATAATTTAGAAACTGAAATTTTACACAAATATACCCAAGAATTAATCACTAAAATTTCTTTAACTAGACCGAGAAAAGATATGCGAGATCTGGAAAAGACAAGTCTTGCCCGAATGGAGTTAGCTCAGCTTGTTAATGAATTTAGAGACCTAAAAAGAGAAGAAGCAATCGTAGATTTCGCAGATCAAATGAGATTTGCTCTTAAGTTGGTAAGACTTCACCCCGAAGTTGTTACCCAACTTCGGGATCAATACAAAGCAGTCTTACTTGATGAATACCAAGACACCTCCGTTATTCAGAGATTGCTTTTGACAGAAATATTTGGACAAGCCCATCCTGTTATGGCAGTGGGCGACCCATTGCAAGCAATTTATGGCTGGCGAGGGGCTTCAGTCTCCAATATTGATAACTTCTGCACACATTTCCCGCTACAGGATCAAAGTCCTGCACAGACCTATCTTTTGACGTCAAATTTTAGAAGTGGTCAAAAAATATTGAATCACGCAAATCAAGTTTCAAAAGATTTAAGAGACATCCATGAAGCCATTTCATCCCTGGTTGCTGGCAAAGGAACAAATAGTGAAGTAAATATAGGACTTAATTTGACTTGGAATGATGAAGTTGAGAGCATCACTGAGCAAATTAAAGATTTAGTGCACAACAAAAAGGTAGCACCAGAAAGTATTGCAGTTTTAAGTAGAAATGGAAAAGAGCTTTTACCAATATATGATCTGTTGATAAAAAAAGGGATTCCAGCAACTTTTGCAGGTAAAAGAGATCTGGTAGATGTACCTGAAGTAAGTGAAACCCTGGCTTATTTGCGTCTCCTAGATGATCCAACACATAACCCATCGTTAGTAAGAATTTTAGCTGGACCCAGATTTGAAATAGATCCAAAAGATTTAGCCTTGTTGGCAAAGCGAGCAGCAGATTTAGTAAAAGATCACAAAGCAGATAGAAATAAGAAATCTTTCGAACAGAGTTTATTACAATCAGTTGATGGCAATGATGTAGCAGAGCTAGCTGTATTAGCAGATGCCTTAAATGAACCAGGAAATTATGAATATGGAGCTGGGGTTAAAGAAAGATTTCTTAAATTAAAAACAGAACTAGAAATTTTAAGAAGACATATCACAGAACCATTAAGTGACATTATTTATCGAATTATAAATCAAACAGGATTAATGATTGAAATTTTAGCTAGTAATCAAATGATGACAGAAAGTAGATATGAATCATTAATGAGTTTGCAAGATTTAGCTCAAAGCTTTGATCAAGGCTCACCCCATGGAGCAGTAAGAGAATTTTTAGCTTGGCTTGACGAAGCCGATGAATTAGAAAGCACAATTGAATTTGCCCCAACTGCGCTAAAAAATGCTGTTTCATTAATGACAATTCATGGGGCCAAAGGTTTGGAATTTCCGATTGTTTTCATCCCTGCAGTGTGTGAAAACGTATTTCCCCATAACAAAACTTCTACTTGGGTAAAAAGACCTGACTTAATCCCATTTGAATTACGAGTCGATTACAAATCAATGCCACAGGGCTTTTCAACTGAAACAAAAGAATTCGATGCCTATTTAGACAGATGTAAAGATTATGCAGAGCTAGAAGAACGAAGATTAATGTATGTTGCCCTAACCCGTGCTCAAAGTGAAATATATGTTTCAAGTCATTGGTGGGGAAATACTCAAAAAAAGATAAGAGGTCCATCAAAGTACTTATTGCAATTAAAAGAAGTTGTGGAACAAGGTCATGGAAAAATAACTACCTGGGTAGAAAATCTTGAGGAAAATAATCCAACTCTTGATCAATTAAGTCCAACTTTCTGGCCTGCACAAACAAACCAATTAGCAAGGGAAAAAAGAACTAATTTTGCTCATTTAGTAAAAAATGTGGAAGAAGTTGATGAAAGTCAATTTAGTTTATTTGAAAAGGAAATACTTGAAAACATTGATAAAGATATTGATTCTTTAATCTCTGAATTAACAAGTGATAAATTGATTAAAAAAACTGTTGCGATTCCTGACACTCTCAACGTCACTAAAACTATTGCACTTATGCGAAACCCGGATGAGTTTGCAATTCAGCTTGTTAGGCCTATGCCAGCTAAACCAGTTGATCAGGCCCGCCGGGGAACACAATTTCATTTCTGGATTGAAAAACATTTCTCAATTCCAGCCCTGTTAGATTCTTTAGATCTGCCAGGAGCAGCTGATGAGAAATTAATATCTGATGATCAACTAGAAATTATGAAAAATGCTTTCTTAAGTTCTAACTGGGCTCACAAGACACCTGTGGCCTTGGAATGGCCTTTTGATATTTCAATTGGGGGACGATCTCTGAGAGGTCGAATTGATGCTGTGTTTGAAACAGAAAACGGAATTGAATTAATTGATTGGAAGACTGGGATTGTGGGCAAATCAGATGATTTGCAGCTTGCTTGGTATCGATATGCCTGGTGGAAAATGACAAACATGCCACTAGAAAAAATTACCGCAGCTTTTGTTTATGTACCTAGTATGGAAGTTAGTAGACCAATTGAATTACTTTCACCAGAGATTTTGTTGGAGAGCATTTCAGGCTAAATCATGCTCGATTTTGTGTGGGAAAAGAATACGTGAGAGGATAAAGTCATGACTCAGTTAACAATGTATTCAACCCAGTGGTGTGGTTACTGCCAAAGATTAAAAGCTCAACTAGGTCGCGAAGGAATTACTATCACAGAAATTGATATAGAACATGATGCAGAAGCTGCTGCTTTGGTTGAAAAAATAAATGGTGGAAACAGAACAGTTCCTACAGTCGTTTATGAAGATGGCACAGCTGTAACAAATCCTTCCCTGAGACAGGTGAAAGAGAAGCTAGGTTTGTAAATGCCTGGCCAACGCCAAACACTTGATTCTTTAGATGATGCGCAACGAGCAGTTGTTGAAGCTTTAGAAGGACCAGTTGTAATTTATGCTGGCGCAGGAAGTGGTAAGACTCGTGCCATAACTTATCGCATAGCTCATGGTTGTAATAGTAAAATTTATGATCCCCAAAAAGTATTAGCAGTAACTTTTACAACTCGAGCAGCAGATGAAATGTCATTAAGGCTTTCGGCTTTGGGCATTAGAAATGTTGCAACACGAACTTTTCATTCAGCAGCTCTTCGACAACTCAAATACTTTTGGCCCAAAGCAATAGGTGGAGAAATACCTAAAGTAATAGAAAATAAATTTAAAGTCCTTGCAGCTGCTTTAGAAAAAACAAGTTTAGCAACATCAAAAAACTCAATCCGGGAATACTTATCTGTTATTGAAAGTGCTAAAACAAACAGATTAGACACAGATTCCTTAACAAATCCAGATCACGCCAGTGCATACCAGGCCTACATCGACTTCACCGATAAGAATAATTTAATTGACTTTGAGGACGTATTGCTTTTGCTTGTAGCAATACTAGAAGATGGAGAAGATTTTGTTGATGAAGTTCACCAAAATTATCAATGGCTTACTGTTGATGAATACCAAGACGTAAATCCTCTTCAACAAAGATTACTCGAGCTTTGGCTCGGAGAAAATAGAAATATTTGTGTGGTGGGAGATTCTGCACAAACTATTTACACCTTTGCTGGAGCATCTAGTGAACCTTTAGAGAATTTTTCAAAAAAATATGACGATGCATCTGTTTTCAGACTTAACAGAAACTATCGATCAAGCCCAGAAATCATTAACTACGCCAATAAGTTATTAGCGCAAATGCCTAGTTCCAACGCCAGTGTTGGAACTCTCATGCCAACTAAGCCAAATGGTGCAAATGTTGAGGTTTTACCGTTTGTAAGTGACACAGCTGAGGCAGACTGGATAGCTCAAAGCATTGTTGATCTTTTGCAATCAGGTCAAAAAGAAACAGACATCGTGGTCTTGGCAAGAATAAATTCACAACTGGAATTAATAGCTGCAGCACTTGAAGAAAGAGGTGTTGATTATTGGCTACAAACAGGGGAGAGATACAACCTCAAAAGCAGACTGGAACCAAAAATAACTCTTGCCACCATTCATGCCACAAAAGGATTGGAATGGGAAAACGTTTTCATCATGGGGGTAAGTGATGGCTATTTGCCTTATGTGCAAGCTGATTCAGATGAAGAGATAGCAGAAGAGTTAAGACTTTTTTATGTTGCTGTGACCAGAGCCAAAGAAAAATTATTTATCACTTGGTCAAGAAGTAGAGAAAATGGTGGTCGAGACAGAATTAAGTCAAGATTTATTACCAGAATTGATTCAGAACTTGCTGCAACAGCAAATGACGAAACTGTTTTTGCGCCTTCAAAAGAAAGACAAAATTACAAAAAAGAATTAATGCGTTGTGTGATTTGTGATAAAGCTTTAGTTAGTGGCACAGAAATTATTCTGCAAAGATGTAAAAGTTGCCCCAGCTCTACCCCAAGTGAGTATTTACAAGCAGCAATTGAATGGAGAACAACCCAAGGTCTTATGGAAGCAATCCCAGAATTTTTGGTACTCAGCAATGCGTCTTTAGAAGCATTTGTTGATGCTTTATATGCAGCAAAAACTGAAGAAGATTGCATTTTGATTCCAGGGGTAGGAGTTGAAAAGTGTGCAAGATACTTTGACGACTTATCAACTGTTTTAGCTGCAGTTAAGCCAAGTGACCCTAAATTAATTGATTTAAAACCCTAGCTATTCCGGTTGTGGATAACTTTTATTCATATCCTCCAAATGTGTTCTAATCCTTAAAGCCTAGTTTTAAGGAGTAATAATGCGCTTGATCCTAAATCCTGAAATAGACGTTTTATGGCGAGATAAAACAACTTTGCAAGTAAGAAACCCCGATGGCACAAGCAATACAATTTCAGATTTACCCATGGAAATGAAACTCATTATTAACAGCTGTACAGGAATTATCAATATTTCCGATATTTTACTAAATTTGAATATTGATGAAAGAATTCATGTAGATATCAATGTTGCACTGCGTTTCTTAATTGAGCACCAAATACTCATTAACCAAACTCATCTTTTTGAACAATCAGAGAAATTACACATTAGCTATTTTCAGATTCAAGGTATAAATACCTTCGCTTATCAAATTGGTCATCTACTCGCATCAGCAGGTGTTGGTCGAGTGGTATTTGATTCTTTGACAAAAAAGCAAAGTGATGTGAGTTTAGGTGACATTAATATTTTTGGCCCAAGGGCAAAAGAAATTGGCACCTCTTTAAGCCAAAGTTTACGAGAATCACTTTTAGCAATGGGCACTAGAGCTGAAAACCAAATGTAATTCAGAATCCAGATTTGGTCATAATTTGTGATAATGCTGAATCTTTTGCGATAAACGATTTAATGTTGAATAGAATTTCTCATGTTTTTATTGGAAAAACAGGAGAACAAATAAATGTAGGTCCCTTTGTGATCCCAGGGATTGAAACTTGTAACAACTGTTTGCAATTAAATTCATTAAAGAAGAATCTATTCATTTTTCCTCTGGATTTTAAACGAAAGAAAATTCGCCAAATTGATAAGAATCCAGTTTTAACAACTTTAGCTTCATCATTGCTAGTCACAAATTGTATTTCATATTTAACAGGGGAGCTTATTAATTCAGGTCCCAGTTTGCTAAATGTGGTGTGCGATCTTGAGGCAATGGGACCAACAATTAGTTTTAGAAAATTACAACCAAATCCCCAATGTGGATGCAGATGGGAAGCTGCTTAGAAAAGCAGATTGCCCTTGGTTTAATTACTCAAACCAAGGGCAATGAAGACTGCTGCGGTCTTTAGGCTTTACCTAGAATGCGGGTTACCTTGGTGCCACAAGTTGGGCAAATTCCTTTGGCCATGCGACGACCATTAGTTTCGTGAACTTCACCAGTAAACTCGCGTTTGGCTTTGCACTTAACGCAGTAAGCTTCGCCTGTATATGACTCTCCGGCCATGTGTCCTCCTTGCGATCGCGAGGGATTATTCCCACGCATCTTTAAGCCTAGGTGTACAGGGGGGCTGTGAGGGCCGTTTTAAGCCTGCCACGCCGAGAATTTCCCCACAAACCCTCACAACTAGACCAGTGTGACTGGAGGGACTATTTAAATGATGAAACCGCTGGACTTAAGTCTTTTATCAGGCTTTATGCACTTTCCCCAGATACATAAAACAGATATTTTCTCAGCCCAGCGGTGTCAATATGGAGAAGTTATGTCATATGGGGGAGGTGAGTCAAACGTGCTTGTTGATGAAGGTGTGGATTAACTGTTCATTTTGTGAATAAACGAGTTCATAACTTGGGGATAAAGGTGTGGGAAAGAAATTGTTATAAATCAAATAAAGGCTCTGAAGTGCAGGTTTAGTTGAGAGTGTTTGTGGATAAAAAATAGTTTGAACCCCTAGCGTTAATTTCATGCCAAAAGCTATGAATTTGCCTCCCAATGTGGAAGTTAGACGTTCTAATAAAAGAAGAAGAACTGTCTCTGCGGCAAGAGAGGGAAACAAAACTGTTTTGAATGTTCCACAAGGAATGAGTATCACAGAAATTGAAGAAATTGCTCGCAATTTAATCAACAGAATGAATGAAAGAGATCCCAGGGCTTATTTTTCTGACGATGAATTATTTAAGCGTGCTCAAGAATTATCTGCTACATATCTATTTGCTAAAGCAGACCCAAAATCTGTTGCTTGGTCTACTCGTTTAACTTCAACTTGGGGAATATGTACACCCCTTGAAGGTGAAATAAGAATCACCTCTCGCCTACAAGGAATGCCACAATACGTTTTAGATTACGTCTTGTTACATGAATTGGTTCATTTAGTTATTAATGATCATGGTAAAGATTTTGAATCTATGATGCGAACATTTGAGAAAAAAGAAAGAGCTGAAGGTTATTTAGATGCACTTGATGAATTGCCATCATCGGTTTGGTCATCTGGTTCTTTAGGGGCAATTCCTGCTGAGTCCAATGAGGAAATATCAAGAGGTGCTTGAATTTTATTAAAGAATTGAGGATCTTGTAGTTCTTCAATACTTGGTAGTAAGTCTGGGTGATTCCATAAACTATCTCTGACATTTGTTCCAAAAGTTAGAGTTTGCTTATTCCAAAATTGTGCAGCTTCTCTGATTAACTTTGGTCTCAGTTCTAATCCAATAAGTGCACCAAAAGTTTTTTCAGCAGGACCACCACTTGCTCTTCTTCTGATCATGGCTTCTTGTAAGGCAGCAATACCAGGAAGTCTACCTAAAGCGGCAATATTCACCACTTCATAAATCCAACCTTCAATTAAAGCAAGCAGTCTTTCTGTTCTCATCAAGGCTGCAGTTTGTGAAGCATTTAGTTGAGGTTCAAATAAACCCCCAGATAAGGCTTCTTGAATGGATAAAGGATTTGTTGGATCAATTTGGCCCATAAGTTCGCTAATTCTGTTGCTATCAACATTAATTTGTGATGAGTATTCTTCAATAGCTCCTAACAGTGTGGGAGCAAGCCAATTAATATTTGAAAATAATCTTGAAGCAGCACTTTCTCTTAAGGCTACAAATGCAATAATTTCTGATTCATTTATATTTAATCCTTTTGCAAATTCTTTAATATTTCTAGGAATTAAAGCAGGAGTTGTTGTGTCTCCCAGAGGAATACCAATATCGGTTAAACACAGTACTTCACTTGATAAGGCTGCAAGTCCATTACTTATTTGCATTGAAAACATTGCTGCAGACATTGGTTTTAATGCATCTAAAAGTGGTTTAAGCATTTCTTGTTGAGATTCATCAACCCCTGGAATATTTGGCAAAGAATTTGACATAGAGTTTTGAACTCTTTGGGCCACCGGATCAACTATTTTTTGCCATGTTGAGACAGTCGCCTCAATCCATTCACTTCGACACCAAGCTTTACTTGTAGTTGAAGCAGCAGGCACAGTTGTAACTCCGTTTAACCAAGTTTGTGCTAATTGAACATTGGTGTTTATTTCTTTTATTTCTGAATCATTAACACTTGGATCTCCTGCTTGCACGACGTTTGTTCGAGCCATGTTGACAGCAGCAGACCAACCAACTGGTGCATTTCCGGCACCTTGCATCATTTGACCAAGTTGGCTTAAGAGTTTGCCAATCTCTGACGGATCTATGGGATACCTCACAAATACTTATCTACTGGGCTTACTTAAGTATCTCGCTCCTAGCCGTAGTGTTGCTATATGCAGGTGCTTCTTTGGCTTCTAATTCCGGTGGCGGCAGGACTTTTAGCCACGATTTATTTGGCTATCAAATACAGACCCTCAAGGCCTGCCAACGCCCATAAGGGGATGGCTGGATTGGCCAAATTTAAAGCAGCTATGACAAGACCTATTCCAACTCACGATGACAAAAAAAATAAAAAATAAATTTCCTCTTAAGTTCATAAAAAAATTTTCACCTACCCTTATTGTAATTTTGTCATTGGTGGCGCTATTACTTATTCCAGTACCGTTTGTAAAAATTGCCCCAGGACCACTCTTTAATACCGTTGGCATAGCAAAAGAGCAAGATGTTATATCCATTAGCGGAGTTGAAACTTACAAGTCAAAGGGTGAGTTAAATTTCACCACCGTTTCAGAAACTGGTGGACCATTTGGCAGATTAGTTTTGATTGATGCAATTTCATCTTGGCTAAGTCCAACTGAAGCTGTTGTGCCAACAAGTGATCTTTATCCTGACATAATCGATCCGGAAATAATTAAAAAAGAAAATGCTCGAGCATTTTCTGGTTCCCAGACAGATGCAATAGGTGCAGCTTTGAATTACTTAAAAATTCCAGTGACCATGAGTGTAGTTGTGGATAGCGTTGTAATTGACTCACCAAGTGATGGAACTATTGAGCCAGGTGACCTTGTGCTAAACGTAGATAACCAAGCTGTTAAAACTTCAGGAGATGTTGTTAAATTTGTTCAAGCTAGGAAACCAAATGAAAAAATTG
>JAQCGN010000039.1 GCA_027730605.1 Actinomycetota bacterium
GAATCTGGAACAAGAGTGTCCATTTCTAAATCATGTTGATTGATTTGAAGATCTACTTTTGATTCAAAATGTTGGGAAGGTTCAGCATTATTTGAAGGCAAAAAACTCAGAAGTGTTCGCACATAATCAAGTGCATCTTCTTCATCACTAGCCATGTAATGGGCTACGCCAGATTTTGTGGCGTGAGCTCGTGCACCACCTAAGTCTTCAAATGAAACTTCTTCTCCTGTAACAGTTTTGATAACGTCTGGTCCTGTAATAAACATGTGAGAAGTTTTATCAACCATGACAACAAAATCAGTTAATGCTGGTGAATAAACTGCTCCACCGGCACAAGGTCCCATAATGATAGAAATTTGGGGAATTACTCCTGATGCTTTAGTGTTTCTTAAAAATATTTCGCCATACATTGCTAAAGATGCAACACCTTCTTGAATTCTTGCTCCACCAGAATCATTAATGCCAATAATTGGTGCACCAGATTTAAGTGCTAAATCCATTAACTTAACAATTTTTCCACCCATTGCTTCACCTAAAGAACCACCCATGGCAGTGAAGTCTTGGGAATAAACATAAACAGGTCGACCATCAATGGTTCCAAATCCAGTAATGACACCATCTCCTGCCGGACGGTTTTTCTCCATCCCAAAATTATTTTTTTGGTGTCTTACTAATTCATCTATTTCTTGAAATGATTCTGGATCAAGTAGGGAAGCTAATCTCTCTCGCGCACTTTGCTTACCTTTGGCGTGCTGTTTTTCAATAGCAGTATTTGCTTGGTCAACGTGGATATCTTTTTTAATTTCACTTAATTGAGCTAATTTGGACGCGGTAGTGCGAGGATTTGCACCGTCACTCGACTTTTTACCCACGTGGTCCTCTCTTGATAAAAAAGGCTCTTGTCGTACGGTAACAGTGTGACTGAATTTTTCAAGAATCGAGCACCTCTTGATGCTCAAAGATTGGCACATGAACTGCGTATTCGACAATGCCTATGGCAAGAGGCAGTTATCAAAGATGAAGTAACTTCCACTAATGATGTGGCACAAGAATTAATTAAAGACAACATTTCAGCAGGAACCTTTGTTGTTGCAAACTTTCAAACTAATGGCCGCGGAAGACAGTTAAGAACTTGGGATGCACCAAAAAATTCTTCTATCTTTGTATCAATAATCTTAAAACCAAATCAAGAAAGAAAGTTAGGTTGGATACCTTTAATGACAGGTTTAGCTTTACTTAATGCCATTTCAATTGAAACAAGGAAGGAAGTGAAATTAAAATGGCCTAATGATTTAATTTTGGTAGAAAATAAAAAGAATTTTAAGTTTGCCGGAATTTTACTTGAAAAACATGATGAATATGTTATTGCAGGAGTTGGCATTAATTACAATCAATCTTCTTCAGAATTGCCTATAAGTGATGCCACGTCGTTGAAAAATATTTTGAGTCAAGAAATTTCAAAAGAAGTGATTTTGGCATCTTTTATTTCAGAATTTGCCACTATTTGGGAAGAAGGAAAGAATGCCAAAGATTGGCCTGCACCTTCACTGATTAGAAACTATTCAGATAGTTGTCAGACCCTTGGTCAGCAAATTACTGCACATATATCAGGAGGAGAAATAGTTTCAGGTAAAGCTTTAGAAATTTCACCTGAAGGTGAACTTGTTTTGGTAACTGATAAAGGAATACTGAAACTAAATTCTGCTGACATTCACCTAGAACACTAAGATTTCAATATGACATCGTCTGCCCACTTCCCCACAGTTGGTGTAGTAGGAGCAGGTCAACTTACCAGAATGATGATTGAAGCATCAGCGCGGCTCAATATCAATATAAAGCTTCTTGCTGAAACACCCATTGATTGCGCAGCGTTAATTTCTAATAACGTTGAAATAGGAGATTATAAAAATTATGACACTCTACGTAAGTTTTGTGAAAATATTGATGTATTAACTTTTGATCATGAGCACGTTCCACTCGAGCATTTAAAGAAACTTGAACTTCAGGGTGTAAAAATAAGACCTGGAATTAAAGCATTGAGTTGTGCTCAAGATAAAGCAATTATGCGCACAACACTTAGTGAAGCAAAATTAGATATGCCTCGTTGGGCAATCGTAAAAAATAAAGAAGAAATAGAAAATTTCGCAGCTAAAATTGGTTGGCCGTTAGTTATCAAGTCTTCAGTTGGTGGATATGACGGCAAAGGTGTTTGGATTGCACAAGATATAACTGAGGTACAAAAAATAATTGAATCTCCGATAAAAGAATCATCACAATGGCTTGTTGAAGAAAGAGTTAATTTTAAAAGAGAATTAGCAGTTCACGTTGCCAGATCTCCTCATGGTCAAAGTGTTGTTTATCCAGTTGTACAAAGCACTCAAGTTGATGGGGTGTGCGAGGAAGTTATTGCACCTGCACCAAACTTGAGTGATAATCATGCCAGTCAGATTCAGGCGATTGCTTTAAAAATTGCAGAACTATTAGACGTGATTGGTGTATTTAGTGTAGAACTTTTTGACTTAGGAGACGGAAAAGTTTTAATAAATGAATTAGCAATGAGACCACATAATTCAGGTCACTGGACAATTGATGGATCTAATACTTCACAGTTCGAAAACCATTTAAGAGCAATACTTGATCTTCCACTAGGTAGTCCAAGTTTGACATCACCCAACACGGTTATGGTTAATGTGCTGGGTGGGCAATTTGATGACATGTATAAGCCTTTTATGCATTGCATGGCCCGAGATCCTGAATTAAAAATCCACTTGTATGGCAAAGAAGTAAAACTAGGACGTAAAGTAGGTCATGTGAACATCTGCGGTGAAAAAGTTTCTGATCTTTTGGAAAGAGCTCATCACGCCGCTGATTATTTGACCGGGAAAATTACGGAATAACAGGTGAAAATTGACTAAGCCAATTGTTGCAATTGTTATGGGAAGTTCTAGTGATTTACCGACCATGCAAAATGCAATTGATATTTTAAATGAATTTAATGTGCCAAATGAAGTTCATGTGAAAAGTGCTCATAGGACTCCTGAAGACATGATGGAGTTTGGTTCAACTGCGCAAGCAAATGGATTAAAAGTTTTAATTGCTGGAGCAGGCGGGGCAGCTCATTTGCCAGGAATGCTAGCTAGCACAACTTCATTGCCAGTAATTGGTGTTCCTGTTAATACCAGTAGTTTAGATGGTTTGGATTCACTACTTTCAATTGTGCAAATGCCATCTGGTGTTCCAGTGGGAACTGTTGGAATTGGGAATTCTAAGAATGCTGCATTATTAGCTATAAAAATATTAGCGATAGGTGATCTTGAATTAGATAAAAAATTAAAACAATTTGAAATTAAGCAAAAAGAGACTTCAAGAAATCAAGATAAAGAAGTTAAAAACTAATCAGTTTTTTCAAAAGAAGGAATTCGAGTTCCTTCTTGCAGTGCTTTGAAGACTAAATCTGCATTTTCTGTTAATTTTCTAGTTGAACCAAGATTTCCTGAACTTCCCCCAGATTTATTTGGAATTGTTGCTGACTCAATTCCACCACTTCTAAGAGCCACAACTAGGGGCACCAAATCAAAAGGTCCGACTTCATTGTTAACCGTTATTGCATTTGCAATGGCCGAGACAGTTTGAGGAGCTCTAGTCAAATTAAGCAAAGTAAATGGGGAGAGGGACTTCTTCATTATTTCCTTTACAACTTCTTGTTGTCTTTCAGTTCGACCTATGTCACCCTTGGGATCGGCAAAGCGCATACGCGAATATGCAAGTGCGGTTAGACCGTCCACATTTTGACAGCCTTCTTTAATTTCTAAACCAGATTTTTTATCAGAAAAATCTTGGGAAGGACAAACAGTTATTCCACCAAAGCTATTAACAATATTTACTAGTCCTGCAAAACCTATTTCCGCATAATTATCCATCTGTACACCTGCTAAAAACTCTACCGTGTTTATAGAAAGACTTGGACCACCAAATGCGTAGGCTGCATTAATTTTATTTTTAGTTTCACTTGTTTCTCCGTAGGCTGGAATTATTACTACGAGATCTCTAGGAATACTTGTTAATTGCAGTGGAGTTCCAATTTTTGGCACACTCAAAATTAAAATCGTGTCACTTCTTTGTCCTTCAAACTTACCTAAAGGTGCACCTTCTAAAACTGGGTTGTCAATATCTTCTCGTGAATCACTGCCAATTAGTAGCCAAGTTTTACCTGGTGATTTAGGTATATCTGATGCAACTCTTTCAATTGTTAACTTATTCAATTGAAAAATTGAAATTAAAAGAAGAAAAGCAAACCAATAAGTAAGTGCTCCGAGTATTACCCAAAAAATCTGTCTCTTCTTCAAACTTGTATTTTTCTGTTTTTTCGGGCCCTTTTCTTTTGCAGTACCTGACTTTGAGTCCCTAAACCATTCGTTGGGTAATCCATTTTTCTTCTCCACAGCGATAATCGTATGATTTATTCAAGAGTTTTTATGCGTATTCCACTAGCGTTGCTATTAAACAACAGAAAAAGTGGGTGATATTGATGACAGAACCAGCTGTTTCTGTGATTATCCCAGTTTTAAACGAAGAAAGATTTTTAAGGCAATCTGTTGAAGCAATATTAAATCAGAGTTATTCCGGTGATCTAGAAATAATTCTTTCCTTGGGACCTTCAAAAGATGCAACAAATCAAATTGCCCAAGAATTAGCTAAGAATTCAAAAATAAAGTTAGTGGATAACCCAAGTGGCAGAACAGCGTCTGCACTCAATACCGCGATCAAGAATTCAAAATATGACATCATCATCCGACTTGATGGACATGCCATCGTTGATAAAAATTATATAAAGAAAGCTGTTGAAACATTATTAGCAACTGGTGCAGATAATGTGGGTGGATTAATGCAAGCTCAAGGTACAAATACTTTTGAAAAAAGTGTAGCTACTGCAATGACTTCCAAGTTTGGAGTGGGAAATGCACCATTTCATGTTGGGGGCAAACCTGGTGAAGTTGACACAGTTTATTTGGGAACATTTAAAAAATCTGCGTTAGAACGCGTTGGATATTTTGATGAATCTTTTATAAGAGCTCAAGATTGGGAAATGAATTACCGAATTAGAAATACTGGTGGAAAGATTTGGTTTAATCCAGAACTAGTAGTGATTTATCGACCTAGAGGAACCATTTTGGCTTTAGCTAAACAATACTTTGAGTATGGACAATGGCGCAGACAAGTAATTAAAACTTATCCAAAAACTATTTCATTAAGATACTTAGCTCCGCCAATTACTATTATTGGTTTAATTGTTGGAATTTTCATGGGAATATTTTCTAATAGTTTGAGTATTTCGTGGTTACAAATTGGTTGGTTAGCACCTTTGATTTATGCTTCAGTAATTTTGTTAGCACTTTTGACTATTAAATCAAAAATGAGTCTGCTAAGTCGCATCTATTTGCTGGTTGTTTTGCCAACAATGCATTTTTCTTGGGGCGTTGGTTTCTTGAAAGGAAGCAAACGCCTGTAGCCTTATAGTTAACGCGATCACATCTAGTTAGCGTGGAGGAGAACGAACCCTTTGGGTAAGTTTGGTGCCTTTCGAATTTTGGTTTATCGAGATTTACAGATTAGATATGCCGGAACCTGGCTTGGTTATTTGTGGACCTTGCTTGATCCATTAGCAATGTCAGCAATTTATTGGTTTGTTTTTTCATACATCATTGGTGCTAAATCAATAGGAGAGCAACCTTATATTTTATTCTTATTGACAGGAATTCTTTCATGGACTTGGTTTAATGGCGCAGTAACTGATTCTGCTCGTTCTTTAGTGGTTGAAAGTAAAATGGTTCGATCAATTTCAATTCCCAGATATTTATGGATAATAAAAAGTATTGGTGCAAAAGGAACTGAGTTTATTTTCGCTTTACCGATTTTAGTAGTTGTAGCCATTATTTTTAACGCTCAACCTTCAATCCAATTACTGTATATTCCTTTTGCAGTTTTAATTCAATTTTTACTGCTTTCAGGAATTGGTCTTATCCTTGCACCTTTAACTGTGCTTGCTCGTGACACTTCAAATATTTTGAGAATATTACTTAGAATGATGTTTTATTTAACTCCAATTATTTATGGCATAAGTGATATTCCAGAAAGATTTCAAGTACTGTCTTATTTTAATCCTATGACTGGAATAATTTCTATGTATCGGATTGGTTTCTGGAACGACACGAATCTGATTACTCCCGTTATTTTCTCCACTGTAATTTCCATTTTAATTTTTGTTATAGGAATTATTTTCTTCAAAAAAGTTGAACGTTCAGTTTTGAAGGAGATCTAAAATGAGTGTTGTTATTGATGTTAAAAATATTGGGGTTAGTTTTAGACGAAATCGTAAAAGAAATTTCTCAATTAGGGAAATATTGTTGCAACAGAAAAATACTTCCCCCAAAGGAGCATTTTGGGCTTTAAGAGATATTAATTTTGAAGTTCAGGCTGGTGAAGCTGTTGGATTAATGGGTGCAAACGGTCAAGGTAAAAGCACTTTATTGAGATTAATTGCAGGAGTTTTATTACCTGATGAAGGAAGTGTCAAAGTAACAGGGGGAGTTGCACCCTTAATTGAATTAACCGGTGGTCTTAAAAGTGATTTAACCGCCCGAGACAACATTGCCTTAGTTGCTGGACTTCATGGGCTTTCAAGATCTGAAGTAAAAAAGAGATTTGACAATATTGTGGAATTTGCCGAAGTGGGAGACTTTCTTGACACTCCAGTGCGACATTTTTCAAGTGGAATGAAAGTTAGATTAGGTTTTTCAATTGTGACTTCGATTGATGAGCCAATAATTTTGGTTGACGAAGCACTCGCTGTGGGAGATGCTGCGTTCAAAGAAAAATGCTATATCCGTATGAAAGATTTATTGAATCAAGGAAAAACTCTGTTTCTTGTCTCTCATAAAGAAAAAGATCTTAAAGAGTTTTGTACTCGAGGACTTTATCTAAAGAATGGATCTGTGGCTTTTGATGGATCACTAAATGAAGCTCTAGCGCAGTATCAAAAAGATTCAGGTGGTATTCATGACTAACTATTCAATTGCCCACATTAAATCTGTAGGACAACCCCCAGAAGTCTTAAATCGCAGAGTCGCAGAACATTGGTCTGGGCCTTTATATATGCGAAAAATTTCTCCATATCTATCAAAGTTTTTGTTATCTATAGGGTTAAGTCCAACAATGGTCACCTGGTTGATGGTTTTTTCAGGTTGGCTTGCAGTAGCAAGTGTGTTAAAAACGGGATTAATTGGAGTAATACTGGCAGTTGTTTTTGCCCAATTACAAATGCTTTTTGATTGCTGCGATGGGGAAATGGCGCGGGTTACTCAAAAATACAACCCAGCAGGAATTTTCATAGATCGCTTTGGACATTACTCAACAGAAGCCCTCTTAGCAATTGCTTTTGGTATCAGAGTCTTTTTAGAAAATGAAGAATCGATAAGTGCTGTAATTTATGGCTTAATTCTGGCATTACTTATTACTTTTAACAAAGTTTTTAATGACATGGTCCATGTGGCACGAAGTTTTTCTAATTTGGCTCGACTTTCTGAAGATAAAAATATAGCTGTTCCTAGAAATAAATTACTGGCAATGATCAGATCGATTTTTAGATTTTTCCCCATTCATAAGATTTATCATTCCATTGAGTTAAGTTTCATTATTTTAATTTCAGCAATATTTGGTATTTCTCAAAACATATTAGTTCTTTTGACTATCGCTGCATTTATAACTGTGGTGGGCCACTTGGTGGCAATCTTGACCTCTGCTCGACTTCGTGGCTGAGTTATGAACCAATTAAGTCCAACGTTTGGTTGCGTGGTTTTAACCCAGGGCAACAGAAAAAAACAATTACAAGCCGCTTTGAGTTCACTACTGGGACAAGAGGGTGTGGAAATCGATGTAGTTGTAGTAGGAAACGGATGGCAACCAACAGCACTACCAGAAGGTGTTAAGAGTGTTCATATCAAAGAAAATTTGGGAATACCGGCAGGTAGAAATTCTGGAGTAAATGTTGTGCAAGGAGATTTACTTTTCTTTTTAGACGACGATGTTGTTTTAGAAGATATTGACACATTGGCAAGAATTTATAAAAAGTTTGTAGCTAAACCAACAGTTGCTTTAATTCAACCTCAACCAAAAGATCCAAATGGGCTTGAAACTCCTAGAAGGTGGATTCCTAGAATTAATACAAAAAATCCAGATAGATCTTCACATATGTTTTCACTTTGGGAGGGTGCAACAACAGTTCGAAGAGATGTTTTTCAAAAAGTAGGCTCATGGCCTTATGAATTTTTTTATGGGCACGAAGGTGTTGATTTGGTTTGGAGAATTTGGGATGCAGGATATAAATGTTGGTATGCAGGGGATGTTGTTGTAGCACATCCTGCTGTAGAGCCGGAAACTCGACATAAAATTTATTATCAATACCAAGCACGCAATCGAGTGCTGCTCGCTAGAAGAAATCTTCCTAGATTCATTTCTTATCTATATTTATTGAATTGGAAATTAATTTCCCTTTATAGATTAAGAAAGAATAAAGAGGCCAGAGTTGAATTTTTAACAGGTTGGAATGAGGGAAAACTTACTGAGATTTTTAATCATAAAAAAATGTCTTGGTTAACAGTATTGAAAATGACTATTTATTTGCGCCCGCCCATTATTTAGGTAATAGGGCAGAACAATCCACTTTCTGGTGCAGCAATGGCACTTGGGGAAGGTTGAGGTGTAGGAACAGATTCTGTTGAAGTTGTTGTCTCAACTTCAACACTTCCTGTTGGCGCACTCCAAGTTTGGGGGGCATTATTACCTAAAATAATTGCCACATCTCCACCAACTAATTCTGGATCTTCAGCAATATTGATTATACCCAAAAGCTGACCCACTAATTGTGCTTTTAAGTTATTGCCAGAAGTGTGAATAATTAATGATTCTGTTGTGTCTTTATTTGGAGCATTTCCAACTTCAGCGATATTTACTCCCTGATTTTTAAGGAAATCACTTGTCAATGCGGCAAATCCTGCTCGCCTTGTTCCGTTCAAAACAATGGCTGTGACATCACTTGGTTTCACCACAATATTTTCTGTTTCTGGAGCAGGAGAAGTTTCAGTTGGTGTAGTGGCAACAGGACCTGGTGGCCAACCTGTGTCATTAATAATGGCACTCCATAATTCATTTGCCGCCTCTGTCCATTGCACCCTATTTCCATCAGGAGTGCTTTCATAAGGAACAGTTACAAAAGAAACATTTTCAGATCCCATACTGGAAAGACTTGTGGAAAGAGTTACTAATGAATCTAGATTTGAAAGTCCTGAATCCATTTGTAATGAAGAAGTTGCAGCGTTTAAAACTCTGTAAAGTGCTGGTAAATCTGTAATCAAATTCATATCTGTTACTTGATCTATTGTTAGAGAGAGTAATTCTTGTTGTCTTTCAATTCTTTTCAAATCACTACCATCTGAAAGAGAGTATCTTGCACGCATCAAACCTAATGCGCTTTTACCATCAAGAGTTTGAATTCCCGCAGGTAATTGAACTCCTGCACCTTTTTGCACCGGCTCATCAATTGCTTCTGTTAAGCACACTTTAATTCCACCTAAGGCATCAACAACATTTGAAAAACCAATAAAGTCAACAATCACAGCGTGATTAACTTCTATTCCAGTTAAAGTCTCTAGGGTCTTAACCGTGCAAGCAGGTCCAGCAGAAGCAAACGCTGAATTAAACAAATCAGTTCTTTCTGGAACAGTGGTGCCATCTTCTCTGGTGCAAGCAGGAATATTTACAACAGAATCTCTAGGAATACTTACTGCTACTGCACTTTTTCGATCATTAGAAAGATGAATTAAAATTGTGGTGTCACTTCGACCAATACCGCCGTAGTCTTCTTCGCTTCCAAAGCCACCACCTTGATCAGTTCTAGTATCTGTTCCCATCAACAAAATATTTAACGGACCCGTTTCACCAACTGGTTGAGGTGAGTCGATAACTTCAAGTGGTTCAATATTTCCAGCTAGGTTTCGTGCTGCAAATCCAAAGATTCCTGCGACTGTGGCAATAATCAAGATGACACCTGAGGCAATGGCAACCAACACCCGAAAGCGGCTCATGGGTGTTTTGGTGATCTTGTTGGTAGTCATATCTCCACTTTGACTTTTGTGAGGAAATCCACTGTTTTAGAGGTTTATTCTTAATGAACACTACCTATTAATAGGCGAGTCAAGGGTGATGGACGTGGGATATGCACTTATCGTGTTAATTATGACAAAAACTCTAAAAATCATCACACTTGCCTCAGCGGCAACATTTTTGCTTTCCGCATGTGGAGGTTCTACTACTCCACAAGACTCAACAGCACCTGAAACAGAAGTTAGCGAATCGGCCACAGTTGCCTTTAGTCCCATCTCAGGTCTACCTGGGGGAAATGGTGGACCAGTTGCAGTTGTCAAAATAGATAACGTAAATCCAGGTCGTCCGCAATGGGGAATTTCTGCTGCCGACATGATTTTTGTGGAAGAAGTAGAAGCAGGTTTAACCAGAATTGCAGCAGTTTATAACTCAACATTGCCAAATAAAGTTGGTCCAGTTAGATCAGCACGAATTTCAGATCTTGAAATCATGGAACAATTCGGTACCCCATTATTTGCCTTTAGTGGAGCACAAAAAAAGTTTTTACCTTTAATTGATCAAGCAAATTTGATCAACGGAAGCCATGGACTAAACGGAAAATATTACTCACGTCAAACCGATAAGAACTCTCCTTACAATTTAACTGTTGATTTGGGTGCTCTTGCTGGTGCTTTGCCCGGCATAAGCGGAGCCAAAGACATGGGTTGGACATTTTCTGATATAGCAGCAACAGGTGGCACAGCTACAAATTCATTCTCAGTAAAATGGCCAGCTTCTAGAGTTGGTGGTGAATGGGATGGTGCAAATAATGCATTTGTCATCGCACTTGATGGCAAACCAGCATCTGATGCTGTAACAAATCAACCTTTGTTTGCAAAAAATATAATTGTTCAATATGTAGAACAATTAGAAGACTCAGGTTTCCAAGATAAGAATGGAAACAAAACCCCACTAATTGAAAGTGTGGGATCAGGTGAAGCAATAATCATGAGAGATGGCCAAAGATTTGAAGCAACCTGGACAAGAGCAATGGCCTCAAGTCCAACTACTTACACAGTAGGTGCAACAAATTACGTCTTTGCCCCAGGACAAACTTGGGTTTTGTATGTACCAAAGACCTATGCCGTAACTTTTGATCCAGAAACATCACCAACACCAGGTTCATAAGTAAAGTTTTATTTATTAATAATAAATAAAAACTGCGAGGGTTTGTGACTGAAGCAATTTTATTAGTCGGGGGCTATGGCACCCGGCTAAAACCCTTAACAATTCACACCCCTAAACCAATGCTGGAAGTGGCAGGTTTTCCTGTCACTGCACACCAAATTTCAAAAGCAAAAGCAGCAGGTATCAAACACATTGTGTTGGGGACAGCATTTAAAGCTGAAGTTTTTCGCGAGCACTTAGGTGATGGCTCCTCATTAGGTGTAAAAATTAGTTATGCCTTCGAGCCCGAACAATTGGGCACTGGTGGTGGTATCAGAAACGCTGCCGAGTTATTAACATGTGGACCAGAAGATCCAGTTGTTGTTTTCAACGGTGATGTTTTAAGTGGAGTTGATATATCTAGAATTTTAAATTTATGGAAAGAAAAAAATGCTGATGTAGCACTTTATTTGACCAAGGTTGAAAACCCATCGGCTTATGGACTAGTACCAACTGATCCAAACGGAAATGTTTTAGCCTTTCTCGAAA
>JAQCGN010000040.1 GCA_027730605.1 Actinomycetota bacterium
GCCAATTTTGCTCACTTGGTTCTACTGCATGTATTGCACAAATCTCTGCAGCGTTATTAACTTGACCAATTCTTGCCAATTGTTCTATTAAGACTTCTAGCTTTAATTCACGTTGATATTTTGATGTTGTGTGTTGCCAATCGCAACCCCCGCATCCATCTGTTTTGAAAAAAACACATTTTGATTCGACTCGATTAATTGATGGTTTAATAACTTTTATAGTTTGCGCAAACCAAGATCGTTTTCCTGGAGCTAAAGAAGTTAATTTTGCTTCCACTATTTCTCCGGGAAGACAATGGCGAACAAAAACTACAACACCTTCATGTCGGGCCACGCAAAAACCACCATGGGCAACTTTTTCAATATTGAGAGTAAGGATTTCCCCAGGGTTCACGATTTAGGGTCTGAGTAAATTTTGAGTAATTGGTCGTGGAGTTTTCTCTTTAACATTTTCACTAGAAATAAGTTGCCACGGCACACTCACCACCATTACTCCAGGAGTAAATAGCAGACGAGCTTTTAATCTGAGTGCCGATTGATTATGCAGCAATTGTTCCCACCAATGTCCCACAACGTATTGGGGGACAAAAATTGATATTACATCCCTAGGGCTTTCTCGTTTAATCCCTTTGACGTAATCCAAAATTGGAGTTGTTACTTCACGAAAAGGTGAATCTAAAACTTTTAAAGGCACAGGTATTTCTAAATCTTGCCAACCTTTTACTAATTCATCTGTCTCTTCTTGTTCAACATTTACAGTTATTGCCTCTAGAAAACTTGGCCTAGTTGCTCTCGCGTAATAAATTGCCCGCAATGTTGGTTTATGTAATCTAGAAACCAGAATAATGCCATGAATTCTACTTGGAAGAGATAAATTCTCCGAACTTGTTAAACTAAGTTCTTCACTCACTTTTTTATAATGTTTGAAAATAAAACCCATCAAAAAGATTAATACTGGAATTACCGCAACAACTATCCAAGCGCCATGTAAAAATTTTGTGACTAAAACAATAAGTAGGACTGAAAGAGTAAAAATAAAACCTAAAATGTTTATTAATCTTGATCTAAACATTTTATATTTCGAACTTTTAACACTCTCAGTCTTGATCAATCTCGTCCAATGATTGATCATGCCTAGTTGGCCCAATAAAATTGAAGTAAATACGGCCAGAATATAGATTTGTATCAATCTAGTCACACTTGCATCAAAAATATAAACCGAAAATATAGCTGCTAAACCTAAAAATAATATTCCATTACTAAAAGCTAATCTGTCTCCTCTGGTATGCAATTGGCGAGGTAAAAATCTGTCTTGAGATAAAATTGAAGTTAAAACAGGAAAACCATTAAATGCTGTATTTGCAGCAGCAACCAGAATCAATGTTGTAGCAAGTGCTAAGAAGTAAACTCCAAATGAAAATCCAGAAAATGTTGCTTCAGCAATTTGCACGATGACTGTTTTCTGAGTGCTTCCTTCAGGAATGCCAATTAAATTCTCATTAAACTCGGTTATTTTTACACCAGTATTGATTGCTAAAAATGTTATTGACATAAATAAACTTGTTGAGATGAGTCCCAGCATCAACAAAGTAGTTGCCGCATTTTTACTCTTAGGTTTCTTAAAAGCCGGCACTCCATTTGAGATAGCTTCCACACCCGTTAGGGCGCTGCACCCAGAAGAAAAAGCTCGAGCAAAAAGAAAAAGTAGTGCAATTCCTGCAAAAGATGTTTGAGAAACTATTTCCCAATCAGCACTCTCAGCGCGTAAAACTTCTCCTTGAATAATTCGAACTAATGCCCAGGCTGTAACAAAATAAATGCTGAAAATAAATGTATAGGCTGGTATGGAGAATAAAAATCCAGATTCTCTAATTCCTCTAAGATTTAATGTCGTAATAAGAACAATTAACCCAATAGCTACTGCCATGCCATAATCTGCAAATTCTGGAAATACTGATATTAAGTTATCTTTTGCAGCAGAAACAGATACGGCAACTGTCATCACGTAACCGATCATTAAAGAACTAGCCACAACTAAACCAGTTTTTTTACCTAAATTTTTAGAGGCAACTTCATAGTCTCCGCCACCGTTAGAATAGGCTCTAACGTTTTGCCGATAAGACATCACAACAATTCCCATGATTGCTACAACTAAAAGAGCAATCCAAATTGTGGCATTTAATAAAAGAACTCCACCTAAAGCTAAAACAATTAATATTTCTTGGGTTGCATAAGCATTTGAAGACAAATTTGAAGAAGCAAAAATTGGTAAAGCAACTCTTTTGGGCAAAAGTGTGTCACCGAGTTTGTCGCTTTTAAGTGCGCGACCAACTAGTAATCGCTTGATAGAGGTTGTAAGAATTGCCACAATCCCTCACATTACGCAACATCTGTCGCCTACACAGTTAACCACTCCCGTAACATAAATAGATTTGCGTGTAACGTAGGAAATAACAGCTAGCCACACAAAGGACTTATCCCTAGTGCACGTAGTAATAATGGGTTGTGGACGAGTGGGATCAGCCTTATCCCTTCGCCTAATTGAATTAGGCCATTCTGTTGCAATCATCGATAAAGATGAAAGTGCATTTGTTGCAGTCGGAAATGATTTCACTGGACAAAAAGTTCTCGGTGTTGGTTTTGATAGAGATACGCTCATAGAAGCAGGAATTGAAAAAGCTCAAGCATTTGCTGCAGTTTCTTCCGGTGATAACTCGAATATAGTTTCAGCCAGAGTAGCTCGTGAAAATTTCAATGTGCCTTTAGTTGTGGCAAGAATTTATGATCCTAGAAGAGCTAAAGTTTATGAAAGATTAGGTATTCCAACTGTTGCAAGTGTTGCTTGGACAACCGACCAGGTTTTAAGAAGATTATTACCACTTGGTGCGCAAGAAGAATGGCGAGATCCCAGTGGAAATGTTGTGCTGGCACAAGTTTATTTATCGCCAAAATGGATTGGTAAGAAAGTTGGCGAATTAGCAGAAGTTTCTAAATCTCGAATAGCTTTAATTAGTAGATTTGGTGGTGCGATTTTGCCTGATCGTGAAACGATTCTGCAAGAAGGCGATTTAGTTCATGCCATATATAAAGTACAAGACAAGGATTTAGTTGAAAACGTATTTTCAAGTGGACCAAAGGATTAAATAGATGCTGATTGTAATTGCAGGTGGTGGAAATGTTGGTCGAGCAATCGCCCGTGATTTGATTAAAAATGGTCATGAGGTGACCGTTATTGATGAAGATCCAGTAGCAATTGCTAGTGCTAAAAAATCTGGTGCCAAAACAGTTTTAGCTGATGCATGTGAACCAGATGCTTTAGATGAGGCAAATCTTTCCAACGCCCAAATAGTAGTTGCCGCTACTGGTGATGACAAAGTAAATCTAGTTGTATCTTTATTAGCTAAAACCGAATACGGAGTTCCACGAGTTGTGGGAAGAGTAAATCATCCCAAAAATGAATGGCTCTTTGGTGAAGCTTGGGGAGTAGATTTTTCAGTATCAACACCACAAATGATGACAGCACTTGTTGAAGAAGCAGTCAGTGTTGGTGAGTTAGTTCGTTTGTTCTCACTTCGTCAATCTGGTTCTGATTTGCTCGAAGTTACTCTTCCTGCTGATTCACCAGTTGTTGGAAAACGAGTTGGTGATGTGCCATGGCCAATTGACACAGCGTTAGTTGCAATTTTAAGAGATAAAAAAGTTATTACACCTCACCAAGATGATCCTTTGGAAGCAGGAGATGAATTATTGGTTGTGGCAACCAGTGAACAACAACCAATTCTTAGAGAACTGCTTTGCTGTAAATAGTTCTTATTTTATTTTTGCTCGTGCAGTTTGCACAATTTGATAAGTTAAATACACAGACAACAAATACAATGGCCAGCCCATAAAAATTTTAAATGTGCCCAACAAGGCAACACTGTCATTTAAATACAGTGGAACTTGCACAATTAGTCTTAGCCCAAAAACGCCCACCCATATCCAAGTAACCGTTGTGTAAGCCTTGATTAGTAATGGATGCTTTAACCATCCGGTGCTATCTCCAACTAATGCTCCAACCAAGTAACCTAACAAAGGCTTCCTGATTAAGACCGAGATCAGTAGAGCCATTCCATACACTGCATTAGTAATAATTCCTGTTAAAAAGAAATTACTTGCATCTTTTGTTCTCCAAGTTATGAGCACAGAAATTGATAGACCCACAAAACCACTAAAAATTTGGGTTAAAGGTTTTCTTTCTATCAAGCGGATAAGTAATAAAAATCCGCCTAATATCAGAGCTGAAATTAAGGCTGTATTTAGATTCTTTTGAAAAACAAATATTAAAATGAAAAGCATAGAAGGTAAAGCTGAGTCAACTAGTCCTCGCCAACCACCTATTGCTTTAGTGAGAAGTTCTTTCTCCCCCATACTCTCTGAGTTATTCATTTAAGTTCCCTCTTTACTTAGTATTTTATAGACAGGGTTATGTAAACAAGGTTTACCTGAAATAAAAGTGATCCGACCAGAAACTTCAATTCTTATTCCAGGTTCAATTCCTGCCACATGCCTTCTGCCCTGCCAAATAACAATTAAATTACCTGAACCATCAAAAACTTCAATTTCATAAGCAGGAACTTGATTATTAGGTTTAAAGATTGCTGATTTAACAACACCTGTAACTTGAATACTTTCCCCTCTTTGCACCTCTTCAACTAAGGTTGAACCTCGGTCTTCAGCTTGTTCAGAAAGTTCATCTGCTGCAAGTTCTTCGTCACTGACATAAAAACTTCTCAACCAATTTTTGAATTTTGATTCTCTCCTCATGAACCACTAGACCCATATCCACCAGTTGATCTTTGGGAGTCTGGTAACTCGCTTACTAATTTGAATTGAACATTTTCAACTTTTTGAATCACCAATTGGGCTATACGATCACCTTTTTTAACAGTAAAACTTTTTTCTAGATCATGATTTATAAGCACTACCCCAATTTCGCCCCGGTAACCTGAGTCAATTGTGCCCGGAGTGTTCACCACACTAACTCCACTTTTTAATCCCAAACCAGAACGAGGATGAACCAATCCAACAAAACCTAACGGAATTGCAATAGCAATTCCTGTTTTAATTAAAGCCCTTTCGCCAGGGCCTAGTGTTACTTCACTTATGGAATATAGATCAGCTCCGGCATCACCCAAGGTTGCATAGGTTGGGATAACGGCTTGTTCATCAAGTTTGGTTATCAGGATTTCTAAATCATATGGTGCTGACATATATATGAGATTACTTCTCTGGCAGGGTAATGCTATGACCCAGTTGAGGTTTCGTGAGAAATTATTTCCACCATTATGGGCTTGGGCGGCCATAATCGGTATTTCAATTATGTTATCTGTTTCTATGAGTGCAGTTTTCGGAAATCTATTTGCCCTCATTGCTTTTTCTCTCTTAATGATTCTTTTTGTGTTTCTAGCTCTTAGGTTCTCACCAGTTATAAAAGTAGACGACACTTATCTATATGTTGGACGAGCAAAACTTCCTTTAAAGATTATTACCAATGCATCGGCTTTATCGGCCTCAGAAACCACAAAAATTCGAGGTATAAATTCAGATCCCAAATGTTTTAGTGCCACTAGTCCCCTGATTAATACTGCGATTCGAATTGATTTTTCAGATACTCAAGACCCTCACACTTACTGGTTAGTTTCTAGTAGGAAAGCAGTAGAACTATCAAAAGTTTTGCAAACCAAGGGCTGAACTAGAATATTGCTATGGCTAGAAAATCAAAGCGCAAGAAAAGATCCTCTGGAATTTTAACTTCTATTTTAGTCTTGGTTGCAACATTTTTGGCCCGAAAAATACTTACCAGAAGCTACACCAAAATAATGGGCCAAAAACCGCCAAAGTCTGGTAACAGCGAGCAAGGCATAGCTAAGGCCTTGACATGGACTGCGCTAAGCACGATTGCCACAGCTGCTGTTGAAGGTTTAGTTCAAAAATACGTTAATAAGAATAAGAACTAAGCACACTCAAGACAAATAGCTTTGCCTTTAGTTTCTTTTGCAATACGAGAGCGATGCATAACCAGAAAACACTTTGAGCAGGTAAATTCATCTGCTTGTTTTGGTAAAACTCTGACCGTTAATGATTCATCTGATAAATCTGCACCTGGAAGTTCAACGGTATCTGAAACATCATTCTCATCAACTTCTACTTGAGGATTGGTTGCTTCAGCCCTTTGAGCTTTTAACTCTTCGAGAGAATCCTCAGCAGATTCTTCGTCTGTTTTTCTGGGGGCGTCGTAGTCTGTTGCCACTTTATTTCTTCACCTCTACTGTTTAAAACTTATTTTCTGCTTTCGCGTGGATAATGCCCTATAACTGACCTGTTGCGCGACTTATATTCGTGGTGAGTCGTGCCACACTGGTCACACTTTGTTTCCGTGTGCCTCCTAGAAAGCTATCTGGACTTAGGGAGGACAATCTAATACATGCCCATATATGAACTAGACGGACGTATCCCAGTTATTGATCCTTCAGCCTTTGTGCACCCTGATGCGGTATTAATTGGTGATGTTCGAGTTGGAAAACGAGCCAGTATTTGGCCAAGTGCAGTGCTTAGAGGGGATTCAAACTACATCTCAATTGGAGATGAAACTTCTATTCAAGATGGAACAATAATTCACTGCCAAACCGATTATCCAACCATTATTGGTTCCCGGTGCGTAATTGGACATAACACTCATTTAGAAGGTTGCATTATTGAAGACAAATGTTTAGTTGGTTCAGGTTCAACCGTTTTAGAAAAAGTCATAGCCCACTCTGGTTCATTAATTGCTGCCCAATCTTTAGTGCCACCGGGAAAAATGATTCCTAAAAATGCTTTAGCGATGGGAGTTCCGGTAAAAATTAGAGAAAATGCGGTGGAAGATGGTGCCTTTGAAGAAGGCGTTAAACACTATTTAGGATTATGTGAATTGTACAAAAACAAATTAAAAAGAATTAATTAAAATACTTCTGAGACAATTTATAAACTATCTGATCTATTTCATCGAATAGATCAGCATTAGCAGCCAATGACCAATCTCCCCCAAGTTTGTCACCGTTTAATCCACCAACTTTTCCCCCTGCTTCGGTCACAATAAGTGAGCCTGCGGCTAAGTCCCAAGGATAAAGACCAAATTCGTAATAAGCATCAAGTCTTCCAGAGGCTACATAACAAAAATCTAACGCTGCAGCACCAGCACGTCTGGTATCGCGAGCAATTGTTACCAATTCGGCTAGTAAAGCTCCTTGTTTTTTTCTTCTTTCAGGGTCATAACCAAATCCAGTAGCAACAAGTGCCTTATCAATAGTTGCCCCACTGTTTGTTTTTAATTTCTTTTTCATTCCATCATGCAAAACATAGGCTCCGCCACCTTTAATGGCATAAAAAGTTTCATGTAAAAGTGGGGCTGCTACCACACCAATTTGTATTTCTCCATCAACTTCAACACCAATTGAAATTGCCCAATAAGGGTGGTTATAGAAATAGTTCACAGTGCCATCTATGGGATCAATAATCCACTTAACATTTGAAGGATTATCTGGCGGAAGCGCTGTTCCCTCTTCACCTAGAAATGAATCATTTGGTCTTACTGCTTTAACTCGTTTCACAATGTGAATCTCAGCTGCTTTATCCATCTCAGTTACCAAATCAACTGGGGTGGACTTGGACTCAACTTCCATATTTTCTGGGCGTTGATTAACCAAAATCTCACTCGTGGTTTTGGCAATATCCAAAGCAAGAGTTAAAAGTGATTGATTCAAAGACTCGGTCATACCACCTATCCTGCACCTAACCTGATACAAAGTAGCGTTGAGGTTGTGTTAACAAAATATAAAAACATTTTATCCATTTCAGGCTCTTCAAGTTTTATGTTTGCAGGCCTAATAGCTCGTTTTCCAATATCTATGTATGGCCTGGGTGCTGTTTTACTTGTGCAATCAAGATATGGCTCATATTTTAAAGCCGGATTACTTTCAGCTGCTTTCGCAATATCTTGGGCAGTTATTGCCCCGTTTACTTCACGTTTGGCAGATCGCTACGGGCAATCAAAAATGCTTCCTATTCAATTAAGCATTCACGTTTCAACCCTTTTAATCACTGTATTTCTCATTGTTCAAAATGCAAACCTTGTTTTAATTTTAATTATTTTTTCTATCTCTGGAGCTTCTCAGCCTGCAATTGGTTCTTTTGTTCGTGCCCGCTGGAAAAAAGGTGTCAGAAATGATCAAGAACAAGACACAGCCTTTGCTTTAGAAAGTGTGCTTGATGAAGTCATATTCATATTTGGACCACCCCTTGTTACTTTTCTGTGTGTGGTTTTTTATGACATTTCAGGTTTAATTCTTGCAGCAATCCTGATAACTATTGGTGGGTTTTGGTTAGCAAGTCAAAAAAAGACTCAACCAGAATTTCACGTCGTTGGTGAAGAGCAAGGAAAATCTGCCATCAGATACAAAGGAGTTTTCTCAATATTTCTGGTTTACATTCTGTTGGGTGCTGTCTTTGGTGCAGCAGAAGTTATTGCTGTTGCATTCAGCAGAGAAAAAGGAAGTCCACAATTAGCTGGAGCACTAATTGCTGCCTGGTCTATTGGATCTCTTGTTGCTGGTATCACAATGGGGGCAATCCACTTTAAAAACAAGCTCTCCCAAAGATTTCTGATTGCATCAGTATTTTTTGCCGCCTCCTTAATTCCGCTGCCTTTTATTTCTACAATGCCTGCCTTGTTTGTGACACTGCTTATTTCAGGTTTAGCAATTTCTCCGGTGTTAATTACTGGATACACCCTGATTGGACAACTAGTTCCCCAGAACCGACTCACTGAAGGCTTTGCCTGGGCCAATACAGGTGCAGGTTTAGGGATTGCTCTTGCTTCTGCTTTAGCAGGTTGGGTAATTGATGACAGTGGTGCACAAGTTGCATTCTGGGTGGTAACAGTTGCTGGCTTATTAACTTTTGCGATAACTCTGAGCACTTATCAAGATTTGAAACGGGCTGACTCGCGCCCACCAATATCGGCCTAATCACCTATTTTTCTCGTAGTGTGGTTGTACACAGGAATAGTGCTTAGTCACTCCTGTAACAGGAACAATTGGAGGTGTTTAGCATGACTAAAAAGTTAACCTTTGGTGCTTTAAGTGATGATGGCACAAAAATTGTTTTGAAAGATGAAAAAGGAAATGAATTTGCTCTTGATTTAGATGAAAAAACTAGAGATGCAGCACGAAATTGGCGCAAGCGTCCTAAAGCTTCAATTTATGACAGGAATCATGAATTAAGTGTTGCAGAAATTCAAGCGCGTATCCGTGCAGGAATTGCTTCAGAAGATTTAGCAAATGTAAGCAGTATTCCTTTAGAAAGAATTAAAAGATTTGAACCACCTGTATTACAAGAACGTTATTGGATTTCAAAACGTGCACGTGAAACTGAAATTAGAAAAACACATGGCAGTGCTGCATTTGATGAAATAGTACAAACCAGAATTTTACATGGTGGTGGAGATATCGAATCCACAAAATGGGATGCGTGGAAAAGAGAAGACGGAAGATGGAATATTGCTTGTTCTTTCGTTGGTAGAAAAGGTGAAACTGAAGCTCATTGGGCATACGATCCAGATGTTTCCACAATCGCACCACTTGATGATGTTGCACGTTGGTTACTTGATGTCACACCAGATATGCCACAAAACCAAACAGTTGAACATGTAATTCCTAAATTAGTTAGTGTGCCAACAATTGTTGAAGAAGTTGTTGAGGAATTACCAAAATGGGTAACCCCTGAAGGTGTGAAAGAAGATGTTGCAAACACTGTGCCAATTCCTAAGCCAGAGCCTGTAATTCCAAGAACGGTAATTCCAAAACCTGCACCCGTGATACCAACTCCTGAACCAGTTGTAAATGTTGTTGAACCAGAATTCACACCAGAAATCATTGATGAACCAATAGCGGTTAATGATTCCCCAAAACCAACAAAATCCAAAAGAGCTTCAGTTCCAAGTTGGGATGAAATACTATTTGGCTCCAAAGGTGGGCAATAAGTACTAATTTCGGTGTGGCAGCACCAAAAGTGATTCAAACAAAGGCATTATTTAAAAATACTATTTAAAACTTTAAGGATCAATTAGTGGCTAGCAAAAAATCTAAACCAGTTGCCTTGCCCTTAACCCCTGAGCGCATTATTGATATTGATGTTTCAAAAGAAATGCGTGGCTCATTTTTAGAGTATGCATATTCAGTTATTTACTCTCGAGCACTGCCTGATGCTAGAGATGGTTTAAAACCTGTGCAACGAAGAATTCTGTATCAGATGAATGAAATGGGATTAAGGCCTGAAAGAGGACATGTAAAAAGTGCTCGAGTAGTCGGTGAAGTCATGGGTCGTCTACATCCACATGGAGATGGTGCCATTTATGACGCACTTGTTCGTATGGCCCAACCTTTCTCGTTGCGTCTGTCATTAATTGATGGACAAGGAAATTTTGGTTCTCTTGATGATGGGCCAGCAGCAATGCGTTATACCGAATGCAAATTAGCTTCAGCAGCACTTGGATTAACAGCTTCGATTGACGAAGACGTTGTTGATTTCAAAACAAATTATGATGGCCGAGAAGTTGAACCAGAAGTTTTACCTGCAGCCTTTCCTAATCTTTTAGTAAATGGGGCAACAGGAATTGCCGTAGGTATGGCAACAAACATGCCACCTCATAATCTTGGTGAAGTTGTAACCGCGCTCTTGGCATTAATTGATGATCCTGAAATTAAGCCCCGAGAATTAATGAAAATAATTCCGGGACCTGATTTGCCAAGTGGTGGCAAAGTTTTAATTGGCGATGGAATGAAGGAAGCTTATTTAACAGGTCGGGGCTCATTTAAAATGAGAGCAACAGTGCAATTAGAAAACGTAAAAGCCAAGAAACAAGGATTGATTATAACTGAACTTCCCTACAACGTTGGTGCTGAAAAAGTAATTGAGCGAATGAAAGATTTGATTGAAAGTAAAAAACTGCAAGGGATATCAAGAGTTATTGATTTAACTGATGGAGAAAAAGGTTTAAGACTTGTTATTGAGGTTAAAAACAGTCATGAACCACAAAAAGTACTAGAAGATCTTTATCGATTAACTCCGATGGAAGAATCATTTGCTGTCAATAATGTTGCTCTGGTAGAAGGAAGACCAAGGACTTTGGGACTAAAAGAATTACTAGAAGTTTATTTAGAACACAGAATTGATGTAGTAAAGAGACGAAGTAAGTTTCGATTAGAGAAAGCCACTGATCGTTTGCATTTAGTTGAAGGACTACTTTTAGCAATTGTTGACATAGATAAAGTTATTAAGATTATTAGGGCAAGTGATGATGTAGCAGAAGCAAAACAAGCCCTTATGAAGGGTTTTAAGCTTTCTGATACTCAAACAACTTTTATCTTAGATATGCCACTTCGAAGACTTACTAAAACTTCCAAAATCGAATTACAAACTGAACAAAAACAACTCTTAGAGGCCATTAGTGAACTAAAGTCCATTCTTGGTTCAACCAAGAAACTTCGAAAGAGTGTGGCTGATGAATTGGCTGCTGTAGCAAAACATTTTGCAACACCACGAAGATCCATGCTGGTCTCAGAATCAGGCAAAGTTATTAGTGAAGCGCTAAAAAACCCAGATGAATTAGCACTGGTTTAGTAAGTACGATCAAGTCCCAAGTAGCAAAAATCTATGGATAGAGCAGAATAGGTTTATGGCAATTAATAATGTAGACATCTTGATAAT
>JAQCGN010000041.1 GCA_027730605.1 Actinomycetota bacterium
GCTGATATTTCAAAAGGTGATTTAAGTCTTAGACAAACAACACACAGAACAATTGATGAAGTGACAACTTTGATTGAATCATTTAGGTTCAACGTGGCAATAGCTAGAACTATGGAATTAGTAAATGTGACACGAAAAGCAATTGATTCCGGATGTGGTCCTCAAGATCCAGCAGTACGAGAATCAGTGGAGGCAATAACAGTTATTTTGTCCTTATTTGCTCCCTACACTGCTGAAGAAATGTGGCAGATTTTAGGACACCCACAACTTGTTTCAAAAGCAGGTTGGCCAGAAGTTGATCCGAAATTATTAGTTCGAGAATCAGTGGTTTGTGTTGTACAAGTTTCAGGAAAACTAAGAGCAAGACTTGATGTATCTCCAGACATTTCGGCACAAGAATTAGAGAAACTTGCCCTGGAATCACCAAATGTTATTAAAACCCTTGATGGTAAGGGAGTTAGAACAGTCATTGTTCGAGCACCAAAATTAGTAAATATAGTTCCAGAGTAATCCACAGGTAGTATCCAAGACTAGTGTTAGTTTCGAAGACTTATGACAAACCTACCCAGATTGACACTCATAACTGGCAACACAGATTTATTAGTTGGTCGAGCCATTGAAAAAATATGGAATAGCTTAAGAAAAGAAGTTTCAGAAATTGAAAAAAGAGAAATAGACGCAAGATCTGAAGACGCACTAACCCAATTTGTTGACGCTATGTCACCTAATCTTTTTGGTAATTCGAATCTAGTAATAATCGATAACATAAATGTTGCCGAGGATAAACTAGATGAAAAGTTCGTTGAGATTTTGAAGAATGTCAAAGATCATTTGTCTGAAGATAATTTTTTAGTTGTAGTCCATAGAGGTGGTGCTGGGGGAACAGGAATCTTAAAAGCTTTACTGAAGCAAAATGCAATTGAAGTAAAGTGTGAATCAATTAAATTTCCAGAGCAATATCTATCTTTCATGAGGTCAGAATTTAAGAAACATAAAAAAGTTGTAGAGGAAGATGCATTAGTTGCACTTCGAGATTCTATAGGTGAGGAATTAGAAGTATTGTCAAGTGCGATAAGTCAAATCTGTTTTGACGTGGTAGATGAAGTTATAACTTTTGAATCAGTTAAAAAGTACTATCAAGGAAATGCTGCAGTTAAGGTATTTGATATCTCTAATGCGCTATGGAATGGTGAGACTAGGGAGGCTTTAAAAAATTTAAACGATTTATTAGAACAAGATAGTAATTCAGGTGTTCTGATCGTCTCAATTCTAGCGAGCTCGCTTCGAAAACTTGTTAAATTAGCTGCCCTACCTTCGAGTGCTTCAGATTTTCAAGTAGCACAAGAACTTGGAATTGATCCAAAGCAAGTTAAATACCTTAGGCCGCAATTAAAAAATTGGACACCTACTTCTTTAGCAAATGCTGTTGTTGAATTAGCCAGAGTAGATGCCTTTATGAGAGCAGGCTATGAGGGAGTTAACTTAGATATTAATCAGAAAAGATTTTTACTTGAGAGCACAATTCAAAAAATTGGTGCTTCATCTAAATAGCAATTACTTCTTTTTTGCTAATTTCTTAGCAATAGCAGATTTGCGATTTGCGGCTTGATTTTTATGTAGCACACCTTTTGAAGCAGCTTTGTCTAATTGCTTGCCCACTTCTTTTGCAAGTTTGGATGCGCTAGCATCGCCTTTTTCTAAAGCTTCATTAAAATGACGAATTGCAGTCTTGATGGATGAACGAACACCTTTGTTACGATCGCGCGCAGCATTGTTTTGTCCGATGCGCTTAATTTGCGACTTTATATTGGCCACAGTTAAAAACTCATTTCCTTTTTTAGATTCTGCGTGAGGCACATGTGCACACCACAGCCTCTCAAGGGTAGCGTGTGACTGTAATGCAAGGGGAGAGCACCCTTAAGCATGCTCCGTTAATAAGAGGAAAGACCACCAGGATCATCGTGACCATTGAGATAAATCCGGCTGGCACAACTCCGCCTGAATTAATTAGAAATTTTTGCGTCATCGCGCATATTGATCATGGAAAATCAACACTTGCCGATCGCATGTTACAAATTACCGGGGTTGTAGAAGAAAGAAATATGCGTGCTCAATATTTAGATCGAATGGATATTGAACGCGAAAGAGGAATAACAATTAAATCTCAAGCAGTGAGATTGCCTTGGGTTGGATTAGATAATAAAAATTACATTCTTAATTTAATTGATACACCAGGTCACGTTGATTTCACCTATGAAGTTAGTCGCTCTTTAGAGGCCTGCGAAGGAACGATTTTATTAGTTGATGCAGCGCAGGGAATAGAGGCGCAAACTTTAGCAAATCTTTATCTTGCACTAGAAAATGATATGAAAATAATTCCTGTGTTGAATAAAATTGATTTGCCTGCAGCTCAACCAGATAAATATGCAGCTGAGTTAGCAAACATTGTTGGTTGTAAACCAAGTGATGTTTTGCGTGTGAGTGCAAAAACAGGAGAAGGTGTAAAAGAATTACTTGATTTAGTGGTAGTTGAAGTTCCAGCACCTATAGGAGACCCAAAGGCTCCCGTGCGAGCAATGATTTTTGATTCTGTTTACGACACCTATCGTGGAGTAGTAACTTACGTCAGAGTTATCGATGGCAAACTAACTCCCCGCGAAAAAATTAAAATGATGTCCTCTGGTGCAACTCATGAACTATTAGATATCGGAGTTATTTCACCAGAACCAAAATCAACTAAAGGTTTAGGTGTTGGGGAAGTTGGATATTTAATAACTGGTGTAAAAGATGTGCGCCAATCAAGGGTGGGTGACACCATCACAGATTCGATCAAGCCTGCTACCCAAGCTTTAGCTGGATTTAGGGATCCTAAGCCAATGGTTTTCGCAGGACTTTTTCCAATTGATGGCAGTGATTATCCACTACTAAGAGATGCTCTAGATAAATTACAACTAAATGATGCCGCACTAGTTTATGAACCAGAATCTTCTGTGGCACTTGGTTTTGGTTATCGATGTGGATTTTTAGGTTTACTTCATTTAGAAATTGTGAGAGAAAGATTAGATCGAGAATTTAATTTAAGTCTAATTTCAACTGCTCCCAGTGTTGGTTATCGAATATTACTGGAAGATGGTCAAGAGATTTCAATAACAAATCCAAGTGAATTTCCCAGTGGAAAAATCACAGAAATATATGAACCTGTGGTAAAGGCAACAATTCTTACACCAAGTGACTACATAGGTCCAGTTATGGAACTTGCTCAAGATCGTCGCGGACAAATGCACAATATGGATTATTTATCTGAGGATCGGGTAGAAATTCGATACACCCTACCTCTTGCTGAAATTGTTTTTGATTTCTTTGATCAGCTCAAATCAAAAACTAGAGGTTATGCATCTTTTGATTATGAGCCTTCCGGAGAACAAGTAGCCGAATTAGTTAAAGTAGACATTTTACTTCATGGCGATCCAGTGGACGCATTTTCTTCTATTGTTCATAAAGATAAAGCTTATGCATATGGAGTAGAAATGACGGGAAGACTAAAAGAATTGATTCCACGTCAACAATTTGAAGTTCCGATTCAAGCAGCCATTGGGGCAAGAATTATTGCCAGGGAAACAATTAGAGCAATTAGAAAAGACGTGCTTGCAAAATGCTATGGAGGAGACATAAGTCGAAAGAGAAAATTATTAGAAAAGCAAAAAGAAGGTAAGAAGCGAATGAAGATGGTTGGAAGAGTTGAAGTTCCACAGGAAGCTTTTGTGGCCGCTTTGCAAACAAATGCTGACTCAGCATCCAAAGACAAGTAATCTAGCATTTAAAACTGATTAATACGTATTTAAATAAAAAGGATTAAATGGCGGCATTACTTGAGGGTGATCCAGCACCGATTGATGGAGAATTACCTAATAAGAGTGATTTAAAAAGTAAACCATTTTCTCTTTATGTTCATGTGCCTTACTGCGCAAAACGATGTGGATATTGCGATTTTAATACTTATGTACCATCAGAATTAGATAAAGACGACCAAATACAAAGTTGGCTAACTTCTGCGATCAAAGAACTAGATTTAATCAAAAAAGTCACTAACCAAGATCTGGTAATTGACACTATTTTTTTTGGTGGAGGAACGCCATCTTTGCTCGAACCTGAAGTGATAAATGAATTTCTAGAAAATGTTTCAAGGAGATATTCTTTAAAACCTAAGATTGAAATAACTCTAGAGGCAAATCCTGACACAATTACGCAAGAGAAATCTGATTATTGGTTAGCTTCAGGTGTTAATCGAATTTCAATTGGAATGCAAAGTTCCACAAAGAATGTGCTGCAAACTCTTGATAGAACTCATAATCCAGAGAATGTTTTAAACTCTGTGAAAATTCTAAAAGATGCTGGATTTATAAATTATAGTTTAGATCTAATTTATGGTACTCCCGGAGAAAGTTTAGAAGACTGGGATAAAACTTTAAATGACGCTCTTGCATTAGAACCCCCACATATTTCTGCCTATTCACTTGTGATTGAACCTGGAACGAAAATGGGTGCTCAATTAAACCGGGGTGAAATAAGTAATGTAAGTGATGACGATGCAGCAGATAAATACAGTCTTGCTGAACAAGTTTTTTCAAGCCGCAAATATGAATGGTATGAAATTTCCAATTGGTCTAGATCTGAAATGCAGTGTCAACATAACTTAAATTATTGGCGTGGAAATAATTGGTGGGGAATTGGCCCTGGTGCACATTCACATATAAATGGAGTGCGTTGGTGGAATGAAAAACTTCCAAAAAATTGGCGTGAAAAATTAACTCGAAATCAAAGTCCTGCCCTAGCACGTGAAATACTTTCAGAACGTCAAATTAAAGATGAAAATTTAATGCTTCTAAGTAGATTACGAAAAGGAATTAAGTCTAAAGAGGTTAAAAGCTCTGCGAGAAATAGTTTGATTGAGCAGGGCCTTATATATGAAGAATCCGAAAATATCGTTTTGACACTAAAGGGCAGATTATTGGCTGATGTTGTTTTTAGGCACTTAAGCGAGTAAATATCTGGATCGGCAAGAAGTATTTTCAGCATAATTTTAGAGTTCAATTAGCAGAATTTGTGAAGAACAAGTAATCTAGCACTTAGAAGTCTTGAGTGCTAAAGAAATGTAGAAGTGGTGATTGCCAAAGTGGATGAGAGAAAATTTGCTGTTCTAAAAGCAATCATTGAAGACTATGTAGCAACGCAAGAACCTATAGGCTCAAAAAGTTTGGTAGAGCGCCATCGCTTAAAAGTTTCACCTGCCACTGTCAGAAATGAAATGGCAGTTTTGGAAGAGGAAGGCTACATTGTTCAACCTCACACCAGCGCAGGAAGAATTCCAACTGACAAGGGTTATAGAACTTTTGTTGACAGATTAAATGAAGTAAGACCTCTTTCCACCGCAGAAAGTAAAGCCATCACCCAAGTTTTACAAGGGGCAGTTGACTTAGACGATGTCATGCAAAAAACTGTAAAACTTCTAGCCCAACTAACAGGTCAAGTATCAGTTGTACAGTATCCAATTTTATCTAATTCAGTTGTTAAACATATTGATCTAATATCAGTGACTGATTCTAGAATTATGATTGTTTTGGTTGCGAATTCTGGTCGACTAGAGCAAGCAACTGTAGAACTATCTAAACCAATTTCTGTGGTTACCCTGGATACTTTAAGGTCAAAATTAAAATTAACTTTAACGGATAAAAAGTTTTCAGATGTCGCATCCTTAACATCAAATCTTTCAAAAATAGTTGATCTCTCAGAAATAAGTAGTTTTGAACAAATTATTGATAAATTAAAGTTTTTAGCTAAGGAATCCTCTGATCAAAAAGTAATGCTTGGTGGTGCAGGTAATTTAGCTCGCTTAGATTCTTCATTTAGTAAAAATCTACTTCCAGTTTTGGATGAGATTGAAGAAAATGTTGTAGTGCTTAAGCTCTTAGGTGAAATGGCTAGTACTGATGATATTTTTGTTCGAATTGGGCATGAGAATAAAGCCTCTAATTTACATTCTGCTTCCATAGTCGCATCTGGCTATAGCAGTGGTGATTCACTTTCAAAATTAGGAATAGTTGGACCAACGCGTATGGATTATCCAGGAACAATGGCTGCTGTAGGAGCTGTTGCAAGATATCTTGGTCGAATTTTAGGAAATAGCTAATGGCAAATGATTTTTATGATGTTTTAGGTGTTGATAGCGAAGCTAGCTCTGACGAAATTAAGAAAGCTTATCGAAAACTCGCGCGAGAATTACATCCTGATTTAAATCCAGATCCGGCAGCTTCAGAAAAGTTTAAAGAAGTAACAACAGCATACGAAACTCTAAGTGATGATCAAAAGAGAAGAATGTATGATTTGGGTTTTTCTGGAAACGGTCCTTCTGCTGGTGGATTTGGTTTTGGTGGTTTAGGTGACTTTGTTGATGCATTCTTTGGGTCAACACAACAAAGAGGACCAAGATCTAGAACACGAAGAGGTCAAGATGCACTAATCAGATTAGATATAGAGCTCTTAGATGCACTAACAGGAATAAATAAAGATTTAACAGTTGAAACAGCTGTAGTTTGTAACATTTGTAATGGCTCATGTTGTGCTCCGGGAACTTCTCCAAGTATGTGTTCAATGTGCAGAGGTCGAGGAGATGTTCAAGCTGTACAAAGATCATTACTTGGTCAAGTAGTTTCTAGTCGCCCATGTCCGCAATGTTCTGGTTTTGGAACCGTATTACCAAGTCCTTGTGCTGAATGTTCTGGTGAAGGAAGAGTTAGAACACGAGCAACTTTAAATGCACAAATTCCACCTGGAGTTGATACTGGAACAAGAGTGCAACTTGTTGGACGAGGTGAAGTTGGACCAGGTGGTGGAGATGCAGGTGATTTGTATTTAGAAATAGTGGTCAAACAACATAAATCATTTCATCGCTCAGGAGATGATTTACAAAGTGTTGTCACAATTCCAATGAGTGCTGCTTCACTGGGAACTTCTTTTGAGTTTAAAACTTTAGATGCAACCGAGCAAATATTAGTAAAAGCAGGAACCCAATCTGGCACCGTAATTTCATTACGAGGTAGAGGAATGCCTCACTTAAGAAGAGAGGGCCGCGGTGATTTACACATAGAAATAGTGGTGCAAACTCCTACCGGGTTAAATGATGAGCAAAAGGGCATACTTAAGAAATTTTCAGAATTGCGTAAAGAAGACTCATTGGTGGTTGAGCCAGAAAAACTTAATGATTCAGGTTTATTTAGTAAATTAAGAGACGCGTTTACTCGTCCATAAATATGGAACCAGCCTATTTTTTAGTCACATCAGCTGATTTAGACTCACCTGTTTTTAATATTTCAGGAACTGAGGCCCATCATGCTCTACGGGTTAGAAGGGTTAGGGAAAAAGAGATTTTATTTGTAACCGATGGAATAGGCCAAGTAGGCGAAGTTGAAGTATTAAACCTTGGTCCTGGAGAGCAATTAACTGTAAAAGTCATTAGTAAAAAGACCAAGGCACCTCAAAAACCAATTGTGAGTGTTGCACAAGCTTTAGCAAAAGGTGAAAGATCTGATCTTGCAATTGAATCGTTGACTGAAGTTGGAGTCGATGAGATTATTCCTTGGCAAGCAAATAGATGCATTGTTAAATGGGATACAAAATCACATAAGGGAATAGAAAAGTGGAAACAGATTACTAGAGAATCATCGAAGCAATCAAGAAGGGCGTTCTTTCCCAAAATTTTAGAATGTGTTAATAGCAAAGAGTTAATCAATATATTTAACAATTATTCAAAAGTTATTTTGTTGGATCCAGATTCAAAGATTCTGTTTAATGATTTAATTGAAAAAATTGATGAAAGTGTTTTACTTATAATCGGACCTGAGGGAGGAGTGGATGACTCAGAAATAGAACTTTTTACCTCAGCCGGTGCACAGAGTGCAACGTTGGGGGAAACTATTTTAAGAACATCTACTGCTGGTGGAATTGCTGCAGCAATTTTACTTTCTAAAACAAGATGGATAAAGTAATAAGATGAGTGATTGCTTATTCTGCAAAATTGTTAAAAAGGAAATACCTTGCGATTTGGTTCTTGAGAGTGAAAATTATTTAGCTTTCAAAGACATAGACCCTAAAGCACCTATTCATATATTAGTAATTCCAAAAAAGCATTTTGAGGACATCACAGAACTCAGTTTTCAAGACTTAGATTTGGCGGCAGGTCTGATGGAAATGGTGTCAAAAGTTGCTCAATCTGAAAATCTTGAAAAAGGATTTCGAGTTGTTTTAAATACTGGACCAGATGCAGGTCAATCAGTGCAACATGTGCACGCTCATGTCCTGGGTGGGCGAAGCCTCACTTGGCCACCAGGCTAATTAGACAAAAATTAGTAACTCAATACTATTAATAGACGATGACAAGTGTGAGTAGCGACTTCCAATCCAGAATTGTTGTACCCCCATCCTTATCAATGCCAGCACTAGTTGGTAGTAGTGACGAATATTTAAGAACCATTGAAAATAGTTTTCCTCGGATCAATTTACATGTCAGAGGAAACGAAATTAATCTTTCTGGTCCCGCAGATGAAGTCAAATTAGCTAACCAATTATTTTCTGAGTTAATAACAGTTTTAAGAACCGGTCAAGCATTAAGTGTTGAAACAGTGGAGAGAACCGTTGGAATGCTTAGAAGTGAAAGTGATATAAAACCAAGTTCTCTGCTTACTGCAGATATTCTTACATCTCGAGGAAAATCAATTAGACCTAAAACTATAAATCAAAAAGCTTATGTGGATGCCATTGATAAACACACCGTAGTCTTTGGAATCGGTCCAGCCGGTTCGGGAAAAACATATTTAGCAGTTGCAAAAGCAGTTCAGGCATTGCAAGCAAAACAAGTTAACCGAATTGTTCTGACACGTCCTGCAGTTGAAGCTGGTGAACATCTTGGATTTTTACCTGGAACATTATCTGAAAAAATTGATCCATATTTAAGACCCCTATACGACGCTTTACAGGAAATGATTGACCCTGAAAAAATTCCTAAACTGATGACCAATGGATCCATTGAAGTGGCACCATTGGCTTACATGCGTGGTCGAACTTTGAATGACTCTTTTATAATTCTGGATGAAGCTCAAAATACATCCCCAGAGCAAATGAAAATGTTTTTAACGAGATTAGGTTTTGGCTCAAGAATGGTAGTTACAGGAGATGTGACTCAAATAGATTTACCAAGTGGAACTAAATCTGGCCTTAAAGTTGTTCAGGAAATTCTAAATCAAGTAGAGGATTTGGCATTTATTCAATTAAATTCTAAAGATGTTGTTCGACATAAATTAGTCAGTCGGATAGTTGAAGCATACGAATTCTGGGATGCAAAAAAAGAAAAACCTTGAGGCTAAATAACTGAATGATTGATATTGAGAATTTAAGTTCTTTTTCTATTGATGAAAAAAATGTTAAGAATTATGTTGGGCAAATGCTTAAACATTTAGGCGTAAATAAAAAGTCATATGTTTCAATTTTGTTTGTTGAAGAAAATGAAATGGCTAGTCAGCATCTAAAATGGATGAAAGAACCAGGACCTACTGATGTAATGAGTTTTCCCATGGATGATGTTTTACTATCCAATAAAAAAAGTTTAAAAAAACAATCAATGTTAGGTGATATCATTATCTGTCCTTCTATTGCATATAAAGATGCAATCAAACAATCTATTCCTCCAGCTAAACATTTAGTGTTTTTGTTGGCCCACGCAATTTTGCACCTGCTAGGCCAAGATCACCAGGCTTCAGGTCAGCGGGGCATTATGCAGAAAAAGGAACAGGGTATTATGAATTCCTTGAGGATCGTGAAAAAACGTTGACTAATTTAACCCTATTCATTTCCCTGGCAATTCTTGTTGAAGTTCTGGCTGCATTTTTTATTGCAGGAAGAACCGCTATTTTAAAAGTTTCTGAATCAAGAGTTGAGCAACTTAGAAAAGAAGAAACCAGAGGTGTTGAAAAACTTCAAAAAGTTATTGCTGAGAAAGCTAAGCATGTTGCTGTGTTGCAATTAGTTGCACTTGCGCTTACTTCAACTGGAGGAGTTTTACTTACTTTCGTATTTTTGAAATCTAATTTAAATGTAAATTCGGCATTAATCATGGCTATTGTTGTTGTTTCACTTCTTGGATTTATTGTTTTGGGTGTTGCACCTGAAACTCTTGGTAAACAAAAATCAGATCAAATCTCTATTTTGACAGCACCAATTTCTCTGGTTATTAAACCAGTGATTTGGCCCGTTGCACAATTACTAGTAGCAATAGGAAATGCACTTACGCCAGGAAAAGGTTTTAAAGAAGGACCTTTTGCAACTGCTGAAGATCTAAGGGATTTAGTAGATCAAGCAGAACAAGCAGATGTGATTGAAGATGAAGAACGTCAAATGATTCACTCTGTTTTTGAATTAGGAGACACTGTTGCTAGAGAAGTTATGGTGCCTCGAACTGACATGGTTTGGATTGAAAAAGGAAAAACCCTAAGACAGGCTATCTCTCTTTCTCTAAGATCTGGTTATTCACGAATCCCCGTTATAGGTGATGATTCAGATGACATTGTGGGCGTTGTTTATCTGAAAGATATTTCCAGAAGAATTTTTGAAAATTCAGAAGCTGAAAGATCTGAATTAGTTGAACAATTAATGCGTCCTGCCTATTTTGTTCCCGATAGTAAGCCAGCAGATGAATTATTAAGAGACATGCAATCTGCCAGAGTCCACTTGGCTGTTGTTATAGATGAATATGGCGGAACAGCAGGCTTAGTGACAATTGAAGATATTTTAGAAGAAATCGTTGGCGAAATCACAGATGAGTACGACACTCATCTGCCAGAAGTAAATGAACTTGGGCCAAATGTTTATCGAGTAAGCTCTCGAATTCATCTTGATGATTTAGCAGAATTAATTGATTTAGATCTATCTAGTGATGACGAAGGTGTTGACACACTTTCAGGTTACCTAGCAAAGCAATTAGAGAGAGTTCCGATTCCTGGTACTTCTATAGATATTGAAGGGTGGGAATTTGTGGCCGAGAGAGCAGCTGGCCGTCGAAATAAAATTGGCACAATTCTTATTCGAAAAAGTGAAGTAAAAGAAACCGAGTAAATTAGTAAATCTTCACGTTCAACTCTTGGCTGAAAATAAAGTAAATAACCTATCTGCGACGATATGACCATGGAATCGTTTAAAAGTGGTTTTGCCTGCATCGTAGGTCGACCTAATGTTGGTAAATCAACTTTAACCAATCAACTAGTTGGTGAAAAAGTTGCAATCACTTCAAAGCGTCCCCAAACTACTAGGCATGCTATTCGAGGATTAGTTCATCGAAAAGATGGACAACTTATTTTGGTTGACACACCAGGTGTGCATAAACCTAAAACACTTTTAGGCTCCAGACTCAATGATGTTGTGAGAGACACTTGGAGTGAAGTAGATGTTGCAATTTTTTGTGTTCCAGCAGATCAAAAAGTTGGCCCAGGAGATAAATTTATTGCGCAAGAATTAAGTAATGCATCAAAGAAACC
>JAQCGN010000042.1 GCA_027730605.1 Actinomycetota bacterium
CAACACCTATAAACCTAATTACGTAACCTAAATCACTTTCCCAGCTTTGTCCTGGTTTTAATTCTTCCAATCCAATCTCTTTCATTTTCGATGTATCAAGTCGATAAATGCTTTGAGCTACTCCTTCATCAATTCCTAAATCTCCTTGCCACAAAGACATAAATATTTCTGGATTATCAAGGGCGGGAAAAATTGAAATGGGACCTTCAACCGGATCAACTATTGCTGTGGGTAAAAATCTTGCGTTGATTCCAATTTGAGGTTTAACATCAGGAATTTTCACAACACCAGTGGATGAAAAATTAGAATCTTGTGGCAAAAATACTACTGAATCAGAAAATATTACCTCTCCACTTTTATCTCTGACTTCTATTCTAGGTGCATATCCATGACCAGTTAAGAAAACTTTAGTGCCATCAAAATTAATTGGATTATTAACTAAAATTTTTAAGTCATCTGAGCCATTCAAAACAATGTTTGCCTCAAACTTTCTAGGTGCACCCGTTTGATTAATTCCTCTTTCAAAATCAACAACAAAATCATCTAGGGTAAAAAAGAAATCAGGCATTCTCTCTACTTGGAAAAACTTCCCAGCTCGGAAATCATCAAATTGGGTGATGGTGTTTGCAAAACCATTTCCCTCTTTAACAATTACTGTTCCCCGGTAGCTAAATAGTGCTCCAAAGGCAAGTGCAATTGTTATCACAATCAAGCTTGTATGAAAAACCAGATTTCCTGCTTCCCGGGCATATCCTTTTTCAGCAGTTATTGCATAACCCTTTTTATTAATTCGCCAACCAAGTTCTTTAAGCTTTAGCTCAACTTTGTTAATATTCATATTTGTAATATTGAATTTTTGATAAGCACTAAATTTATTAATCACACTAGGAGGGTTAGGTGGTTGTTCATTAAAAGACTGCCAATAAACCTTAAGTCTTGGAACTACACAACCGATAATTGAGATCATCAACAAGATATATATTGCAGAAAACCAAAAAGATCCATAAACGTCAAACAACCCTAATGAGTCAAATATCTCTGCCCAAAAAAGATTATCTGTTTTCCAATTATTAACTTTCAATGTTGAAGCAGTTTTTTGTGGAAGAATTGATCCTGGAATTGCGGCTAGGGCAACTAGTAATAACAGCAAAAGGGCTGTATTCATACTGGTTAATTGGCGCCAACACCATCGTAAAAAACCCCACAAATCTAAGGGCGGAAGTGTTGACTCTGTTCTTTGTTTTGGTGACTTTTGATTTTTCATAGTAATGGTGTAAATCCAGAAATTAGCACTCGCATTTGCAAAGTTATCTCAGACCAATAACCTGTGGTAAGTAATAAACCAATTACAATTAACAACGTTCCACCAATTCTTAAAAATAAAACTTGACGTTTTCTTAACCAAGTAACAGAAGCAACTGTCCTTTCCAGAGTAAAAGTGATCAACAAAAACGGCAAACCCAAACCAAATCCGTAAAAAGCTGAAAGAATTGCTCCACGACCAACAGTTGCTTGATTGAAAGCTAAAGCTTGAACGGCAGCCAAAGTCGGCCCGATACAAGGTGTCCAGCCAATTGCAAAGAGTGCACCTAGAAGTGGTGCCCCAATTAAGCCTTGTTTGACTGGAGGATGAAATCTATACTCTCTCTGGAATAAATTCCAAACACCTAAATAGCTAAGTCCAAGTGCTATCACAAATATTCCCATGATTCTTTCAATAAGCAAACCGTTTGAAATAAACCAGCCACCTATACCACCAAAAAACATTCCAATGGAGACAAATACAAATGTAAATCCAGAGATGAAAAGTAAAGTTGCTAAAAGAGCTTTTGATTTTCTGATTTTTTTATTTGCATTTAAACCAAATCCGGTAATAAAAGAAATATATCCAGGGACAAGAGGCAAAACACAAGGTGAAAGGAAAGAAATTATTCCAGCACTAAAAGAAATTAAAACTGCGATTAATAAAGAGCCTTGTACGACTGTGTTCATTCTTCAACCAAGCTAGATATAAATCCTTGTAACAGTGCTCTATCTATGGGACCTAATTGTCGTGCCGCTACTAAACCTCTTTTATCAATCAAAACTGTGGATGGAATAGCGTTTGCAGGAAGAGAACCTTTAAATCCCAACAGTAAGATTCCATCTCGATCATAAATATTTGGATATGTGATTCCAAAATTACTGATGAATTTTTTGGCCGCAACTTTTGAATCCCTTATGTTTATGCCAACCAGCAAGACATCATCTACTTTATTTTTTTGAAAAAGTGCTTCAAGTTCTTTTGCTTCTTTACGACATGGAGCACACCATGATCCCCACACATTTATGACAACTACTTTTCCTTTAAGTTTTTCTAAATTAATTTGATTACCATCAAAATCTTTTGCATCTAATTTAGGAGCACTTTGTCTTTGATCAGCGGCTAAGAAAACTGCTGAGCCGTTACCTGAAACAAACCCAGCATCGCCTGAATTTTGAATTGCCGCATTAGGACTTGCGCAGCCTGTTATGAGCAGCACAATAAGTGCCAAACTTAAATTACGCGCCAGATATTTTGCTGGCATCTTTTAATAAATCTGCTGCAGGTTCTTCGTACTCAACTGCAACTAATGAGTCGTTTTCAAATACAAAAGTTGTGACACTAGCTAAACTGCATTGGCGTTTTCTGGGATCGTGAATAAATGATTTTCCTTCAGCTGAAAGCCTCGCAATCCAAATTGGAAGCTGGTGTGAAACTAAAAGTGCTTCTTGGCCTTTAGCTAAATCTTTGGCAGCAAATATTGCTCCACGCATTCTTTGTGCAACTTTTTTGTAAGGCTCACCCCAGGATGGTTTTATGGGATTTCTTAAATGCCACCAATTTCTAGGATCTCTAAGTGCACCATCTCCCACAGAAACTCTTTTGCCTTCAAAAACATTCTCAGCTTCAATAATTAATTCTTCCAGTTGAGGTTTTAAATTATGCAAATTTGCTGTGGGTGCTGCAGTTTGCTGGGCTCTTTCTAAGGGAGATGAAACAATTAATGACAAATTGTTGTTTTTAAAATATTGCGCTGCTCTCTCAGCCATTTGTAATCCAAGTGCTGAAAGCTTGTAGCCTGGCAATCTTCCATATAAAACTTTTTCTGGATTAAAAACTTCCCCATGTCTCATAACATGGACAAGAGTTTTAGTTGCCATTATTTTTCTTAATGTCTACGACGCATTGAACCGCGACGTTTGCTTGGGCGCCAAACATTGTCACCGTTTTCAATTGCTGCAAGTCTTAAAGTTTCACCATGTGCAGCCAATGCATCAATCAAGACTGAAACATTAGGTGACTCTGCTTGCACATCAATTCTTAAACCATGTTCTTGTGCTGCTTGTGCTGTTTGTGGTCCAATTACTGCCACAACTGTTGTGGCATGAGGCTTTCCTGCAATTCCTACAAGATTTCGCACAGTACTTGCTGAAGTAAATAGCACAGCATCAAAACCACCACTCTTAATTAATTCGCGGGTGTGTGCTGGAGGTGGAGCTGCGCGCACTGTTCTAAAGGCAACAATGTCTTCAACTTCCCAACCTTTTGCTTGCATTCCTTCAACTAAAGTTTCTGTGGCAATATCTGCTCGAGGTAAGAAAACTCGATTAATTGGATCAAGTATTTGATCAAATTTTGGCCATACTGCTAACAAACCTTCTGAGTTGTGATCTTTTTCAGGGAACAAATCTGGTTTAACACCAAATTCAACTAAAGCATCAATTACTGGTTGTCCAATTGCGGCAACTTTTAATCCAGCAAAGGCTCTTGCATCCAAGCCGTAATCAATGAATTTATCTCTAACTGCTCGGACTGCATTTGTGGAAGTAAAAACTACCCATTGAAATCTTCCTGAAACTAATCCGTGGACAGCTCTTTCCATTTGTTGCGGAGTTCTTGGTGGTTCTACTGAAATTGTAGGAACTTCCATAGAAACTGCTCCATAAACTGCTAACATTTTTTGAAAATCTTCTGCATCTTCTTTGGTTCTTGGAACTAATACTTTCCAACCAAATAATGACTTATTTTCAAACCATTGATATTTTTCTCTGTTGTTAACTAAATCTCCAACAATAATCACACCTGGACCTGATTGTTTAGCAGCTTTTGCAACAACTTGAATATTTTCTAATGTTGAAACAATTGTTCTTTGATCAGTGGTACTGCCATCTCTTGTGACAGAAATTGGGGTTGCAGCATCTCTGCCGCGAGCAATTAAAGCACTTGCAATTGCAGGTGCTTTATCTGCTGCATTAATAACCACTATTGGAATTGTTGGATCTAAATGAAGTGACCAATCTATTGGTTCTGAGCCATTGAGTATGTGTACTTCTTTTCCTCTGTTAGCAAAAAGTGACATACCTGCATGAGTTGGTACTGCAGTAATAGGTGAAACGCCTGGAACATATTCAAATTCAATTTTTGATTTGGCAAGTGTGGAAACTTCAACAGCTAAATTATCTTCTACGACAGGATCTCCTGCGCAAAGTCTTACAACTGCTGCACCTTCTTTTGCCGCATCAATTGCAATGCGTGCTCTTACTGCTGGTGCCATTGGCACACCATCTTCATCAACTGCTGCTACAACATCAGCATTTTCATTTGCGTGTGCATTGGCAATGTCCATTGTTGTTACATCAGCAATAATTAATTCAGCTCTTTTAATCGCATTAATTCCTCGAAGAGTAATTAATTGCGGATCTCCTGGACCTGCTGCAACATAAATTACGGGCAGGACAATAATCTTTTTCTTGGTCAATTACTTACCTTTCGTTTAAACAGCTTTGCGTTGTTCGTGAAATGCCAAAATTTGTAATTCAGATGCCAAGTCAACTTTTCTAACGTCGACACCATCAGGAACACTTAAATGAATTGGTGCAAAATTTAAAATGCTTCTGATTCCTGCTTTTACTAATCGATCACTTACCCCTTGTGCACTTTCAGCTGGTGTTGCTACTACACCTAGTCGAGCATTTGTTTCTTTAATTACATCTTCTAAATCACTTAAAGCATGTACTAATAAGTCAACTGTTTTTCCTTCAGCACCACATTTAACTTTTGTGCCAATTAAAGTTTGATCACTATCAACTAATGCCACAACACGAAATCCGCGTGAACCAAACCCGCCGTAATGTGCAAGTGCTCTTCCTAAATTTCCCACTCCCACAATTACTACTGGCCAGTCGTGATTTAGTCCCATTTCTCGTGAAATTTGATAGCGCAAAAATTCAACTTCATAACCAACACCACGTGTTCCATATGAACCAAGGTGAGATAAATCTTTTCGAAGCATCGCACTTGATACCCCAGTTATTGCTGCTAATTCTTCAGAAGAAACTCTTACTTGAGCTGAATCCGCTAATTGAGTTAATGCTCTGTAATAAGCCGGAAGTCTTGAAATTGTTGCTTCAGAAATTTTGGAGATACGACCATCTTTAAATGATGAGGTGGATTTTGATGGCATATATCTAAAGGTACACATTTGTGCAAAAAAGCACAAATCGTCTCACAAAATCATGAACTTTAACTAAGTGCTTGGCGTAATCTTTCTGGATCTACTCGCCAATAATCATGGCGTTTACCGTCAACAAATATGACAGGGATTTCTTCCCCATATTGATGCATTAATTCAGGGTTGTCTTGGATTTCTTCTACTTCATAGCCCACGTTTAATTCACTACTTACCTGAGCAACGATTTTGATGGCATCAACACACAGGTGACAGCCGGGTTTAGAAAGTACTTTGATGCGTTTAATGATTTAAATCAGACCCTTTTTAGTGGGGAAAGCTGGCTGAGGGGAAATCAGCCAGCCTCTACGAATGATTCACGCAAGTAGTCAGAAACTGCTGCTTCTGGAACACGAAACGATCTACCAACGCGCACTGCTGGCATGGTGCCGGAGTGAACTAATCGATAAACAGTCATCTTGGATACTCGCATTGCAGCGGCAACTTCTGCCACGGTCAAGAATCTAACTTCGCCTAAAGGTCTATCTGGGCTTGACGCCATTTTCTTGCCTCTTTCTGACACGGTTTAAGACCTTCCCTAAGCCTTAAGGGGCGTGTGGTGCCACGGTAATAGATGACTACTCACTAGCACAAGAGAGGAGGGGGGTTATTTAAGGGAAACAGACATGCTATTGGGACCAAACCAAACCTTGTTACAGAAGTGATTAAGAGATTTTTAAACGAAACGATCGGCTGGATGAGGATTTAATGACAATAAAACTTCTTTTGCTTTTCTACCCGGCAATTTTTTAATTGTTTTTAGCAGTGTTACACGGTTATCGCAATGTTCTTTTAAAACTGCATAAGCTTTTTTACCAATTAACTCAACTAAAGTATCTTTTTCACTTACATAAACAGGTTCTGTTGCTGTGTGTGCATCAGAATCGGATGAACAATACCAATCCATGGTGTGTCCACCTTCACCCCAATTTTTTCTTTTGTATTCCTCAATCACAATAACTTGGGCTTCTGTGTCATCTTCAAATTCTCTGGTTTCATAACTTCTTCTAATCGGTAGTTGCCAACAAACATCTGGTTTTGATTCTAAAGTTTTTGCTCCATTTACTAATGCAAGCTTATGTAATGCACAACCTTGTCCTCCAGAAAACTCTGGGGAGTTCATAAAAATACAAGTGTCTTTCACAACTCTTGTTTTTTCTACCCCGTCCTCTTTTTCCGTCCAACCTTTTTTTGAATTTGCATACTGGTGCTTTTCCCAAATATCAGGAGTCAATTTCTTAACCCATTTGGCCACTCTTTTTTTATCATCGTTGGAAGTAAAGTGAGCACCATGTACACAACAGCCATCATTGGGATTTGATTTTTCAACACCTTTGCAACCACGTCCAAAAATGCATTCCCAATTAGAAGTTAGCCAAGTTAAATCTGCTTTTATGATGATTTCTGGATCAACTGGATCCACAAATTCGAGCCAAGTTCGAGGTGTTTCTTTAAGAAATTCCGTCATAGGCCAGAGCCTACTTGGGTAGTTTCTGCTAAGTGCAAAGTAGTCTTGTCTCTTAAGTCACATAAGCAGAAAAGATCAATCGTGAATATTGGAATTGTAGGCACCGGTAATATGGGTGAAGCCATATTAAAGGGTTTACTTGACAATGGTTTAAGCCTTAATGAAGTCATTTGTGTTGATAAATCTCAAGTCAGTCTAGATCGTATAAAAAATGTCTACAAAGTCCAGGGCTCAAGTGAGATTAATAGTGTTAAAGACTGTGACGTGGTTCTGCTGAGTGTTAAACCTCAGAATATGGAAGAAGTTCTACCCCAATTAGGTAAACACTTAAAACAAAATGCCTTAATTATCTCAATTGCAGTTGGAATCACCTCAGCAAACATTGTTAAACAACTAGGTGTTGAAAAAGCTGCTGTGATTAGAGCCATGCCTAATACCCCAGCACTAGTTGGCAAAGGGGTAACTGGAATTGCTAAAGGTGAATTTGCCACAGATGAGCAACTTAATATTGCTAAAAATTTACTCAAAGCTATTGGCAAAATTGTTGTGGTGGAGGAAAAACTTATTGATGTAGTTGCAGCAGCTTCAGGTTCTGGTCCTGCGTATTATTTCTATGTCACAGAGTTACTAATTGATGCAGCAGTTGCTAATGGTTTAACAAGAGAAGTTGCTCAAGTATTAGTTGAAAACACATTTACCGGTTCAAGTGCTTTGTTTGAAAATTCAGATGACGATGTTAATAAATTGAGAAAAAAAGTTACTTCGCCAAAAGGAACTACCCAAGCAGCAATTGAATATTTAGAAAGTAAAGATCTTAAAGGTATTTGGGAGAACGCATTAAAAGCTGCAATCAAAAGAGCAGAAGAAATTAGTAAAAATTAATTTACTCAGCAGCGCTATTTACAGGTGGTGCATCTGGTAATGGTTGTTTTGCTTCACCTGTGAATGTAAAGACTCTGGTGTCAAGTGTTTTCTTATCAGGATTTGCAGCTTCGCCTTCTACGCTAACTACTACTAGATTTCCTGCTGTTAATTCACCAAACAATATTTTTTCACTTAAAATATCTTCAATTTCTCTTTGAATTGTTCTTCTCATAGGTCTTGCACCAAGGGACTGGTCATAACCCTTATCTACTAATAATTCTTTTGCCTGGTCAGTCAAAATTAGGCCCATGTCTTTATCTTTTAGTCTTTCATCAAGGGAGGTAATCATTAGTTCAACGATTTGTAAGATTTCTGGACGAGTTAATTGATGGAACACAATTACATCATCAAGTCTGTTTAAGAATTCTGGGCGGAAATGTTGTTTCAATTCCTCATTAACTTTCATTTTCATACGGTCATAGCTTCCCTCAACATCATCACCCATGGAGAAACCAAGTCCTACACCTTTTGAAATATCACGACTTCCCAGGTTTGTGGTCATGATGATTACAGTGTTTTTGAAATCCACCATGCGGCCTTGAGAATCGGTTAGTTTACCGTCTTCCAAGATTTGTAATAGTGAATTGAAAATATCTGGATGAGCTTTTTCTACTTCGTCAAAAAGCACCACAGAAAATGGTTTACGACGAACTTTTTCGGTTAACTGTCCGCCTTCTTCATAACCCACATATCCTGGAGGAGATCCAAATAATCTTGAAACGGTGTGTCTTTCTGAATACTCGGACATATCCAACATGATTAATGCGTTTTCATCACCAAATAAGAATTGGGCCAAAGTTTTTGAAAGCTCAGTCTTACCCACACCAGATGGGCCTGCAAATATAAATGAGCCACCAGGTCTCTTTGGGTCTTTTAATCCAGCACGAGTTCTTCTAATTGATTTAGACAATGCTTTGATGGCATCTTCTTGACCAATGACTCGTTTGTGAAGTTCTTCTTCCATACGCAGTAATCTCTTTGATTCTGCTTCAGTTAATTTGGCAACTGGAACACCTGTTGACATGGCTAATACTTCAGCGATTAGGTCATCATCAACTTCGGCAACGACATCTAAGTCGCCTGCTTTCCATTCACGTTCGCGTTCATTTTTTTCAGCGATTAAAGTTTTTTCTTTATCTCTTAATGCTGCTGCTTTTTCAAAATCTTGGGCATCAATAGCTGATTCTTTTTCTTTTCTTACATCAGCAATTTTATTATCAAACTCTCTTAAATCAGGTGGGGCAGTCATTCTATTAATACGAAGACGAGCACCTGCTTCATCAATTAAATCAATTGCTTTATCTGGAAGTTGGCGATCATTGATGTAGCGATCTGCCAAGGTGGCAGCAGAAACTAAAGCAGAATCTGTAATTGTTACTTTGTGGTGAGATTCATAGCGATCTCTTAACCCTCTTAAGATTTCAATGGCGTGAGCAACTGAAGGTTCTTGAACTTGGATTGGTTGGAATCTTCTTTCCAATGCAGCATCTTTTTCAACATATCTTCTGTATTCATCCAAAGTGGTAGCACCAATTGTTTGAAGCTCACCGCGAGCAAGCATTGGTTTTAATATGGAAGCAGCATCAATTGCGCCTTCTGCAGCACCTGCACCTACTAAAGTGTGCATTTCGTCAATGAACAAAATAATGTCGCCTCGGGTACGAATTTCTTTTAATACTTTTTTTAGTCTTTCTTCAAAATCACCACGGTATCTTGATCCTGCAACTAAAGAACCTAAATCAAGTGTGTAGAGCTGTTTATCTTTCAAAGTTTCTGGAACATCACCTTTAATAATTTTTTGGGCAAGGCCTTCCACAACAGCAGTTTTTCCGACACCTGGCTCCCCAATTAATACTGGGTTGTTTTTGGTTCTACGAGAAAGAACTTGCATTACTCTTTCAATTTCTTTTTCTCTACCAATAACTGGGTCAAGTTTTCCATCGCGAGCAGCTTGGGTTAAGTTTCGACCAAATTGATCAAGTATTAGTGAAGTAGATGGTGTTCCCTCATTTGGTGCACCAGAAGTTAATGGTTCTTTTCCTTGATAACCAGAAAGCAATTGAATTACTTGTTGGCGAACACGGTTCAAATCTGCTCCAAGTTTTACTAATACTTGAGCAGCAACACCTTCGCCTTCGCGAATAAGTCCTAGCAAGATGTGTTCGGTACCGATGTAGTTATGACCTAATTGCAGAGCTTCTCTTAAAGATAATTCCAAAACTTTTTTTGCACGAGGAGTAAAAGGAATATGTCCTGATGGTGCTTGTTGGCCTTGGCCAATTATTTCTTCAACTTGTGATCTAACAGATTCAAGTGAAACACCTAATGATTCCAAAGACTTAGCAGCAACGCCTTCACCTTCGTGAATTAAACCTAGAAGAATATGTTCGGTACCAATGTAATTGTGGTTGAGCATGCGGGCTTCTTCTTGCGCAAGAACTACTACTCGTCTTGCTCGATCAGTAAATCTTTCGAACATTTGACTTAAGCCTCCTTAACTCAACTTTTGGGAAATTATATTTTTCCCTATATATCTATAGTACGTCTCTGGACTTATTAAGCAAATTCAACCTTGAGGTGGGGCAATGTCCCTATAAGTAGTGTTCAAGTGCCTCAGCAGTAACAAATCCTAGGGGTTATTTTGGTCATTTGTTAAAGATGTTTGATCATCCTGGTGTTACCCAGAGTATTTGGTTTAACTTTGTCCAGATCAAGGAATTCAGCAATACCAACGTCATATGACTCTAATAATTGTTGATAAATCTCAGGCTCAACTGGAGTTCCTTGAATTTCAGTAAATCCATGTTTGGTAAAGAACTTTAATTCAAATGTTAAGCAAAATAATCTTTTTACCCCTAAAACTTTTGCTTTTTCAATTAAAGCTTCAAGTAATTGTGATCCTATTCCTTGTTTTTTATACTCTGGAAAAACTGCAACCGTTCTTACTTCAGCTAAATCCTCCCATAACACATGCACAGCACCTGCTCCAATAACTTTGCCATCTTTTTCTATGACAAGAAAATCTGGGACTGCTTCGTATAAAGTCACTGTTGCTTTAGAAAGTAATATTCTTTCTGGGGCATAAGTATCAATTAATTTTCTTATTGTTACAACATCATTAGTTTTAGCTGGACGAATTATTAATGAAGACATTTTATTGTGGTTTAACTAGAGGAAACAAAACTGTTTCTCTGATACCTCGACCAGTTAGCATCATTAAAAC
>JAQCGN010000043.1 GCA_027730605.1 Actinomycetota bacterium
CTTGCGCAGGATCAATATCTTGATATTCGTCAACAAAAAAGTGGGTAAACTTTATACCTAGCTCTGTTAAACTTTTCAATCTTACTAGTAGTAAATTAACTCGATGAACTAATTCACCGTAATCAGTTGTTTCAGATGCATCCAAATTATCTAGATACATTTCTGCAAAGTTACCTAGTGCTATCCAATTTTCATTATCATGTTTGATTCCTGTTTCTATTAATTGCTCAGGATCCATCCCAAGAGATCGCATTCGTGCTAATAGATTTCTTACTTGCCTAACAAATCCTTTAGTTCTTAAAGCACTTAATAAATTAGGTGGCCAATTAATTGATTTATCCTCAATTGTTCCTTTTATCAATTCATTTATCATTACTTCTTGCTCAGGACCAGAAAGTAATCTCAATGGAGAAAATGAATACTCCTCATCGATTATTCCTTGGTTATATGCAGCTTGCATAACCGAATGAGTAAAAGAATGAAAAGTTGCAACTTGAGGAACAGAAAAACCCGGTAGACGTCTTGCTAAATATTTGCGCATAACTCTTGCTGAATGTCTGGAATAACAAAAAATAATTATTTTGTCAGATGCAATTCCAGTTTTTATTTTATTAACAACTGCTTCTGCTAAAACTGTAGTCTTTCCAGTACCGGCAGGACCTGTTACCAAGCAAAATCCTTGTTCATGATCGATCACATTTTGTTGAGCAGCATCAAATATTGGTTGCTCGATAAAGGGCAGGGCGGTGTTTTCTAAGGTGATTTCAGGGATCGTATTTATTGCCATGTGACTACTTCACCATTGACCTACGACAAGTGTCTGGTCAGGTAAAAAATGTGAGGTAATGGGACGATAGAGGTGATGACTATTTCTACCCATAATGCTTCCCGCCGGGCTGCTCGAAGACCTAGGGATTTAGTAACACTTCTTATCTCACTTGCCATCACGGTATTGGTGATCGTTATTGGAACCTTTGCCGCCCAAACAACAGCAGGCATAGATGCGGATCTAGATACAGCAACCCGAGTTTTACCAAGTTTTGCGCTATTTATTCTCAACACTATTGGTGCTACTTCAATAATTATAATTCCAGTTTTAGTGGCAGTATCTTTAATCACACGTAATAGAGCAAGACAACTAGTTGATGCTCTTCTTGCAGCTGGTCTTTCAGTATTAACTTTAGTTGCAATCTCAATTCTCATTGTTCAAACAAATTCACCAAGATTAATAATTGCGCTAACAGGTGGTATTCAAACTGAAGGTGTTTCACCTCTTGATCCACTTATTGCAGGATTAATTTCGTTTTTAGTAATAGCACGTGTTTTTGATAGAGGAAAACTTGGAATATTGGCAACAATTTCTGTTATTGCTTTATCTTTTGCATCTTTAGTTGCTGGACAAACAACAATTATTACTCAAATAGTTAATATCCTGTTGGGCTGGACAATTGGTTTAGCGGTTCGTTATTTATTTGGAACTCCTATCAATAGAGCTTCGGTTGAGAAAATAATTGAAGCACTAAATTCAGGGAATCTAAATGTAGAAAAAATAGAGCTTTCTTTGGAAACTTCCGAAGGCCGAATTTATAGAGCACTCTTAAAAACAGGCTCACAAATAAATATTTGGGTCTTTGATTGGGAGTTGCAAGGCTCAGGTGTTTTGGGGTCTTGGTGGCGTGGATTGAATGTGAAAACTTCTGGGGACTTTAAAGGAATGAGTATAAGGCGCAGAGTTGAAAGAACAGCGCTATTAACTTATGCAATTTCTGCAACAGGAGTTAGAGTACCTGAAGTTGAAATAGTTAGAGAAATTGAACCAGATTCAATATTTATTGCATTAGAAAACTTAAATGGGTCTTCTTTTGCTGAAATAAATGAAAGAAAAATTAGTATAACTTCTGCGCAAATAGAAAAGTTCTTAACTGATGTTAAAACTATGCACGATGCTGATATTGCTCATAGGTCGCTATCTTCTGAAAATATTTTTGTTACCCAAACTGGGGACATTGCTTTTACCGGAGTTCATTCAGGAACAGTTGCAGCAACAGAGTTGCAACAACGAGTTGACCTAGCAGAGGCTCTTGTCACCGCAGCAAGATCATCTTCAGTTTCTGTAACCGTTGAAATTGCTAAAAAATTATTTACCACTAAAGAGTTAATTAGAAATATTCCTGCTATTCAAAGTATTGCGATGAGTAGAAAAACCAGGCAGTACCTAAAGAACAATAAAGAGCTACTAAAGGATTTGAGAAAAGGTCTAGGTGAATTAGCACCAAGTGCTGATATTCAACCTATTTCTTTCCAAAGAATTAATTGGCGAAGTATTTTGCTAGCGATTGTGTCTGTTATTGCTTTGTACGTGCTAGTACCTCAATTTAGTCAAATAGATATTGCTGACTTAATTGCAACTGCTCAGTGGAATTGGGCAGGTATAGCTTTGGCTGGTTCTGTATTGACCTACTTTGCATCAACTGCGCTCTTACTCGCATTTATCACAACAAAGATAAATTGGTTTAAAACACTACAAGCTCAACTAGCGGCATCTTTTGCTACTTTGGTTACTCCACCAACACTTGGATCAGTTGCAGTAAACATCAGATTTTTGAATAAGTCTGGAATTACAGGTCCTGCAGCTGCAACAGCTGTAGGAGTTTCTCAAGTTGTTATATTTTTTACTCATATAATTCTTTTGGTGATTTTTGGTGTTATTGCTGGAACCCAAACTGACTTTTCATTTAGGCCTCCAAGATTTACTTTGGTAATAGTTGTAATTGTTTTTGCAATCGTTATTTTTATGCTTTCAATAGCGAATTTTAGAAACTGGTTGATAAATAAAGCAAAACCACTAATCGATCAGATTGGTCCCACATTAGCCATAATTGTGCAACAACCTCAAAGACTACTTTCTAGTATTGCTTCATCACTCTTATTAAATTTCTCTTACATCTTCTCTTTTTATGCGGCATTAAATGCTTTTGGAAGCGATATTTCTATTGCCACAGCAGCTTTTGTTTATCTTGCGGGAGCAACAATTGGTCAAGCAGCACCAACCCCTGGAGGTATTGGTGCAGTTGAAGCTGCCCTAGTTGCAGGTTTAACAGCTGCAGGAATTCCTTCTGGAACTGCATTATCCGGAGTATTGCTTTATCGGGTAGTTACTTTCTGGCTACCAGTTCTACCAGGTTGGTATGCTTTCGTGAACTTACAACGGAAAAACTACTTATAGGATTTAAAAAATGACGATTCCAAAAAAATCATTAAACGTCCTTGTTGTCGACAATGATATTTTTGTAAAAAATCTTATGTCTGAATTTATTACTACGCTTGGTCATACATGTAACAATGTAACGAATGTAAACGAAGCCCTAATTGCAATTACTAATTTTAAACCTAACTTAGTCATAACAGAACTTAATCTAGGTGAGGGGCCCTCCGGACTTGATTTAATAAACAAAATTTCTATAAATCACCCTGAAATTGATGTAATAGTTCTAACTACCTATCGGTCTCCCCTTTTAGTCGATACAAATTTTAAGCAATTTCCACTCAAAATTAATTATGTTCTAAAATCTGAAATCAACTCTTCTAATACATTTGAGAACTTATTGCAAAAGGTTGTGGACAAGAAAGCTATAGGTAATGGTTACTCGAATTCAAAAAATGAAGGAATTTTTATTAGTAAAACCCAAGCGGAGCTACTTGGATTAATTGTTCAAGGATTATCAAATCAAGCTATCGCAAAAAAAAGAGATACCACCTTAAGAGCTGTTGAAGCACTCGTGAACAGAACTTATGAAGCATTAAATTTATATGAAAGTGATTCTAAAAATTTGAGAGTTGAAGCAGTAAAAATGTGGAAATCTTCAATAATTAATGTGAGGTAAATAACCCAAAAACCATTATCACTCAAAACGTGAATACTAACCCTATAAAGATTGTGTGGAGTACTACCTAATAATTACTGGGGTTAATTATTGCAACTTTAAGGCATCGCCATTCATCCTTGATTTTTATTAATATTTGTTAATTTTATTTGACCTAATTTTTATTATTTCAATAAAGGTCATCATTAGATCTAATTGTAGGAGTACCTATAATACAAAAGCTCAAAGGTTATATATTGTTGCCTTGGCTTAACAATTTTCTTTCCCTCAGTGCCATGAATAAAGGAAAGGTGAACGCAATCGCTGTCACAAATGATCCTAAAATAAATAGCCACCAATACTTTATCTTTAATCTTTTGCTTTCAAAGAAAATAAAAACACTTGCTGCAGTAGCCACAACAAATAAATCTGTCGTGGCAGATAAGACTGCTGGGGTGCTCGACCAATCTGCAAAAAAGTTTCTGCTTTGCGTAATAGCTAAGAAGTTAAAATACCAAGTTCCAACCAAGCCTGCTAGGGCAAGTAAAAGATAAGTAATTGAGCGAGAGTTCCAGTTCTTGAACATGACCTTATTTTGACATCAAATAGATTAGGAATCATATGGTTAGTCATTCAACACACCTCAAAAATGGTATTGAACAAGTCAAATCAATTTGTCCTCACCTGAAACACTTTGTTGAAATTAGTGACAAATGTAATTTGAAACCCCAGGAACCCTCTGTGAATTCTTATTTTGAATCTCTTGTGCGATCTATCATCGCCCAACAGATCTCATCAGTTGCTGCAGCAACTATTACTCAAAGGGTAAAAAAACTAACTAATAATAAAATCACTCCTCGTGTGCTCTTAAATAGAACTGAAAAAGAATTACGCTCAGTAGGATTATCTACCTCTAAAATTAAAACAATCCAAGGTTTAGCCAATGCTCATTTGAGCAAAGAAATTAATCTAGCTGACTTAACCCACGCAACAAATGATGAAGCAGTAAAAATGCTTAGTTCTCAATGGGGAATTGGTAGATGGACAGCTGAAATGTTTTTGATGTTCACATTAGGCAGACTTGATATCTGGCCGGTTGGGGATTTAGCTGTTCGCAGAGGATGGCAGATTGCGCACGGATTAAATGAAATGCCCAATGAGAAACAAATGCAACCGCTAGGTAACCCATTTGCTCCTTATCGATCAATAGCAGCTTGGTATTGCTGGCGAGTGCTTGAACCAGAAGAGCCTTGGTAGAGAATTCACGATAGATTAATCTCAAATGTTTAATAAAGCACAAATTCAATTAAAAACTCCAGAACAATTTGAAACCATGCGAAAAGCAGGAAGAGTTGTTGCTCTTTGTTTGGAAGAGATTCAATCAAGAATCAAACCCGGCATGACAACATTGGATTTAGATTTAATAGCTCGAAATATTATGGATAAAGAAGGTGCCAAACCCTCTTTTTTGGGATACCACGGATTTCCTGCAGTAATTTGTGTTTCAGTTAATGAGGAAGTTGTTCATGGAATTCCTCGTAAAAGTAAAATACTTAATGAAGGAGACTTAGTAAGTATTGATTGTGGAGCCATTATTAATGGGTGGCATGGTGATGCAGCTATAACTATTGGTGTTGGAAATGTTAAACCAGAACATCAACAATTAAGCGAGATAACAAAACAGGCTTTACAAGTTGGAATAAATGCTTCACTTCCTGGAAATCACGTAGGTGATATTGGTTTTGCTATTGAGAATTTCGTTAGATCTTATCACGATCTAAAAATAGGAATTTTAGAAGACTACGTTGGCCATGGCATAGGCACAGAAATGCACATGGCACCTAGTGTGCCAAATTATGGCAAAGCAGGAACTGGGGTTGAGTTAGTTGAAGGTATGGCAATTGCTATCGAGCCAATGTTAGTTCTAGGTAGTAACAAAGTTCATGTGCTGGAAGATGATTGGACTGTTGTTTCTAGTGAAGGATCATTTGCTAGTCATTGGGAAAACACCATTGCTATCACCAAAAATGGTCCTGAAATTCTCACAAAATTATGACAGAGCAACAAAAATACAAAGTAGTTCAAAAATTCTCTGATTTTGAAATTCGAGATTATGAGTCTTGCTTCATCGCAGAAGTTAATATTGAAGGTTCGATGAGTACTGCAGGAAGTTATGGTTTTAGACCACTTTTCAATTACATTTCCCAAAACAATATTTCTATGACGGCCCCGGTACTTCAGGTTCCGGTGAAAAGTAATTTATGGAAAATCTCGTTTGTTATGCCAAGGGGATCAGATATTTCTAGCTTACCCATTTCCAAAAATTCAGAGGTAGAAATTAAACAACTTCCACAAGCTTTCTATGCTTGCTTGAAATTTACAGGAAATTATTCGCAAGCAAAATTAGAGAAAAATCTAAATTTATTGAAAAATGCTCTTACTAGGGAATCAATTTCTGAAATCGGTTTTGATAATAATTGGCGAAGTGCTCGTTTTGATCCACCATTTAAACCATCATTTTTAAAACGAAATGAAGTACAAATCCCTGTTGCATGGAAACCTTAACTAGCTAGCGCGGATTTAATCTTTTCTTGAACTTCACTTACTGAACCCATTCCATCAACTTTTGTTAGGATTCCACGTTTTTGAAATTCAGCTAGCAATGGTGCTGTTGATGAGGCGTAAACATCTAATCTTTTAGTAATAACCTCTGTTGTGTCATCAATTCTTCCTTGTTCTTGGGATCTTTTTAATAGTCTTTCCACAACAACTGGAATATCAATTGTTATTTCCAAAACTTTTTCAATTTTTTGTGACTTCTTTAAAAGAATTTGATCTAAGAAATTTACTTGTTCGATTGTTCTTGGGTATCCATCAAGAAGAAAACCATTTTGAGTATCATCCCAAGTCAATCTGTCTTCCACAATTCTGTTGGTCACATCATCTGGAACATATAAACCTTGATCATAAAACACTTTAGCTTCAAGTCCTAATGGAGTTTGCTTTTTCATATTTTCTCTAAAAATGTCCCCAGTAGAAATGTGGGGAATATTAAAAGATTTAGCAATATTTAGGGCTTGTGTGCCTTTGCCCGCACCAGGTGGGCCCATGATTAATAGGCGCATTTAATTAAATTGTTGGATTTTGTTTTAAGAAGCCGTCATAGCTTCTTTGTTGTAATTGGCTTTCAATTTGTTTAACTGTGTCCAAACCAACTCCAACCATAATTAACAAACTGATACCACCAAATACAAATCTATCGCCTACTCCAAGGGCACCAAAAGCAATAAATGGAAGCACAGCAATGATTGTTAAATAAGTAGATCCTGCTGCCATTAGTCGAGAAAGTACATATTTTAAATACTCAGCTGTTGGATTTCCTGCTCTGATGCCAGGTATAAAACCACCATATTTTTTCATATTTTCTGCCACCTCTTTTGGATCAAAAGTAATTGAGGAGTAGAAATATGCGAAGAAAACGATCAAAATTGCGTACGTCAGAATGTAAGGAGGCTCTGTACCATTTTGGAAATTACGGGAAACCCATTGAGCCCATGCGCTTTGTGAATTAGAAAGTTGTACTAACAAAGATGGAATATAAAGCAGTGATGATGCAAAAATTACTGGGATTACCCCAGCCATATTTACTTTTAATGGAATGTAGGTAGAAGTACCACCATAAGAGGCTCTTCCCACCATTCTCTTGGCATATTGAACCGGAATTCTTCTTTGTGCTTGTTCCACAAACACCACTCCAGCAATAATTAAAACTCCTACTGCCACAGTTGCCACGAATGTAAACAAACCATTGATAGTCAATATTGCTGCGAATTGACTTGGAACAGAAGAAATAATTGAAGCAAAAATTAACAACGACATACCATTTCCAACACCACGCTGAGTTATTAACTCTCCCAACCACATCACCAGAGCTGTTCCTGCTGTCATGGTTAACACCATTGAAATCATTACTGGTAGTGAATCATTGGGAATAATGTCATTTGGACAACCTCTTAACAATTGTCCTGGAGTTCTGGCAAGTGCCAAAATTGAAGTTGCTTGTAAAAGTCCTAAACCAATAGTCACATAACGGGTGTATTGGGTAATTACTGCTTGACCTGATTGTCCCTCTTTTTTCAACATTTCTAAACGTGGAATTACAACGGTTAATAATTGCATAATGATAGAAGCTGTGATGTAGGGCATGATGCCAAGTGCGAAAACACTTAGTTGGAGCAGTGCTCCCCCAGAAAATAAATTAATTACGCCATAAAGAGAATCACCTTCAACTAATTCAACACATTGCTGAATTGCGGGATAATCAACACCAGGTGTTGGAATTGTGGTACCTAGACGATAAACGGCAACCATTCCAAGTGTGAACAAAATTTTGCGTCGCAAATCTGGGGTGCGAAAAGCATCAGTTAACCACGCAAAATTTATGTTCAAAACAAACTCCTAAAGAGCTTTAATTGATCCGCCTGCAGCGGCGATTTTGCTACTTGCTGATTCACTAAATTTGTCAGCAACAACGGTAACTTTGACAGTGATTTCGCCAAAACCTAGCACTTTAACTGGTTGACCTTTTCTAATAGCGCCAACTTTAACTAAAGATGCAGGAGTAACTTCGCCACCTTGTGGGAACAGTCTTGAAATATCAGAAACGTTAACTACCTGATATCTAATTTTGTTAGGTGGTGTGAAACCACGAAGTTTTGGTAAACGCATATGCAAAGGCATCTGGCCACCTTCAAAAGCGGCTGAATAATTGCGGCGAGCACCAGATCCTTTGGTACCTCGACCTGCTGTTTTACCCTTACTTGCTTCACCACGACCTTTACGATTTTTATCTTTTTTAGCACCAGGTGCTGGACGAAGATGATGAACCTTAATAGCCATAAGTTACTTAACCTCCTCAACGGTTACTAAATGTGCAACGCTTCGAAGCATTCCACGAAATTCTGGGCGATCAGGTTTAACTGATTGTGAACCAATTTTTCCTAAACCTAAACTTTTTAAAGTCTCTAATTGGATTTTGGTGCCACCAATGGAAGATTTAATTTGTTTAATTTTGAAAGATGACATATTAAACACCAGCTTTTCCTGCAGCTTGTGCTTTAAGAATTGCGGCAGGAACAACGTGTTCTACAGATAGTCCACGTCTGGCTGCAACTTGTTCTGGTCTTTCAAGTTTCTTTAACGCATCAACTGTGGCATGAACCACGTTAATTGCATTTCCTGATCCCAAAGACTTTGTTAATACATCATGAATTCCTGCTGCTTCCAAAACGGCGCGAACTGGGCCACCAGCAATTACACCGGTACCTGGAGAGGCAGGTCTTAACATCACAATTCCTGCTGCTGCTTCACCGGTTATTGGATGAGGAATAGTTCCTTGCACTCTTGGAACTTTAAAGAAAGATTTTTTGGCTTCTTCAACAGCTTTTTGGATTGCTTGTGGCACTTCGCGTGCTTTGCCATAACCAATACCAACCATGCCATTGCCATCGCCCACTACAACTAAAGCGGTGAATGCGAAACGACGTCCACCTTTCACAACTTTTGCTACACGGTTAATGAAAACCACACGTTCAATAAATTGTGATTTTTCTTTTTCACGAGCTCCGCCTTCATTTCTTTCGCGACGTTCGCGACGATTTGGGCGTTCTTCTGTGCCGTTTAGATTAGATGTCTTTGCAGCCATTAGAAAGTAAGACCTCCTTCACGTGCACCATCAGCTAAAGCAGCGACTCGTCCGTGGTACTTGCGACCGGCGCGATCAAACACAACATCTTTAATGCCAGCAGCAGTTGCTCGTTCGGCAACTTTTTTACCAACAACTTTTGCTTGTGCTGTTTTATCTCCTGCAACGCCTTCTTCAATTGAAGAGGCATATGCCAAAGTTTTTCCAGTTAAGTCATCAATTACTTGTACACTGACATTTCGCAGTGAACGAGTCACAACTAAACGTGGTTTAGTGTTTGTGCCAGTAATTTTCTTTCTTACTCTGATATGTCTTCTTCTTCTAGAAGCTGACTTTTTGCTTAAATTCTTTCCAGGTCTGGTGAATTTACTCATGGTTTACTTACCAGCCTTTCCAGCTTTACGTCTGATAACTTCGTCATCAAATCTAATTCCCTTACCCTTGTAAGGATCTTGTTTGCGAAGTTTTCGAACCTTAGCAGCAGTTTCGCCAACTGCTTGCTTATCAATTCCTAAGATCTGAAATCTGGTTGGTGATTCA
>JAQCGN010000044.1 GCA_027730605.1 Actinomycetota bacterium
TGCAGATGTTTCTGTTTCAAGTGATGACACAAAAATTGTTTGTGTCAAATGTGAAACAAGCTTTCCTATCAAAGATGGAATTCCTGTGATGTTGCTTGATGAAGCAACTCCTGGACCTCGCGGTATCGGCGGCTAATCTTTTTAAATGGATAACAATTCAATAATTGTTGTTAAAGGTTCGCTAAAAGAATACGCCTGGGGAAAAGTAAATGGTTTAGCAAACTGGGGCACAACAACTGATAAAGCCCAAGCCGAACTTTGGTTTGGTGATCATCCTGCTGGTAAGTCAATTGACAAATCTACTAACAAAGTAATAAAAACTAATTCAAGTTTTCCTTTGCTTATGAAATTACTTTGTGCTAACGAACCATTATCAATTCAAGTTCACCCAGATCAGCAAACAGCAGAGTCAGGAATGCAAGAATTTGAAAATAGTGACAAATTTCTCAGTGACAATAATGGTAAAGATGAAATGCTTTTTGCATTGGAAGAGTTTCAAGCCTTTGCCGGAGTTGAGAGTAAAGAAAAAAGAGATGTTGTTTTCAGCCTACTGTTTAAAAAATCTCAAGAAAGTCACATAGCAGAGGTACTACAAACCTCAACATTTTTTGATGCTGCAGATATTATTTTTGCAATTCCAGAAGCTAAAATCAAAATTCTGAATAATTTAGTTATAGAGTGTGTGAAGGAAGCGAAATTTAATCAAAAAGTGATATCTGCTTTAGAAAAAATTATTAGTAAATACCCAAATGATCCAGGGGTTCTAGTTTGTCTTTTGATGCAATTTCATGTCTTGGAGAAAGGTCAAGCAATTCACCTATCCCCAGGAACACCACATTCATATGTCAAAGGTTTAGCTGTGGAAATAATGACTTCTTCAGATAACGTTTTAAGAATGGGTTTAACCAATAAACCAATAAATATTGATGCGGCCTTAAGCATTGTGCAAGAAAAGCAAATTCAGGTTATGTCATTAGATACCACTGATGGTGTTCATATTTATAAACCAGAAGCAGATTATGAATTAGTGGCGGTAGACAACGCTACTTATAAATCTCGGGACACCAAATTTGCTGGGGTGCTCAATTTAGAGGGCAAAACTACAATTAGTCACGGTTCAATTGAAGTGGTGCTAGAAAAGGGGGAAGCAGCACTATTTAGCAATATTGATGTAAATGTGGTTGTTGATGGTCATGCCGTTGTTGCAAGAACTCTCTAGTCTGGCACAATTGGATTTAGTTTGATTCGTCACTAATTCCCAGGGGTAAAAATAAAGTGTCTGATTTTTCAATGAAAGTTGATCGTGCTGGAAAACTTGATTATAAAGTTGCTGATCTGTCATTAGCAGATTTTGGTCGTAAAGAAATTCAATTAGCTGAACATGAAATGCCAGGATTAATGGCAATGCGCAAAGAGTTTGGTGCATCAAAACCTCTAAAAGGTGCCCGAATAACAGGTTCCCTACATATGACAACTCAAACAGCAGTTTTGATTGAAACCTTAGTTGAACTTGGCGCTGATGTTCGTTGGGCTTCTTGCAATATTTTTTCAACTCAAGATCAATCAGCTGCAGCAGTTGTGGTTGGTCCGCAAGGTACAAAAGAAAATCCAACTGGTGTGCCAGTTTTTGCTTGGAAAGGTGAATCACTTGAAGAATATTGGTGGTGCACAGAACAAATATTGAAATGGCCAGATGGTGAAGGGCCAAACATGATTCTTGATGACGGGGGAGATGCAACTCTTCTAGTTCATAAAGGTGTCGAATTTGAAAAAACTGGTGATCAACCAGAACCAGAAAAAGCTGATAGTGAAGAGTTTGCTGTTGTACTTAAATTAATTCAGAAAACTTTAAAAGAAAATCCAAGACTTTGGACAGATATTGCAAACAATATTAAAGGCGTAACGGAAGAAACCACTACTGGGGTACACCGTTTATATGAAATGTTTAGATCAAATCAATTACTTTTCCCAGCAATAAATGTAAATGACGCTGTAACTAAAAGTAAATTTGATAATAAATATGGCACTCGTCATTCTTTAATTGACGGAATAAACCGTGCAACAGATGTATTAATTGGTGGCAAAGTTGCAGTGGTTTGTGGATACGGTGATGTTGGAAAAGGAACAGCCGAATCTCTAAGAGGACAAGGTGCTCGAGTTATTATCACTGAAATTGATCCAATTTGTGCTTTACAAGCTGCTATGGATGGATATGAAGTTAATACTTTAGAAAACACACTTTCTTACGCAGATATAATTATTACAGCTACAGGTTGTAAAAATGTAATCACAGTTGATCAAATGTCAAGAATGAAAGATAAAGCCATTGTTGGAAACATTGGACATTTTGATAACGAAATAGATATGGCTGGACTTGCAAATAATAAAAATGCAAAGAGAATTAACATAAAACCTCAAGTTGATGAATGGGTTTTTGATGACAAAAAGTCCATCATAATTCTTAGTGAAGGACGCCTACTTAATTTAGGAAATGCAACAGGTCATCCTTCATTTGTGATGAGCACTTCATTTACAAACCAAGTCTTAGCCCAAATCGAATTATTTACTAAAACTGAGCAATATCCAGTAGGGGTTTATACATTGCCCAAGGATTTAGATGAAAAAGTTGCACGCCTACACATAAATGCATTGGGCGTTAATTTGACAGAACTAACAACTGAACAAGCTCAATATCTTGGTCTAGATAAAAACGGACCTTATAAGTCCGATCAATATCGCTACTGATTTGCTGCTTTATTTAAATCTGTAGCAATATTTTCTTTACGTATTCTTAAATCTGTGTAAAGCAATGTTGTAAATGCGGCCATAAATGGCAGCATGACTGCGTAACCAACAATTGAGCCCATGGTGGACATAAACACTGAACTCGTAGTTGGGTCTTGAAGTTGACCAGCTTGGGCTAAGAGTGTGAATGGTGTTGAGACCACAATTGATAATGCTTGGCTAGTTATAACTCCTATTAATCCAATTCCTAAGACACGCATCATATTATTTTTTGCTAAGTAAAAGGAACGCTTGAAGGAAATAGTTATAAATGAGTCTTCAAGAATTAATGTTGGAAGACTGACATAGAGTCCAACCCAAATATAAATTGCAGCAAAAATTCCCATACCTAGTCCAACAAAAATAAAAAATGAACTAATCGCAGAAAGTGCAACACCAATAGAAACACCAGCTACAACTGCAAGAAGTGGAAATAGAATTGAAATTAAAGACAGAACAATTATTCTTCTCAATTGTGGTTTTGTCTTTTCCCAAGCTTGATTTGCTTGAATCTTTTTACCGATAATGGCATTGCCAATGATGTGTGTAAATAATCCAACTGAAATAGATTGCACGAAAAAAAGTACAATCGCTGTGATTACTGCAACCTGAAGTGTCGGAGTGAATGCGGTAATGAGTTCTTCTAATTGTTCTTGTGTGATTGCTGTTCCCGGATTTGGTAATTCTGGAATTTCAAGACTGTCTCCACGTCTAATAATTAATGTTGAGGTGAAAATCGAACTTATGCCCACAATAAATCCTGAAAATAAACCAATTCCTAATAATGTTTTGGGCATTCTTCTAAGGGAGTTCAGGGCACCACCCAAAATTTCAGAAAGGCTTAATTGCTTATGGGGAATCAAATTTGAACCAGTATCTTGGGTCATCACTACCTCCACTTTGATTTTGTCACAGATGAGGTGACACCATTACATTATGGCTCGCGTATTAGTGGTTGATGATGATCAGGCCCTTTCTGAAATGCTGGGAATTGTATTAAGGGCTGAGGGGTACACTGCTTCATTTTGCGATGATGGTTCAAAAGCCTATGGCATCTTTAAAGAAACAAAACCTGATTTAGTATTACTTGATTTAATGTTACCTGGACTAGATGGAGTTGAGGTTTGTAAAGTAATCCGGGCAGAATCCGGTGTACCCATTGTCATGCTAACTGCTCGTGGTGACACCTTAGATGTTATAAAAGGTTTGGAATCTGGAGCAGATGATTATGTAATTAAACCTTTCAAACCTAAAGAACTTATTGCAAGAATAAAAGCGCGATTAAAAAAAGATGACTTAAAAGCAGAATCACTAACCTTAGGTGACTTATCAATTGATGTAATTGGACACAGTGTTAAAAGAAATGGCAAAGAGATATCACTTACGCCTTTGGAATTTGATTTACTATTGGCGTTGGCACGAAAACCTTGGCAAGTTTACACTCGAGAGCAATTATTGACAGAAGTTTGGCACTATAGAAATCCAGCAGACACTAGATTAGTAAATGTGCATGTTCAACGTTTAAGAGCAAAAGTTGAACATGATCCAGAAAATCCTGAAATCGTCATGACCGTTAGAGGCGTTGGTTACAAGGCTGGTCCGTGAAATTATTTTATTTAATAAAACAAGCTTGGAATAAATCTTTAAGTATAAGAATTATTGCCACCACGTTTATAGTTTCGACAATTCTAGTTACAATAATTGGTTTGATTTTAATTAATCGTGTTTCTTCAGGAATCTTGTCATCTAAAGAATCATCATCTTTAACTGAAGCTTCTTCTGCAATCAATGAAGCTCAAAGAGTGGTGAGCGCTACTGACATAGGAGCTGGATCTCCCACTGTTTCTGTAATTGTTGATACCGCAGTAACTGCACTTGCCGTTAGGGCAGGCCAATCTGGACTTTATGATGTTTTGTTTCTATCTGCAGAAGAAATGTCTAAACAAGGGCTTCCAGAGCGTGGCACAAATCTTGTTGCGGAAACAAGTGTAAGTGATGAATTAAGAAATCAAGTTGAAAATTCAGATAAATTGCTTTGGTCCTACACGCAAATTAACTATCTTGATGGAAGAAATATTCCTGGACTGGTTATTGGTGCACCAATAAAGATTAATAATGTTGGAACCTATTCTTTATTCCTGCTTTTTCCACTTGATAAAGAAGAAGAAACAATAAGAATTATTAGATCTGCTGTTTTAGTTACTGGAATTTTTCTAATATTTGGACTACTAATTTTAGTTTGGTATTTGACAAGATCAGTCTTATCTCCTGTAAGAAAAACAGCTAATGCTGCAGAAAGACTTCGGATGGGACTTCTCAATGAAAGAGTCCCAGTAAGTGGAGAAGACGATTTAGCAAAATTAGCTGGCTCTTTTAATTCCATGGCTGCTTCGATTCAACAACAAATTGGCCAACTTGAACAAATGTCACGGATGCAAAGAAGATTCGTCTCAGATGTTTCGCATGAGCTAAGGACACCATTAACCACTGTTCGCATGGCAGCAGATGTGCTTTATGAGTCTCGTAACCAATACACGGGTGAAACTGCTCGAGCAGCAGAACTATTAAGTACTCAAATTGAGCGATTCGAGATTTTACTTTCACAGCTTTTGGAGATAAGTCGCTTTGATGCAGGAGCAGCTGACTTAAGTCTGAAGCAAACAAACATCAAAAACCTGATTGAAAAAACAGCAGATTCTCTTTCTAGTTTATTAACAAAACAAGAAACACCCGTGGTAATTAATGGAAGTGCACCAGAAATTGAAATGGATCCAAGAAGAATTGAAAGAGTTTTAAGAAACCTAATATTAAATGCTTCTGAATATGGTGTAGGAAAACCAATTGAAGTTGAAATTGGTAGTGACGAAGAAGCAATCGCTGTAATAGTTAAAGATCAAGGTCCTGGTTTAAAGCCTGGGGAGTCTTCATTAGTTTTCAATAGATTTTGGAGAGCAGATCCTGCCAGAGCCAGAACTACGGGAGGAACCGGTTTAGGTTTAGCAATTGCATTGGAAGATGCCAGATTGCATTCAGGTTGGTTAGATGCATGGGGATCTCCTGGTCAAGGAACAATGTTTCGTTTAACTCTTCCAAGGGTGGCACACAAAGCGATTTCAAAATCGCCTTTAGCTATTGGCTTAGGTGATGAAAAGCAACTCGAGTTAGATATGTCTGCGTTAGCAGAGTTAATGACCACAATTCCAATGGGCACTAAAAATGAATAAGTTATTAATAATTTTTGTTTCAGTAGTTCTAACAGCATGTGGAACAGTGCCTAGAAGTAGTGCAATTAGAGATGGATCAATTCTAGGTTCCATTTCTGAAGGATCAATTGTTCGTGTTATTGCTAGTAATCCACAATCTGGAATGACTCCTGAAGAAATCGTGTCAGGTTTCTTAAATGCATCAGCCTCAATTGATAATGATTTTAGAATTGCCAGGGAATATTTAGTTCCTGAAATAAAAAACACTTGGCTTCCAAATGAAAAGATTCAAGTTTATGACGGTCAAGGAAGACTTAATTCGATACAAACTGACACCATAATTTTTTCAGCACCTTTAACTTCTGTCATTGATAGTCAGTCAAGATTAGTTTTAGCAGAGCCTGATGCAGAAGTCATTCAAGAGTTCAAACTTAGACAAGTAGATAACGAGTGGAGAATAGATTTAAAAGATAATGGATTATTGATTTCTCAAGCAGATCTAACTAGAAGTTTTACCAGTTATCCTTTATGGTTTCCCGATACTTCCTTAAGAACACTTGTCCCAGATAGTGTTGTTTTGCCAAAAACAACAAGTGGTAATTCAACAAGGCTCATGCAGTTATTACTTGCAGGACCTGGTGATTATTTGACTGGAGCAGTTAGAACAGCTTTTCCGATTGGAACAACGCTGGCTCTTAATTCAGTGCCGGTAAATAGTGCGCTAGCTACTGTTTCCTTAAATGATTCCGTATTGTCTGCAGAGCCATTTTTAAGAGAAGTCCTATCTGCTCAAATAGTAAAAACTTTATTGAGAATTCCAGAGCTAGGTACAGTAAGAATTAATGTTGGAAATCAATCATTGGTTGTTCCAAATACTCCAATTAGGCAAACTGCATCTTTGTGGGACAAATTTAGAGCTGATTTTTCGAGAACCTCGGATGCTTTAGCTATACAAGAGGGAAAAATAGTAAGAATAGATTCCGAAAGAATTACGCCTTTAAATAATCAATTCTTAACAAATCAAAACTGGTTTGCAGCGGTAGAAAATAGATCAGGAAATATATTGGCAGCAGTTTCTGCTGATCGAAATCAGCTTCTTGTACAAGATAACACAACAGGGAATACTCAAAATGTAATTGTTGAAGGTCAAAGTTTAAGAAGCCCACATTCAGATATTTTTGATTCAATCTGGGTCACTGGAGTAAATCAAGTTTCTGTTGTGAGTAACAAACGTGTCATTGGGGTAGGGATAGAAGAAGCTGATAAACAAAATGTAATTGATGTTATTCCTGCACCAGATGGGGTGAGGGCTTTATTAATTATTAGCACAGTTTATGGAACAGAACTTAGATTAGGAACAATTGTACGTGAGGATCAAAATATTAAGATTAACTATTTAAGAAAAGTAATTCGAGATGGTTTTTCTGTTAAACAAGCTATTTGGCAAGACGAGAGTTCCATTTTATACCTAGAGGATTCAGGTGATATCGCAAATATTTATTCGCTAGATTTATTTACTGGAGTTTCCAAATTACTTCATTCACAATTAGGTGCTACAAATATTGCAAGCTCAGCAGCAAAACCCTTATTGGTCTCTCTTGAAGATGGTTCAATGATTGAAAGAATAAGTGGTGATTGGGTGAACCGGGGCGAACTTTTAAATGCCTCATACCCAGGTTAATTAACCACAAGTAGGAGTTATCCACAAAAAATATTAATTCTTTGTAAATAACCAATTATTTAGTTCAAAATCAAGATATGTTTATTAATAATTTTCTAGATGATTTAAAGAACTTACTTGGTCAAAACTATTGCTTTTTTTGTGGTTTGATTGAGGAAATAGTCTGCCCCACGTGTTTTAAAAAATTATTATTAGATTCTAAAATTCGATTTGAATCAAATGTCCCAGTGCTTTCTTTAACTCAAAATAATGAGACTATCGCCAGAATGATAGTGAATCATAAAGATTTTGGGCTCTCAAATCTCAAAGAACCATTTTCGGATTTTATTGCCCTTGGTTTGAAGTATTTTTCAAAACGCGAAAAAGTTTATGTGGTGAATGTGCCAAGCTCTTACCAATCAATTCAGAAGCGGGGACTAGATCCAATTTCAATAATGACAGAAATTGCATGCAAAAAAGCTGGTCAAAGATTTATTTATAAAAGAAACTTACTTACAAGTTATGAAAATCGAAAAGATCAAGCAGGTCTAAATTTTGACCAGAGAAATAAAAATATGAAAGATGTTTTTAGGTCTAATTTAGTAGCAACAAAACCTGTGATTATTGTTGATGACCTTATAACTACTGGAGCAAGTTTGAGAGAAAGTATTCGAGCTTTAAGGCAAATAGAAAATCAAGTCAGGGCTTGTGTCGTGGTGGCTGCAAACTAAGATTTTTGAGCCTAAGTGTCTAGGAAGATATCCTCGCTGACTTGATTTATTGGTACGCAGGGTTATGGTGGAAGTCAAGACCTTATATCTTTAAAAGAATGCGGGTGACCCAATGGAAATTGTGATTCACGGCAGACACGCTGACATACAAGAAGACTTCAAGAATCACGTCTTGAAACAAAGTGCTCGTTTAGAAAAATTCGGAGTAAAGATTGCTCTTTTAGACGTTGAAGTAATTCACCGTGAGAATAAAAGACAAAAGAAAGTTGAATATTTAGTTGAGTTGACCATAAAAGGTGCTGGAACTAATTTAAGGTCCAAGTCAGAAGGTCCTAATATGGATTCGGCACTAGATCATGCAATGAAACGACTGGAAGAACAATTGCGCAGAACTGCTGATCGACGTAGGTATCACCGCCATCGCGTTGATTCTGTTTTATCCGCTGCTGATGTGAGCAAATTAAAGGGAATATAGGTCTTTGGATTTGGCTGAAATAGCAATTGCGTAACATAGGGTTTGGCTTATTTCGAGGTCTCTTACTTAGAGGAAATCAAAAGTGGTTTTAGTTTTAGACAAGATTTTGCGTGCTGGGGAAGGACGCATTCTTCGAAAGCTTGAAAGTTTAGCTAAACAAGTAAACGCTCTTGAGTCAGAAATACAGAAACTAAGTGATGATCAATTAAAGGCTTTAACGATTTCCTATAAATCACGTGTGCAAAGCGGGGAATCATTAGATGATTTATTACCAGAAGCATTTGCAACGGTTCGAGAAGCTTCCTTAAGAACACTTGGTCAAAGACATTACGACGTTCAATTAATGGGTGGTGCAGCACTTCATTTAGGAAATATTGCTGAAATGCGAACCGGTGAAGGTAAAACTCTAGTTTCAACTTTGCCTGCATATTTGAATGCTTTAAGTGGCAAGGGAGTTCATGTTGTAACAGTTAATGACTATTTAGCTCATCGTGATGCTGAGTGGATGGGAAGAATTCATAGATTTTTGGGATTAAGTGTTGGAACAATTAGCCCAAATATGGATAATGCGGATAGACGTGATGCTTATTTATGTGACATAACTTATGGAACAAATAATGAATTTGGTTTTGATTATTTAAGAGACAATATGGCTTGGTCACCAAAAGATCGAGTGCAAAGAGGATATAACTTCGCAGTAGTTGACGAGGTTGACTCAATTTTGATAGATGAAGCACGAACACCATTGATCATTAGTGGACCTGTAGAAGGAACAAATTCGCAATATAAAGATTTCGCCCGAATTGTTACAGATATGCAGCCTGGAAAAGATTATGATGTTGACATAAGAAAAAGAACCGTTGGTGTATTAGAAGAAGGAATTGCTACTGTAGAAAAAGCACTTAAAATTGATAATTTGTATGAATCTGTTAATACACCACTTATTGGTTATTTAAATAACGCCATTAAGGCAAAGGAATTATTCAAACGGGATAAAGATTATGTGGTAATGAATGGGGAAGTACTCATCGTTGATGAGCATACTGGAAGAATTTTGCAAGGTCGACGATATAACGAGGGAATGCATCAAGCAATTGAGGCAAAAGAAAACGTTGAAATTAAGCAAGAAAATCAAACATTAGCCACGATTACATTACAGAACTATTTCAGAATGTATTCAAGACTTTCAGGT
>JAQCGN010000045.1 GCA_027730605.1 Actinomycetota bacterium
ACCACCGGTAGTAACAATTATGGGTCACGTTGATCATGGCAAAACTTTGTTACTTGACACAATTCGTTCGGCAAATGTGGCTGGGGGAGAAGCAGGTGGAATTACCCAACACATTGGGGCTTACCAAATTTCTGCCAATGTCGCAGGTGATGATAGAAAAATAACTTTCATTGACACACCAGGTCACGAAGCATTTACAGCGATGCGTGCTCGCGGTGCCAAAGTAACAGATATTGCAGTGTTGGTGGTTGCAGCAGATGATGGTGTTAAACCTCAAACTATTGAAGCATTAAACCATGCTCAAGCTGCAGAAGTACCAATTGTTGTTGCGGTTAATAAAATTGATAAAGAAGGTGCTGATGCAAATAAAGTTCGAGGTCAGTTTTCTGAATATGGGTTACTACCAGAAGAATATGGTGGAACATCAATGTTTGTTGATGTTTCGGCAAAATCTGGTGTTGGTATAGAAAAATTATTAGAATCAATTATTTTAACTGCTGATGCAGCATTAGATTTGCGTTCCAGTGAATCTCAACAAGCTCAAGGTGTGGCAATTGAAGCCCATCTTGATAAAGGTCGAGGTCCTGTTGCCACAGTATTAGTGCAACGCGGAGTATTAAAAGCAGGCGATTCAATTGTTGTGGGTGATGCCCATGGACGAGTCCGCGCCATGTTGGATGACAAAGGTCAAACTATAGAAAGTGCTGGACCTGCTTTTCCTGTGCAAGTTTTGGGTTTAACAAGTGTGCCAGGAGCTGGAGATACTTTCTTAGTTGTAGATGAAGACAGAATTGCAAGACAAATTGCTCAAGCAAGATCAGCTCGAGATAGAAACGCACAACTTGCCAGAAGTAAAAAGCGCCACACTTTGGAAGATGTGCTTGACACCTTAAAGAAAGGTGAAACTCAAGAGTTGCGCTTAATTATTAAAGGTGACGTTTCTGGTTCTGTGGAAGCGTTAGAAGATTCATTGATGAAACTTGAAGTTGGTGAAGATGTTGAATTACGAGTAATTCATCGAGGTGTAGGTGCGATAGTAAATAGCGATGTTGATTTAGCAGTTGCATCAGAGGCCATCATTATTGGCTTTAACGTAAGAGCAGAGTCTGGTGCACGTGAAATGGCAGATCGTGAAGGAGTGGAACTTCGTTACTACTCAATTATTTATCAAGCAATTGAAGATATTGAGAAAGCACTTAAAGGCAAACTCAAACCAATTTATGAGGAAGTCCGCTTAGGTTCAGCTGAAATTAGAGAAGTATTTAAGTCAAGCAAAGTTGGGGCTATTGCTGGTGTGATAATTCGCGATGGATTAATTACCAGAAAATCAAAAGCAAGAATTCTACGTGATGGAAAACAAATCACCGAGAATTTAAATATTGCATCTCTTCGTAGATTCAAGGATGATGTTTCTGAACTCAAAGATGGTTTTGAAGGTGGTATTTCATTTGATGATTTCAATGATCTTAAAGTTGAAGATGTTATTGAAACTTACGAATTACGCGAAAAACCTCGCGCCTAAATCATCATGAATCAAGCACGAGTCAGAAGAGTCGCTGATCGAATCAAAGAATCAGTTGCCTTACTACTAGATACCAGAGTAAAAGATCCACGCCTTGGCTTTGTAACTATTACTGAAGTTAGAGTCACCGGAGATTTAAGAGAAGCAACAGTTTTTTACACAGTGTTAGGCGATGATGAAAAAAGAGCCAGCACTAAAGCAGCTTTAGAGTCTGCCAAAGGAATGCTTCGCTCTGAAGTTGGAAAAGCTTTAGGAATTAGACACACTCCATCTTTACAATTTTTACTTGATGGAATACCAGAAAATGCAATTCATATTTCCGAAGTGCTAAAAACCGCTCAAGAAAGAGATGAAGAATTACAAAAGATTGCTAAAAGTGGTAAATATGCAGCAGGAGAAGATCCTTACCGACATAAAGAACGCGATGAATCAAACCAAACAAGCTAATAGTGAAGTAAACGGTTTTGTAATAGTTGATAAACCAGCAGGAATGACATCTCATGATGTGGTGCACCAAATAAGAAAGATTGCTAAAACTAAAAAAGTTGGTCACGCCGGAACACTTGATCCTGATGCCACAGGAGTCTTAGTTGTTGGTTTAGGAAAAGCAACTAGGTTATTAACTTTTATTGTTGCTGATAACAAAACTTATCAAGCAACAATTAGATTAGGCCAATCAAGAACAACTGATGATGCCCAAGGTGAAATTATTGAAACAAAATCGTGTCAAGAATTAAATGAAAATTTGATAAAGTCTGAGATCGAAAAATTTGTAGGCGATATTGAGCAAATTCCATCTTCAGTAAGTGCAATCAAAGTTGATGGGAAAAGAGCTTATGACCTGGTAAGGCAAGGAGAAAATGTCATACTTTTGCCTCGATTAATTCACATAAGTGCAATAGATGTACATGAAATCAATAAAGTTGAAGATTTTATTGATGTTTCAGTTACAGTTCATTGCTCTAGCGGAACTTATATACGAGCTTTAGCAAGAGATTTAGGAAATAATCTAAACGTTGGAGGACATTTAACAGGTTTGAGAAGAACTCAATCAGGGCAATGGTCTATCACGAATGCACAAAAATTAGTCGATTTAAAATCTTCTAACATGACTGTTATTTCTATGGCACAAGTTGCTATTTCAATTTTTCCAAGTGTCACAATTGGTAATGATGAAACCCAAGATTTTATTAATGGTAGAAGTGTAAGAGTTACCCACACACCAGCTGAAACAATTGCAGTAGTTGACAAGAAACCAAGTCTGGTTGCTTTAGCCCATGGTGATGGTGTCATGCTTAAACCTCACACAGTTTTTGCAACAGGAAATTCTGGAGTTTAATAAATGAAAAGATGGTTTGACTTATCCGAAGTTGATTCAAAGATCACTGCTTCTGTTGTAGCAATAGGTGTCTTTGATGGAGTTCACAGAGGTCACCAAGACTTAATTTCCAGAGCTAAAGATGTTGCTACCTCAAAAAATATTCCTTTAATCGCAGTGACTTTTGATCCCCATCCCAGAAGTGTGGTGGGAAGCAATCCACCCCTTGCACTTGCATCCCTTGATTTTCGTTTGACTTTATTAGAACGATGTGGAGTTGATAGCACACTTGTTTTAAAGTTCACTAAAGAATTAGCAGCTCTTTCACCTGATGAATTTTTAAGAAAAGTACTAGTTGAACATTTACATGCCCAACATGTTGTGGTGGGAGATAACTTTAGATTTGGACACAAAGCTGCTGGAAACACAGATTTCTTAACCGAATTTGGAAAAAGTAATGGTTTTACCACAGCAGTGTATGAAAGATTTAGTGATGGAAATGAGCCTTGGTCTTCTACCAGGGCAAGAAATTACATTGAATCAGGTCACGTTGATAAAGCAGCTTTAGTGTTAGGAAGGTATCCAAGACTTGAAGGAATTGTGATTCATGGTGATCATCGTGGACGAGAACTTGGTTATCCAACAGCAAATCTGGAAACACCAAAATTAATGACAATTCCCCAAGATGGAATTTATGCCGGTTATTTAATTCGCACCAAAACTAATGAAGTTTTACCCGCAGCAATTTCTATCGGCACCAATCCCACTTTTGAGGGCAAAGAAAAAAGAGTTGAAGCCTACGCATTGGACAGAACTGATCTAGATCTCTACGGTGAGCAAGTTTCATTTGATTTTGTAAAACAGCTTCGAGGCACCGTAAAATTTGCTTCTGTCGAGGAACTTGTCTCACAAATGGCACTTGATGTAGCAGAAACTAGGCGTCTGACCAGTCACACATATAACGGCTGATAGCCTAGGAAATGACGATTTACTGAGCGGGTGCTCGGTTTATCGCGAAGTGAAATCCTTACAAATGAAAATCATTTGTTTAAGCACCCGAATAAATAACAAGGAAAGAAGAATTAAATGAGTGAGAAGAAAATCGATAAGTCAGCTGTAATCACAAGTTACGCAACTAATTCAGGTGACACAGGTTCACCAGAAGTTCAAGTCGCTTTATTAACCGAACGCGTTAATCATTTGACAGAACATTTGAAAACCCACAAACATGATCACCATTCACGTCGTGGTTTGTTGTTGTTAGTAGGGCGTCGTCGTCGTTTACTCGACTACTTAGCCAAAACTGATATCAACAGATACCGTGGATTGATCGAACGTTTGGGTATTCGTCGCTAACTCATTTAATTTATTATTCGAAAAAACCAATCGGGTAATTAGATTAGAAGAAATAAAGAAGATGACCTTCGGTCCTCGGTAGTGATGTCCGGAAAAAGTATTTTTTCCGTGCGTCTCGATCGATGACCGGGTCTAAAATTAGTTTTAAATTATTTCTTTTAATGAAATTACCCCTGTAAAGAAAACAGAGGAAAACCCATGACGGGTTCAGCAATACACAAATCAACGGCTGTTATTGATAACGGTCCGTTTGGAAAAGTAAATATCCGCTTTGAAACAGGACGCCTTGCTCAACAAGCAGGTGGTGCTGTTCAAGCATTCTTAGATGAAGACACCATGGTTTTGTCTGCTACAACTGCAGGTAAAGAACCAAAAGACTCATTTGATTTTTTCCCATTAACAATCGATGTTGAAGAAAAAATGTATGCACTAGGAAAAATTCCTGGATCATTTTTTAGACGTGAAGGTCGTCCCAGTGAAGCTGCAATTCTTACTTGCAGATTAATTGATCGCCCTCTTCGTCCAGCATTTGTTAAGGGATTAAGAAACGAAGTTCAAGTTGTAGTAACTGTTATGTCATTAGATCCACATATTCTATATGACGTGTTAGCAATTAACGCAGCTTCAGCTTCTACACAATTAGCAGGATTACCATTTTCTGGTCCAATTGGTGGCGTTCGCGTTGCACTAATTGATGGTCATTGGGTGGCATTTCCTAAATGGCCTGATTTACAAGATGCAGTATTTGACATGGTGGTAGCAGGAAGAGTTCTACCAGATGGTGATGTTGCAATCATGATGGTTGAAGCAGAAGCAACTGAGCACACAATTGAATTAGTTAAAGGTGGAGCAACTGCACCAACTGAAGAAATTGTGGCACAAGGACTTGATGCAGCAAAACCATTCATCAAAGAACTATGTCGCGCCCAGGTTGAACTTGCCAAAGTTGCAGCGAAGGAAACTAGAGAATTTCCAATATTCAAAGATTATCAAGATGATGTTTATGAAGCAGTTTCATCTTTTTCACTTCAAGCTGTTTCAAAAGCTATGCAAATCGGTGGCAAAGTTGAAAGACAAACTGCCCTTGATGAAGCAAAAGCTGAAGTTTTGGCTGCGATAACAGATAAATTCCCAGAACGCGAAAAAGAAATTAAAGCCGCGTTTAGTTCTGTTTCTAAAAAAGTAATGCGCGAAAGAGTATTACGAGACAAGATCCGTATTGATGGCAGAACTCCTGATCAATTACGTGATCTTTCTGCTGAGATAAATATTTTGCCTAGAACTCACGGTTCTGCATTGTTTAATCGTGGTGAAACCCAAGTATTGGGTGTAACTACTTTGAACATGTTGGATTTGGAACAAAAACTAGACACTTTATCTCCAGAAACAACAAAGCGTTATATGCATAACTACAACATGCCTCCATATTCAACTGGTGAAACCGGAAGAGTTGGAACTCCAAAACGTAGAGAAATTGGTCACGGAGCGTTAGCAGAACGCGCCCTTGTTCCAGTATTGCCAGGAAGAACTGAATTTCCTTATGCAATCAGACAAGTTTCAGAAGCTATTTCATCTAATGGATCAACATCCATGGCCTCAGTTTGTGCATCCACAATGGCGATGCTTAACGCTGGTGTGCCATTAAAAGCAATGGTTGGTGGAATTGCTATGGGATTAATTTCTGGTGAAGTTGATGGCAAACAAGAATATGTTGCATTAACAGACATTCTTGGCGCCGAAGATGCATTAGGAGATATGGATTTCAAAGTAGCAGGAACATCTGAATTCATTACTGCTTTGCAACTAGATACCAAACTTGATGGAATTCCAGCAAATGTTTTAGCTGCTGCATTAAAGCAAGCTAAAGATGCTCGAACCACAATTTTGAATGTGATGCAAAAAGCAATTGATGCACCAGGTCAAATGAGTCAATTTGCTCCACGCATCATCTCTGTGAAAGTTCCAATTGACATGATTGGCGCAATCATTGGGCCTAAGGGCAAAATGATTAACGAAATCCAAGAAAAAACTGGCGCTAAAATCTCAATCGAAGATGATGGAACAGTATTTATTGGTGCCACAGATGGTGTTGCTGCTGATAAAGCAAAGGCCATGATTGATGGAATTGCAAACCCACATGTTCCAACAGTTGGTGAAAAATATGAAGGTAAAGTTGTGAAAACAGCAGCCTTTGGAGCTTTCGTAAATCTTTACCCAGGTAAAGATGGATTGCTACACATTTCACAATTGAAGAAAATGGCTGGTGGCAAACGTATTGAAAAAGTTGAAGACGTAATCAACGTTGGCGACACAGTTCATGTTGAAATTAATGAAATTGATGCAAAAGGAAAACTTTCATTAGTTCCAGTTGTTGAAGGCGAAGATTCAGCTAAGTCTGAATAAGGTATTCGACAATTGATGGATCGTTTTCCAACCCAAACATTAGAAGACACTGGTAAGGGCGGAATAGTTCAACAAACTATTTTGCCCTCAGGTCTAAAAATAATTACCGAAACTGTTCCCACGGTAAGAAGTGCAGCAGTTGGCTATTGGGTTGCTACAGGTTCTCGCGATGAGGATATACCTGAAGCTGGTGCTGCTCATTTCTTAGAACATTTACTTTTCAAAGGAACTCCCACAAGAACTGCTATGGAGATTTCTTCATCTCTAGAAGCTGTTGGTGGTGACATGAATGCATTTACAACTCAGGAATATACCTGTTTTCATGCCAAAGTTTTAGATAGGGATATGAAATTAGTAATTGACACACTTTCAGACATGCTCACCTCTTCAAATGTGACCAATGAAGATGTTGATCAAGAAAGAAATGTGGTTTTGGAAGAAATATCGATGCATGAAGATGAACCAAATGAATTAGCTTATGACAATTGGTCTCAAACACTTTTAGGTGATCAACCTATTGGAAGACCAATAATTGGCACTAGAAAGTCAATTACAGAGATGACTAGAACTCAAGTTTATGGATTTTTTAAAAAGTATTATTCTCCTGAAAGAACAATAATTTCGATTGCTGGAAATATAGATCACGATGTTGCAGTAAAAATGATTGTTGATTCATTAAAAGGTACTGATTGGGATAAAAGTGGTGTTAAACCTCTAGAACCAAGAACTTCAAAACCATTACCAACTGTTGGAAGTGGCATAAAAATTGTTAAAAAAGATACTGAACAAGCTCATATAGTTTGGGGAGTCCCAGGATTAGATCGACATGATGAAAAGCGATACATAATTGCAGTGTTGAGTGCAGCAGTTGGTGGAGGAATGTCTTCTAGACTATTTCAAGAAATAAGAGAAAAAAGGGGATTGGTTTATACCGTCTACTCGTTTGCTCACCACTACACCGGTACAGGAATATTTGGAGTTTATGCAGGAACGACAAAAGAAAAAGTTAATGAAGTAGTTGAAATTATAAAAAAAGAATTAGCAGATGTTGCAGCAAATGGAATAACTGAAGAAGAATTAGAACGCGGCAAAGGTGCCTTACGCGGGGGATTAGTTTTGGGTCTTGAAGAAACCAATGCTCGGATGACACGGATTGCCAAAGGTGAATTACTTTATGGTGAATATATGTCATTAGATGACACTTTAAGTAAAATTGATGCCGTATCCATTGAAGATATAAAAGCATTAGCTGCACAACTTTTCACACAAAAAGCATTACTTTGTGTTGTGGGTAGCTTTAATGATCAGGATCAATTTAAGGACCTTGTAGTCTAGGTACATGTCAATCAAAGTTGCTGTTATTGGTGCTAAAGGGCGTATGGGCTTAGAAGTCGTTAAAGCCATAACTAGCGCATCAGATCTTGAATTAGTGGCAAGTATTGATCAAAATGATGACTTTAATGTTGTTAAAAACTCTGGGGCAACAGTCGCAGTAGATTTTACAACTCCAGATGTGATTATGAAAAATATCGAATTATTAATTGAAGCAGGAATAAATCCAGTTGTGGGAACAACAGGTTTTAATGAAGAAAAAATTGAAAAAATTAAAAAGTTATTATCTGGAAAAACTGGGTTAGCTGCTCGTTTAGTTCCTAATTTTTCAATTGGTGCAATATTAATGATGCGTTTTGCTAAAGCTGCTACCAAGTTTTATGACTCAGCAGAAATAATTGAATATCATCACCCAAATAAAATTGATGCTCCAAGTGGAACAGCGATAAGAACTGCGCAAATTATTGCAGAGGAAAGAAAAGCTCATAATTTAGGAAAAAATCCTGACGCAACGAGTTCAGAAATACCTGGAGCACGAGGTTCAAAAATTGATGGCATCCCTGTGCACGCAGTGCGCATGCAAGGTTTAGTAGCTCACCAAGAAGTTATTTTTGGTTCAAGTGGAGAAACTTTAACAATTAGACATGATTCTTTTGACCGCGAATCATTTATGCCGGGTGTTTTATTGGCGATTAGAAATGTAACTAAAAAACCTGGTTTAACAATAGGTATTGACGATTTAATTAACTAGGCCAAAATATCTAAGCAGTGATGCAATTGTTGCAGCACCAATTACCACCACAATAAATGGGGCTTTGAACAACAGTAAAATAATTGCAAAAATTAAGCCTGCAATTCTGGCATCAAAATCTAGTTGTTGGCCGGTAGCAAAGGTCTGCACGATTACTAGCGCTGCAAGCATGACAATTGGGACTAACGAAGTGATTGATTTAATTTTTGGTTGCTCCAAATATCTAGCTGGCACAACATTTCCAGAGAACTTCAAAGCAAACGCAATTACCGATGAAGCAATAACTGCCACCCAGCGCGGATCCATTATTTACTACCAGAGTTTCGAAGGCCAATAATTACTGCAATCAAAACTGAAGCAAGGACAGGTAAACCTGGTCTAACCACCGGAATTAAAATAATTGCTAATAAAGCTGCTGATAAAGCAATATATCTAATTTGTTTATTAATTAATCTTGGCCAAAGTAGAGCTAAAAATGCTGCTCCTACTGCTGCATCTAAACCAAATGATTTTGGATCAGTAATTAGAGATGCCCCAATGGCACCTATTGCTGTTGCTATATTCCAAAATACAAAAACAGATATCCCTGTTGCCCAAAAAGCCCAGCGGGATAACTCTTCATCATCAACATTTGCTACAGACATTGCGGTTGATTCATCAATAGTTATTTGGGATGCAAAAACTTTTTTTATACCACTTAATTTTAGAACCCGGGCAAGGCTTAATGCATAAAGTCCATTTCTAATTCCCAAAAGTGATGATGTGGCTATTGCAGCTAAAGCACCACCACCAGCACCCATAATTCCAACGACGGCAAATTGTGAGGCTCCTGAAAAAAGTCCCAAACTTAAAACTTGTGCTTGCGCAAAGCTAAACCCACTGGTAACAGCTAAGGCGCCAAAAGAGATTCCATAAAGCCCTGTTGCAAGTCCTACCCCAATTGCGTTACGAGTCACAGTGGAGCGGCGCGAGTCAGAGGACTTGTTCATCGTAGGTAAACGGTATCGTGCGATTTTGTGACCACTGACTCCAAGCCTTCAATTCCACTCAAATTCAGAAGTGATGTAACCGTTGAGTTGGTAAAACATTCAGCATCTGATTCTGATGTTGTGTGGGCTGCTCGAGTTTCTACCGCTGGTGAAAGATCAAATTCTGAAGAAACTAGAAATAAAGATGCCAGTGAACATACTGGTTTAGTTAATTTTTTGATGCGTGAAAGACACGGCACTCCTTTTGAACATTCTATTTTTACATTTTATGTGAAAGCACCAATTTTT
>JAQCGN010000046.1 GCA_027730605.1 Actinomycetota bacterium
AGCATTATTGCTTCATCGACTGGTCCAGGTTTGTGTTGAAGTCTGGCAACAACTTTTACTAAATCCTGATTAATTAAATCTGCAGCTAAACCTAATCTTCTAAATGCTGAAGCTGCGTTAGGGCTAACATATTCAACTTCACCTTGTTTATTTAGGCGAATAATTCCATCTCCTACGCGTGGAGCTTGACTTGCTTTACTGATTTCGCTTCGATCTGGAAAAGCTCCAGCAGCCACCATTTCCATTAAATCCTCTGCTGCTGCTAAATAAACTTGTTCTAATCTTCCACCTCTGCCATCTGCATTTGTGTGGCGAGATATAACTGCAATTACTTTTTCATCAAAAACTACTGGAATGGCATCAACTCTTAAACCTGAAGTTGTGGGATCAGCAACTTTTCTACGAGTTGTCAATGCTTTATCTAAATCAACTCTTCGACCAGGAGCAATAAATTCTCCAACTAGATCTTCAGGAACGTTAGTGTGCGAGGTAGCTGGCCTAATTTGGGCTGCTGCAAAAAAACCTTTTCCATGCCAGGTGGGAATCCATAAAACTAAATCACTCAAACTCAAATCTGCCAACAAAGTCCAATCAGCAAGTAAAGCCTGTAAGTGTTCTAAGTCTTTATCTTCAAGTTCGGTTCGGTCTTTCACCACCGATGATAAAAAAGTCATAATCTAACGCTACCTTGTCGTTTCAGTAGGTCTTTTTTGTTTACTCATCTAACTACTACTTCTCTCATGCCCGGGCCAAATCTATGGCTAAAAATTAGCTTGCCTTTTGAAATACGCAATTTTTATTCTGCTGTTGGTTGGATTAACTGATTACCATTATTTCTAGCGTTATTTACATCACTACTTACTTTAAAGTATCCAAAGTAATCATTTGGTGGAGTAGCCACTAAAGATCTAATCTCTTCTTTATTTTGAATACTTGGATCAAGCCAAGCTTGCCAATTGTTGTCAGGCACTAGCACTGGCATACGATCGTGAATTGTTTCTAATCCTAATTTTGCCTCTGTAGTGATTACTGAAAAACTGTGGACTTCTGGTTCATAATTTTTGGTATCTGGATTTTTCCATACTTCATAAATTCCAGCCACAGCTAAAAGAGGACTATTTTTTGCTTTTATAAAATATGGTTGCTTTTTTTCTTTTGGATTTAATGGCCTAAACCATTCGTAATAGCCATCCATTGGCACAATGCATCGTCTTTTGCTAAAAGCACTTCGAAATGAAGGTTTTTCATCTACCGTTTCAAATCTTGCATTAATCATTTTGGCACTCATTGAATTGTCTTTTGCCCACGAAGGTATTAAGCCCCATGTCATTATTTCGAGGGTTCTGTTCTGATTTTTGTCCAACCTGATTGCATAGGTTTTGGATGTTGGTGAGATGTTGTAATTTTCGGTCAATAATTGACTAGGCAGGTTTTTTAATTTGAACACTTCTGTAAGAGTTCCCGTATCGCGATTTGCCGCGTATCTTCCACACATAACAACCTGGATATTACGTGCACGCTGTAGTCTTAGATTCAAATGAGTGAATCTGCCCCACATAAATGGTCAGCTCCTACATCGCTGCGCCCGATTCACTCGACTCTTTCTATTCCGGGATCAAAATCTGCAACTAATAGGGCTTTTGTTTTAGCTGCTTTGGGTGATGGAATTTCAAGAATTACCAAACCTCTTTTAGCTCGTGATACAGAATTGATGCTTGCTGCTTTACAAAAATTAGGTTGTGAAGTAACAAGAGAATCTGATGCAATTCTAATTTCTCCGATGAAGAAAGCTCATCAAGATATTGAAATTGATGTGGGATTAGCTGGAACGGTAATGAGATTTGTTCCCCCACTTACCGCTCTTTCTGTTGGAGTTGCTCATTTTGATGGTGATAAAAGAGCGAGAAATCGTCCCATGAAAACATTAATTGATGCGCTTAAAAAACTAAAAATTTCAGTTGACGATCAATCAACAGGATCTTTACCTTTTTCAATTACTAGCGATGGAATAGTTCAAGGTGGTGAAGTCTTAATTGATGCATCTGAATCAAGCCAATTCATCAGTGCACTTTTATTGGTTGCCGCAAAATTTAAAAATGGTTTAACTATAAAACATAATGGTGGTAATTTACCTAGCCTTCCTCACATTGAAATGACGATTGAAATGCTAAAGCAAGTTGGAGTAATTGTTGATTCAACAATGAAAAATATCTGGGTAGTAAAACCTGGTGCAATCAAATCTCGAGACTGGCTAATTGAACCTGACCTGTCAAATGCTGGACCTTTTTTAGCAGCTGCCATGGTCACACAAGGTGAAGTCACAATCCTTGATTGGCCTGCAGAGACTACTCAAGCTGGTAAGGCTTGGAGAGAAATTCTTTCCCAAATGGGTGCTGAGGTTTCATTGACAACTACAGGTCTAACAATAAAGCATTCCGGAGAAATTAAGGGAATAAATATTAATTTAGCTAACTTCGGAGAATTAACTCCAATTCTTGTTGCCATTGCCTTATTTGCTAATTCAAAAACACAACTTTCAGGGATTGCGCATCTAAGAGGTCATGAAACTGACAGATTGAAAGCATTAGTGGGAAATATCAATGCCATAGGCGGAGATGCTGAAGAAACTTCTGATGGATTAATTATTCGCCCGGCAAAATTACATGGCGGTATTTGGAAAGCATTTGATGATCATCGAATGGCAACAGCAGGTGCTGTGATTGGTTTAGGAGTGCCTGGAATTGACGTCGATGATATTCAAACAACATCAAAAACGCTTCCTGATTTTGAGAAGATGTGGACTTCATTGGTGAATGTGTGAATAAATTGCAAGATTATGACGAAGATGATTTTCGATCTCGTCCAGGAAAGTACAAGTCTCGTCCCCGCTCTAAAGATCGTCCAAAATTTGAAAATGCATTAACAGGGTTAGTAATAACCGTTGACCGTGGCAGATTCACCGTGCATTTAAATGAACCAAATGAAATTGATATTTACGCTGTAAAAGCCAGAGAGCTTGGCAGAAAAGGTGTCGTAGTTGGAGATTTAGTAGAAATTGTTGGTGTTGATATTAATAATTCTGAAAATATGGCCCGAATTGTAAAAGTTATGGAAAGAAAAAACTCACTACAAAAAAGTGCGGACGATTCTGAGTCTAATGAAAGATCCCTTGTTTCAAATATAGATATGGTGGCAATTGTAGTTGCAACAGCTGATCCTGAACCAAACCCAAGATTAATAGATCGAACAATAATTGCAGCCAGACTTGCCAATGCGCAACCTTTAATAATTGCTACCAAAACAGATATTTCTTCCTCGCAAACTCTCTCAGATATTTATCAAGCTCTTGATATACCTGTTGTATCTATTAGTAAAAATTCAGAATTAGATGAATTACTGGATATTTTGAAAGATAAAACTACAGTTTTAATCGGACCTTCTGGTGTTGGTAAATCTACTCTTGTTAATCGGTTAGTTCCTGATGCCCAAAGAAGAACTGGTGCAGTAAATGATGTAACTGGTCAAGGCAAGCACACTTCTACCTCAGCATTTGCACTTCGAATTGACGCAAAAACTTGGATTATTGATACACCAGGAATTAGATCATTTGGTCTTGCTCATGCCAGTGCGGATGAAATACTGGCAGGTTTTCCAGATTTAATGCAAGCAACAACAAAATGTAGTAAAGGATGTTCTCATCAAGATACGAGTTGTGCGATTGAGGCTGCAGCTTTTGAAAATCCAGTTCTCTTACCAAGATTAGATTCATTTCGAAGATTGCTTGTGTCTCTTGAACAAGCAGACGGTTAGAATTGTGACCATATGAGCGCTCAAGATTTAGAATTCACGCATAAATTAGCTGATGCCGCTGATCAAATTTCTATGGCTAGATTTGGTGCTTTAGATTTAAAAATTGAAACAAAACCAGACTTAACACCTGTAAGTGATGCTGATAAAAGTGTGGAAGAAGAGCTAAGAAGATTAATCAGTAAATACTCCCCAACGGATTCTGTTATTGGTGAAGAATTTGGTCATGAAGGTGGTAGTAATCGTGAGTGGATTTTAGATCCAATTGATGGAACAAAGAATTTTGTTCGAGGTGTTGCATTCTGGGGAACATTAATTGGTTTACGAGTAGATGGAGAGATGACCACAGGTATGGTCTCTGCGCCAGCACTTGGTCGAAGATGGTTTGGATCAACTGGTTTGGGATCGTTTTTACAAACAAAAACTAATTCTTTCCAAAGTGAAAAGAAGTTACAAGTTTCAAAAGTTTCAAAACTTGAAGATGCCTATCTTGGTTATTCCAGTCAAGATAGATGGGCAAAGAAATCTCAAAAAGAAGAGTTTGAAAAACTGTTAAAGAAAGTATGGAGAGCTCGAGGTTTTGGTGATTTTATAATCCACATGATGGTGGCTGAAGGATCAATAGATTTATCAATGGAACCTTCCTTAGCAATATGGGATATGGCAGCGCTTATTCCAATAATTAGAGAAGCAGGTGGCACTGTAACTTCTTTAAATAATGGCGATGCTTTAGAGGAAAAAAGTATGGTCACAACAAATGGTTTGCTTCATGAGCAAACGTTAAAATTATTTAATTAAGTTCTTCTATTTATATACATCGGTAATCCACCTTCTGGTCTTACCATAACTAGAGCTCTTGGAACTGGTTCTCCACCAGCTGGTGTTAAATTCCATTTTTGAGCAATACGTGCAATCATTAAAACACTTTCTAAAATTGCAAAATCTTTTCCAATACACATCCTTGGCCCAATTCCAAAGGGTAAGTAAGTTCCTTTTTGTGGAGTTGGTGCATTAGGTAAAAATCTTTCTGGATTAAAACTTTCCGCATCATTCCATGATTCAGGATGCCTATGAGTTGTCCAAGGTGAAATGATTATTACTGCACTTTCTGGTATTTCATATCCACCCAAAACGTCATTTTCTAGAGACCTTCTGCTTACTACCCAACCTGGTGGAAATATTCGTAACGCTTCATCAACAATTGCTTTAGTGTAGGTAAGTTTTTCTACATCTTTTACAGTTGGTGCTCTTTGTCCCAGGATTTCGTCAACTTCTAGCTGTAGTTTTTTTTGTACTTCTTGATTTGAACCAAGAAGCCACCAAGTCCAAGTTAAAGAACTTGCCACTGTCTCATGCCCTGCCACGATAAAAGTTACTATTTGATCTCTTAATTCTTGACTATTTAAACCACCTTCATCATCATGGGCAGCTAAAAGTAAATCAAGCATGTCAACATCTCTATCAATTCCTGCTACTGCAGTTATTTTCTTTCTTTCATCAAGAATTCTTTGAACAGCGGAATCAAGTTGCTTCAACGCTTTTGCTAATTTTCGATTATTTGGGGTAGGAATCCACTTGGGGAAAGTAATCGGAGTTCTTGCTCTTGCAACAATTATGTCTAAAGCATCAAGTGTGGCTTGCGCAGTTTTCTCAACATCTCCTGCTAAATCTATTCCAAATAATGAACGCCCAACTATTTCTAATGCAGAATGCATCATGTCATCATCAATATCAATAATTGTGTTATCAGCTAAATTGTCCCACTTATCAAGCATTCGGTCTGTGACTAAAACAGTGTCAGGTCCAACTCGCATTATTGCTTCATGGTGAAACGCTGGTTGAATTAGTTTCCTTTGTCTTTTCCAGCTATCAGTGTCAGCAGCTAAAAGACCATCACCTGTTACAAGCGCTAAATTTTTATATTGAATAGTTCTTTTCCCATAATTCTTAGAATTAACTCTCATAACTCGATCTACATCTTCTGGATGCGCTACTAAATAAACCGGCAACATAGGAATTGGAAATTGCACCACGTCGCCGTATTTCTTTCTCATTTCAACAAGAAATCCTGCTGGATCTTTTCTAGCTTTTAGAAACTGTGAAAACATTTGCTTAGTAGTTGGACCAGGGGCAGTTAAAAAAATTTTACCTAACCTTTTTTTATCAAACTTTTTGGTCAATTCGCTCATAAGTCCACTCTACGCATTAGTCATAACCTACAAAAAAAGAAGACCGTTTTTTCGGTCTTCTTTTTTACTAGTAGCGGGGACAGGATTTGAACCTATGACCTCTGGGTTATGAGCCCAGCGAGCTACCGAGCTGCTCCACCCCGCGTCGGTAATTGCAATCTTAATGCAAGGCCAATAAATGCAAGAAAGTGCGTTATCTAGCGAAGAAAATTTGCAGGTGTGACTTCTGGAATTGTTTCAGTTACATTTCTTGAGTTAAGTCTTCTTTCTGCATCTCGTGCTCTATCTAGCGCATTTTCAAGATCTTGTTGTGCTTTTCCATATGCAGTGAAATCACCATCTGCTAATGCCTTTTTCCCATCAGCAACCGCTTTTTGCATATCGTTAATTGCATTTGCAAGATCTGCTGCAGCATCTCCTGTTTCGCTAGGTATTTGAGGTTGAGGAGTTGGTGCTTGATCTGGATCTGTTGGAACTGTCGCACTCGGAGTTGAAGTTCCAAATAGTGCACTAATTGCATCTTCTATGTTGTCTTCAAAAACTACTTTTGTGCCAAAAGATGCTAAAACTTTTCTTAGCAATGGATAACTGTCTCCTGCTGTTGCTCGAACATAAATTGGTTCAACATAAAGTAATCCACCGCCAACTGGAAGTGATAATAGATTTCCTAATTCCACATCTGATCCACCACGTCTAAGTAGAGAAAGTAACGCACCAACATCTGGATCAGATTCAAAGTTGTTTTGTACTTGAGTAGGACCTGGAATCACTGTGTTTCTTGGCAATTGTAAAACTCTAATTTTTCCGTAATCATTACTTGGATCACTTGATACAGACATAAAGGAAGCTAAAGTTTGTCTTCTAGATGGAGCAAAAGTTGTTGTTAATGAGAAAATGGGATCTTTGTCACCAGGCATTTGTAGTTGCAAGTAGTAAGGAGGTTGGGCACCTTGCACCCCAGGTCTCGTTGGATCATTTGGAATAACCCAGAAATCTTGACCACCATAAAATGCACCAGCATCCTTCACGTGATATTTGCTTAAAATTTCTCTTTGTATTTTAAATAAATCCTCTGGGTATCGAACGTGGTTTACTACTTCACTTGGAATAGCAGAACGTGGTTTTACAATTCCAGGAAATGCTTTACTCCATGATTTGAGGATTGGATCTGATTCATCCCAAGTATAAATTGAAACTGTCCCATCATAGGCATCAACTGTTGCTTTCACAGAGTTTCTAACATAATTAATTGAAGTTGATTGAGCTCTGAGAGCAGCTGTATTTTGAGTTAATGAATCGGCAGTTGCTGTATCAAGACTTGTTCTTGTTGCATAAGGATAAAAGTTAGTAGAAGTGTATCCATCAAGCATCCAGATAATTCTTCCATCAATAATTGCAGGGTAAGGATCTCCATCAAGAGTTAGCCAAGGTGCAACTCTTTGAACACGTTCAACTGGTGTTCGGTAATACAAAACTTTTGAATCATTGTTGACTAAATTTGAAAGAATAATATTTATTTCTTGATATTTCAAAGCATATAAAGCTCGATTAAAGAAATTACCTATTGGAACTCCGCCAGAACCTGAGTAAGTATTATTTGATTGACCAATTGGACTGGTGTCATCTGGGAAATCTAATTCACGGGGTTCACTTCCAGCAGCTCCACCAACAATTGAGTAACTTGGTGAATTTTCTCCAAAATAAATACGAGGTTGATCAATATTCAATACACCCTTGGTTGGAATATCTGTTGTTGTGAAATCTGGTTTTCCATCAATTCTGACACTGTTATCATTTGCAGTTACAACACCAAATCCGTGCGTGTAAACCAAATGAGAGTTGATCCAATTTCTTTGCGCATTTGGAATTCCCGCTAAATTAATTTCACGAGTAGCAATAATTGTGCCTTGCGTGTCACCATTTATGGAATATCTGTCGATATCTAGATTGTCTGGGAAACTATAAAATCCTCTGACTTGTTGTAATTGATTATATGTTGGTGAAAGTAACGCAGGATCCATCAAACGAATTTTTCTAATTGTTTCTGATTGTTGGACAATAATTTCAGCGCTTGGTTCAATACTTGCTGGATAATCTATGATTTCTACACCTGATAAACCATAAGCAGCTCTTGTTGAATCAATTCCTCTTTGAATATAGGGGGCTTCTCTATCTGCCTCACTTGGTTTAACTACAAATTGTTGAAGCACTGTTGCATAAACTCCACCTATCAAAATTCCAGTAACAAGTAATGCCCCAATTCCAATGTTTGGAATAAACCATTGCCTTCTAAACGCATTGATTATAAATAAAACTGCCACAATTAATGACAAATACATCATTAACGACTTTGCGGGTAGGACAGCGTTAACATCCGCGTACTTTAAACCTACAAGCAAGGAATCTTGCTTCAAGGCCAAACCAAATCTGTCTAACCAATAAGCAAATGCTTTCAATACAAATAACAAAGCAATCAATATAGATACTTGCGATTGAGCAAATTTTGTAGCTTTTTGAGTTGGAGATTGCAGTGTTACCCCACCATAAATGTAATGAATAACACCACTTGCTAATCCAGAAAGAATTATTGTGCTAATTCCAAAAGTTACTAAATTTCTATAAAGTGGGTAATAGAAAATAAAAAAACTTATATCCATCCCAAATTGTGGATCTTTAACACCAAATGGCACAGCATTTAATCTTTGTACCCAACTTCGCCATTCAGATGAAGCTGAACCACCTGCCAGAAAACCTAGCAGGATTGGGCCAACAGTAAAAACAGTTTTTCTAATTGGATCCAGTGCTTCGCGATAACGTTGTAAAGAAACTTGATCAGGTGTTACTGATGCATACATTGGTCTATTTTTATAAGCCAAATAAACATTCAACCAAATAATAAAACCAGTCAAACCTGCAAAAAACACAAATAGACCAATGCGCCAAGCAAGAACTGTGATGTAAACATTTTGTGCCGCTACTGACCTATACCAAAGCCAATCTGTGTAATAGCCAGACAAACTAAACAGGGCAAAAACCAGGGCGCCTAAAGAGATAAATAGATAGGAATTTTTTCCTCTTGGTCTTTTAAAGGTGAAATCTGGACGAGGAAAGGTCATAATCCGACAATACGAAACAAGCTTTCTTTCGTCCAATCGGGGTTAAATTGTGAGAGAAATTTCCCTATTTTTAGGCTCACTGGCAAGTCTTTAATCCCTTGACACTGCCAGTTTTTGTGAAGGTTTGAATACTTATTATTGCTTCACTCAGTGATGAAACTGCTACCACAGGCATTGATTTATAGGAATCTTTTTTAATTTCTTTACAATTACCAAGTGGAGCCAAAAATAAATCTGCTCCGTGTTTACTGGAACCTTCAAGTTTTTGTTTTATTCCACCAATAGCACCTACTTCGCCGAGGAAATTAATAGTTCCAGTCCCAGCAATTATTTTTTCGTTTGTTAAATCATCTTTCGTTAATTCATCAACAATGCCTAACGAAAGCATTAGTCCTGCACTTGGCCCGCCAACTTCTGCAACTCCAAATTTAAAATCATAAGGTGGATCAATTCCTGGTCCAATTGAAATACCAATTGACGCTTTTGATGCATCTGTTTTCAATTTAGTTCCAATTACTGAAACTTCTATAATTTTTTTATTTCTAGCAAGTGTTAGTTCAATTTTTTCATTTGATTTTCTAGCTTGAACAAATTTAACAACATCTCCTGAAGTTTTAACAACTTGGTTATCTACTTTTAGCACAAGATCACCTGGCTCAATAGTTCCATCACTTGGTGAGTCAATTACAACGCTATCCACAACTACACTCATGGTC
>JAQCGN010000047.1 GCA_027730605.1 Actinomycetota bacterium
ATGACGGTGCTCAAGAAGCAATGGTTAATGGTGTTCTTGCTGGTTATCAAATGGTTGATATCAAAGTTACTTTGCAAGACGGCGCATACCACGATGTTGACTCTTCAGAATTAGCTTTCAAAATTGCTGGATCAATGGCATTTAAAGAAGCAGCTCGAAAAGCAAATCCTGTTTTGTTAGAACCAATGATGGATGTTGAAGTAGTAACACCTGAAGATTTCATGGGTGATGTAATCGGAGATTTGAATTCCCGTCGTGGCCAAATTCAAGCAATGGATGAAAGAGCTGGAGCACGTGTTGTTAAAGCTTTAGTTCCATTAAGTGAAATGTTTGGTTATGTAGGTGACTTGCGTTCCAAAACACAAGGACGTGCAAGTTACTCAATGCAATTTCATTCTTACGCGCAAGTACCAGCTGCAGTTTCGCAAGAAATTGTTGCCAAGGTTCGCGGCGAGTAAGAAAGAAAGAACCGTGCAATTAGCAAACTGCTAATTGTCGGAATAAAAAAACGCAGGTCAAAGGAGAAGCAAAGTGGCAAAGGCCAAATTCGAGCGTACAAAACCGCACGTAAATATCGGCACCATCGGCCACATCGACCACGGCAAAACCACATTGACCGCGGCGATAACCAAGGTGCTACACGACAAATATCCGGATGTAAATCCATTTACTCCGTTCGACCAAATTGACAAAGCTCCTGAAGAGCGTCAACGCGGTATCACCATTTCGATTGCACACGTCGAATACCAAACTGAAGCACGTCATTATGCACACGTTGACTGCCCAGGACATGCTGACTACATCAAGAACATGATTACTGGTGCAGCACAGATGGACGGCGCAATTCTTGTTGTTGCTGGAACTGACGGACCAATGCCTCAAACAAAAGAACACGTTTTGTTGGCACGTCAAGTAGGTGTTCCTGCAATCGTTGTTGCATTGAACAAGTGCGACACAGCAGATCCAGATTTATTAGAACTTGTTGAAGAAGAAATTAGAGAACTTCTAACCAAGTACGAATTCCCTGGAAAAGATACTCCAATCGTTCGCATCTCAGCTTTGAAAGCTCTTGAAGGCGATGCTAAATGGTCAGAATCAATCATGGAATTAATGACTGCAGTTGACACATTTATTCCAACACCAGTACGCGAAATCGAGAAACCATTCTTGATGCCAGTTGAAGACGTTTTCACAATCACAGGTCGTGGAACAGTTATTACTGGTCGTATTGAAAGAGGACAAGTAAAGGTTAACGAAGAAGTTGAAATTGTGGGAATCCGCGAAACTTCACAAAAGACAATCGTTACCGGTATCGAAATGTTCCGCAAACTTCTTGACGAAGGTCAAGCTGGCGAAAACGTTGGTTTGTTACTTCGTGGAACCAAGCGTGAAGATGTTGAACGCGGTATGTGCGTTGTTAAACCAGGATCTTCAACACCACACACCAACTTCGAAGCTCAAGTTTATATTTTGGGCAAAGACGAAGGTGGACGTCACACTCCATTCTTCAATAACTACCGTCCACAGTTCTACTTCCGTACAACTGACGTGACTGGAGTTTGTGAATTACCAAACGGTGTCGAAATGGTTATGCCAGGAGACAACACTGAAATGAAGGTCGAGTTAATTCAACCGATCGCCATGGAAGACGGTCTTCGCTTCGCAATTCGCGAAGGTGGACGCACTGTTGGTGCAGGACGTGTAACAAAGATTGTTAAGTAATTAACAATCACATTTGACTTTCAAGCGGGATGGGCAAAACCTGTTCCGCTTGAAACCAAAAGCAAGAAACCGAAACTAAAAAGGAAGCAAAGGCGAAACCGATGGCCGGACAAAAGATCCGTATCAGGCTAAAAGCCTACGACCATGAGGTCATTGACTCTTCTGCCAAGAAGATTGTCGAAACTGTGACCAAAACTGGTGCGAAGGTTGCTGGTCCGGTGCCACTTCCAACTGAGAAAAATGTTTACGTAGTAATACGTTCACCATTTAAATACAAAGATTCTCGTGAGCATTTTGAAATGCGCACCCATAAAAGACTTATCGACATTTTGGATCCAACTCCAAAAACTGTTGACTCACTAATGCGACTGGACCTTCCAGCCGGTGTTGATATTGAAATCAAGTTATAGAAGGTAGGTGAATAACAATGGACAGAAACGTTAAAGGTTTGCTTGGTGAAAAACTAGGCATGACACAAGTTTGGGATGAAACCAACAAAGTGGTACCTGTAACAGTTATTAAAGCTGGTCCAAATGTTGTCACTACTGTTAGAACTCCTGAAAAAGATGGTTACTCAGCTGTGCAATTAGCTTTTGGTGAAATTGATCCACGAAAAGTTAACAAACCAGAACAAGGCCATTTTGCCAAAGCAGGAGTAACTCCTCGTCGCCATCTTGTTGAATTAAGAACACTTGATGCCAACAACTACACAGTTGGTCAAGAATTAAATGCTGATGTTTTTACTGCCGGAGATGCAGTAGATGTCACAGGAACTTCTCGTGGACATGGTTTTGCTGGTGTTATGAAAAGACACGGGTTTCATGGTCTGCGCGCTTCCCACGGTGTGGAAAGAAAACACAGATCCCCTGGATCAATTGGTGCATGTGCCACCCCTGGACGAGTTTTCAAAGGTATCAAAATGGCTGGACGTATGGGTTCAGATCGCATCACCACAATTAATATGACGGTGGCAAAAGTTGATGCAGAAAATGGATTACTACTTATTAAAGGTGCAGTACCAGGACCAATTGGTTCCCTAATTCTTGTTCGAAGTGCAGCAAAAACGCAAGTTAAAGCAGGTAAAAAATAATGGCTTCCGTGCAAATAACAAATCCTAAAGGAACAGCTTCTGGCAATGTTGATTTACCAGCAGAAATTTTTGATTGCCAAGTTAATGTGCCATTGATGCATCAAGTTGTCACAGCACAATTAGCAGCTGCTCGCCAAGGATCACAAAAAACTAAATCACACAGTGAAGTTTCTGGTGGAGGTAAAAAACCTTACAAGCAAAAAGGAACAGGAAACGCACGTCAAGGTTCCATTCGTTCCCCACAATGGACAGGTGGTGGACACGTTCACTCCATCGTTCCGCGCGATTATTCTGAAAGAACTCCTAAGAAAATGAAAGCAGCAGCACTTAGATCAGCTTTGAGTGATAGAGCTCGCGAAAATCATGTTCATGTTTTAAGTGCAATTGTGGAAGGCGATAAGCCATCTACCAAACAAGGTGTGCAAGCTGTAAGAAATGTTGCTAAAGGCAAAAAAGTCTTAGTAATTGTTTCATTGAATGAATTAGTAGGTTGGTTCTCACTTAGAAATGTTAACGAAATGCATGTTGTTTCTCCAGGACAACTAAATACTTATGATGTTTTGGTGGCTGATGATGTTGTTTTCACAAAAACAGCTTTAGATGAATTTTTAAGTGGACCGCGCACCGGAAAATCTGCCAGTGCTGTTGGTCGCGCAACTGATGCAGAGGTTGGTGCCTAAATGGATAAAAACTTGTTAAGAGAAGTTCTAATTGCACCTGTTGTCTCTGAAAAGAGTTATTCGCTTTTGGATGAAAACAAGTACACATTTGTGGTTAAAAAAGATGCCAACAAAACCCAAATTAGACAAGCTGTTGAAGAATTATTTAAGGTAAAAGTTTTGAGTGTTAACACACTTAATAGAAAAGGTAAAACTTACCGCACTCGTTTTGGTGATGGAGCAAGATCTGACACCAAAAGAGCAATCGTATCCCTTGCGCAAGGCGATCGAATTGACATCTTCAATGCGCCAAGTGCTTAAAGGGGAGATGAGATAACTAATGGGTATTAGAAAACTAAAACCAACCACACCATCAAACCGTGGAGCCTCAGTTGCTGACTTCACCGAAACAACTCGTTCCACACCTGAAAAATCTTTAATTAGACCAATTCATTCCAAGGGTGGCAGAAACAACCAAGGAAGAATTACCACACGTCATCAAGGTGGCGGACATAAGCGTGCTTATCGTTTAATTGATTTCAAGAGATTAGACAAAGATGGTGTGCCAGCAACAGTTGCACACATTGAATATGACCCAAATAGAACTTCACGTATTGCTTTGCTTCATTTTGCAGATGGTGAAAAGCGCTACATTTTGGCCCCAAATAAATTGAAACAAAATGATCAAATTGAAACCGGTCCAAGTGCAGACATTAAACCAGGAAACAATTTGCCTTTAAGAAATATTCCAGTAGGTACCGTTATTCACGCTGTGGAATTAAAACCAGGTGGTGGAGCAAAAATGGCTCGCTCAGCTGGAGCAAGTATTCAACTTGTAGCAAAAGAAGGTCAACTTGCCCAACTTCGACTTCCATCAGGTGAAATCAGAAGTGTTGATGTGAGATGTCGCGCCACTGTTGGTGAAGTTGGTAATGCTGAACAATCAAACATCAACTGGGGAAAAGCTGGACGCATGCGTTGGAAAGGTGTTCGCCCCACAGTTCGTGGTGTTGTAATGAACCCAGTAGATCATCCTCACGGTGGTGGTGAAGGAAAAACTTCCGGTGGTCGCCATCCAGTTAATCCTTCAGGTAAACCAGAAGGTAGAACTCGTAGACCAAAGAAAGCTTCCCAAAAATTTATTGTTCGTCGTCGTCCTGCAAACAAAGCTAGAGGTGGAAATTAATCGTGGGTAGAAGTTTAAAGAAGGGTCCATTTGTTGACACTCACTTAGTAAAAAAAGTGAATGATCAAAATGAAAAGAAAACCAAAAATGTTATCAAAACTTGGTCTCGTCGTTCCATGATTATTCCTGACATGTTAGGACACACCATTGCTGTACACGATGGTAAAAGACACATTCCAGTTTTTGTGACAGAACAAATGGTCGGTCACAAACTTGGTGAATTTGCACCAACTAGAACTTTCCGTGGACACGTTAAGGGTGACGACAAAAAAGTCACCAAGAGCGAATAAAGGATTATGACAATGGAATCAAGAGCATCAGCGCGATTTGTTCGCGTCACACCGATGAAAGCTCGTCGCGTGGTTAATTTAATTCGCGGACTTTCAGCTCGTGAAGCACAAGCTGTGTTACGTTTTGCTGATCAAGCAGCATCAGAACCAGTTGGCAAAGTATTGAAATCTGCCATGGCTAATGCACAAAACAATCAAAACGTTGACCCATCAACTCTTTATGTTGCCGAAGCTTTTGTTGATGAAGGTCCAACCATGAAACGAATTCGTCCCCGTGCTCAAGGGCGCGCTTACGCAATTCTTAAGAGAACTTCTCACATTACTTTAATTTTGGAACCACAAGGATCAGCTCCTCGTCGCAAACCAGGTCGTAGATCAAATAAACCAAAACCTAAACAAGTTATTGCACCAAAAGCAGTAGCAAGTGTTGCAACAGTTGCAGCAACTGATGTTGCTAAGAAAACTGCTGCTAAGAAAGCTGCACCTGCCAAAAAAGTAGCAACTAAGAAAACTGCTGCCAAGAAAACCACTGCGAAAAAGAAAACTGAAGGAGGCACCAAGTAATGGGACAAAAAGTTAACCCACATGGCTTCCGTTTGGGATATACCTCTGATTACACCAGTAAATGGTTTGCTGATTCAACCAAAAAAGGTGAACGCTACCAAGATTACATAAAAGAAGATATTTTGATTCGCAAAATGTTAACTGCCGGCATGGAACGTGCTGGAATTTCACACGTTGACATTGAAAGAACTCGTGAAAGAGTTCGCATTGATATTCACACAGCACGCCCCGGAATTGTGATTGGTCGTCGCGGTCAAGAAGCAGATCGAATTCGAATTGATCTGGAAAAACTAACTGGCAAACAAGTACAATTAAACATTTTGGAAGTTAAAAACCCTGAAGTAAACGCCCAATTAGTTGCCCAAGGTGTGGCAGAACAATTAGCCAGCCGTGTTTCATTTAGACGTGCGATGAGAAAAGGTATGCAATCAGCACTTAAAGGTGGCGCTAAAGGAATCAGAGTTCAAGTTTCTGGTCGTTTAGGTGGAGCTGAAATGAGTCGTTCAGAGTTCTACCGTGAAGGACGCGTTCCATTACATACTTTAAGAGCAAACATTGAATATGGATTTCATGAAGCATTAACAACTTTTGGACTTATTGGTTGCAAAGTTTGGATCTTCAAAGGTGATGCACCTGTCACAAAGGCAGAAAAAGAAGCTCGTCAACAACAAGAAAGATTACAAGCCCAAGCTGCCCAAGTTGCTAAGCAAACAAAAGCTCCTAGAAAACCTAAAAAAGAAGCAGCAGAAAAAGTTGTCGTACCAGCAGAAGGAGCAGCTGAATAATTATGTTGATTCCTAAAAGAGTTGCCCACAGAAAACAACACCACCCCAGAAGAACAGGTAAGGCAAAAGGTGGCACAAAAGTTGAATTTGGTGATCTTGGTTTACAAGCATTGACTTCTGCTTATGTCACAAACCGTCAAATTGAAGCAGCCCGTATTGCTATGACTAGACACTTAAAACGTGGTGGAAAAGTTTGGATCAATATTTATCCAGATCGTCCCTTAACTAAAAAACCAGCCGAAACACGCATGGGTTCTGGAAAAGGATCCCCTGAATGGTGGGTGGCAAACATTAAACCAGGACGTGTGATGTTTGAAGTTACTTTTCCTGATGACAAAGTGGCACGCCAAGCTTTGCTTAGAGCGATGCACAAATTACCTATGAAATGTCGCATCATTACTCGTGATTTGGTGGAGGGATAAATGGCTAAAGCAGCAAAGACTCAAGAATTTCGTGGTCAAACAAATGAAGATTTGACAAAGAAATTAAAAGAAGCCAAAGAAGAATTGTTTAATTTGCGTTTCCAGTCAGCAACCGGTCAATTGGAAAATCATGGTCGTCTGCGCACTGTGAAAACCGAAATTGCTCGTATTTACACAATTTTGCGTGAGCGTGAACTAGGAATCACACCTGTTGATACAGAAGGTGCTGCATGAGTAACGCTGTAGAAAGAAAAAACCGTAAAACACGTGAAGGAATTGTGGTTTCAAACAAAATGGATAAAACCATTGTTGTGAAACTTGAAGAACAATACACACATTCTCTTTATGGAAAAGTGGTAAACCGTTCTGTGAAATTTAAAGCACATGATGAAAAGAATGAAGCAGGAATTGGGGATCGAGTTTTAATTATGGAAATTAGACCTCTTTCTGCAACAAAGCGTTGGCGCATGGTCAGCGTCGTAGAAAAAGCTAAGTAAAGGGCAGGCGAAAAAAAATGATTCAATCAGAGTCACGACTTCGAGTCGCTGACAACACAGGAGCCAAAGAGCTGTTGTGTATTCGCGTGCTGGGCGGTTCACATAGACGTTACGCAAGCATTGGTGATGTCATCGTGTGCTCAGTTAAAGATGCCATTCCTGGTGGTGCTGTTAAAAAAGGTGAAGTTGTCAAAGCTGTTGTGGTGCGAATTGTTAAACAAGTTCGTAGACCAGATGGTTCATATATTCGCTTTGATGAAAATGCTGCCGTTATTTTGAAAGAAGATGGCGAACCACGTGGAACCCGTATTTTTGGTCCAGTTGGTAGAGAACTTCGTGATAAAAGATTTATGAAAATTATTTCTCTAGCACCGGAGGTGTTGTAAATGGCTTCCCTGCACATTAAAAAAGGTGATTTAGTTCAAGTAATCAGTGGTAAAGACCGTGGTACAACTGGTCGTGTTTTAAAAGTTGATCCGATTAAGGGTCTTGTCACCGTTGAAGGAATAAACAGAGTAAAAAAACACACTAAAGCTGCGCAATCAGAAAAAGGTGCAGCAGTTGGTGGGATTTTAACTGTGGAAGCACCTCTTGATGCCAGCAACTTAATGGTGGTTGATCCAAGTGATAACAAACCCACACGAGTCCGACGTCGTCGAGACAAAATTGAAAAGAAACGCAGCGATGGCACAACTTATGTATCAACAAGACTTGTTCGAGTTTCAGCACGTAGCGGAAAGGAATTGTAAATGACTGCTACCCAAGCAAAAGTAACACCTCGTTTAAAACAAATTTATGCAACTGAAATAGTTCCAGCGTTGCAAAAAGAATTTGGTTTTAAAAACGTTAACCAAGTCCCACGACTAAGCAAAGTTGTGGTGAACATGGGTGTCGGTGAAGCTGCTAAAGATTCTAAATTAATTGAAGGTGCAATTAGAGATTTAACTTTAATCACTGGTCAAAAGCCAGCTGTAGCAAAAGCCACAAAATCTATTGCTAACTTCAAACTTCGCGAAGACCAACCAATTGGGGCTCATGCCACAATTAGGGGAGATCGCATGTGGGAATTCTTAGATCGCTTACTTGCTGTTGGTTTGCCACGCATCAGAGATTTTCGTGGTCTGTCACCAAAACAATTCGATGGTCGCGGAAATTACACATTTGGTTTAACCGAACAAGCTGTGTTTATTGAAATTCCTCAAGATTCAATTGATAAAACCAGAGGTATGGACATCACAGTTGTCACCACCGCAAATAACAACGATGAAGGACGCGCATTGCTTAAATTGCTCGGCTTTCCTTTCAAGGAGGCATAAAAATGGCTAAAACATCTATCGTGCAAAAGCAACAACGCAAACCTAAGTTCAAAGTTAGGGCCTACACCCGTTGTGGAGCTTGTGGCAGACAACGTGCAGTTTATAGAAAATTCAACTTGTGCCGCATTTGTTTCAGAAACAAAGCACACAAAGGTGAACTACCAGGTATTACCAAGAGCAGTTGGTAAGAAAACTAAACGCTGAAGGTCTGATTCAAACCGAATCAGAAACCACAACGAGAAAGGCTTAAAAAGCCATGACAATGACAGATCCGATTGCGGACATGTTGGCACGTTTGCGTAACGCAAACACAGCCCATCATGACACTGTGGCTATGCCATATTCCAAAATAAAGAAAAATATTGCCGAAATTTTGCAGGCTGAAGGCTACATCAGAAGCTGGAAAGCTGAACCTGCCAAAGTTGGACAAAGTTTAGTTTTAGATCTCAAATACGGTCCAAGCAGAGAACGCTCAATTTCTGGTTTAAGAAGAGTATCTCGTCCAGGTTTACGTGTTTATGCCAAAACTGACACATTACCAAAAGTTTTAGGTGGATTAGGAATTGCAATTATTTCTACTTCAACTGGATTACTAACTGACAAACAAGCTTCCAAGAAAGGCGTAGGCGGAGAAGTCCTTGCCTACGTTTGGTAATAATCATGTCTAGAGTCGGTAAAAAACTTGTTACAGTTCCAAACGGTGTGGAAATCAACATCGCTGGAACTAAAGTCGATGTTAAGGGACCAAAAGGACAATTAAGTATTAATTTGCCTGAAACAATTTCTATCAAGAAAAATGAAGATGGCACATTTACTTTAGATCGCGCAACTGAAGAAACCAAAAACAAAGCACTTCATGGTTTGTCTAGATCATTGGTTGCCAACATGGTTAAAGGTGTAACTGAAGGTTATTCCAAAACTTTAGAAATCGTTGGAACTGGTTTCAAAGTAACAGCCAAAGGAAATGACTTGGAATTTGCTCTTGGTTATTCTCACCCTGTGATATTTCCGGCACCTGCTGGAATTTCATTCAAAGTTGAATCTCCAACCAGATTTCAGATCTTAGGAATTGATAAGCAAGCAGTAGGCGAAACTGCTGCTAAGGTTCGAAAACTTCGTAAACAAGATCCTTACAAGGGTAAGGGAATTAGATTTGATGACGAAGTTATCAGACGTAAAGCTGGAAAG